>RPOS01000102.1 GCA_003820635.1 Verrucomicrobiaceae bacterium | reverse complement strand
GTCGTGAGCTGGCCGCCGGGCTGGGTGCCGGTGAGCAGCAGTGGGCTGAGGTTGGCGCGGGCAGTGTAAATGGCGGCGGTGTAACCGGCGCATCCGGTTCCGATGATGATGACGTTTTCCATGAGAGGTTTGATAAAAGCGGTGGCTGAGAGGATTCCGGCGCTTCCCGCACGGGCCGTCAATAACGGTTTGCACTGCGGCGCGTATCCGCGAGACTCCCGCGCCCATGACACCTGATTTCATCCGCGACGCTCTCCGCCAAGTCCGTTACCCCGGATTTTCCCGGGACATTGTTTCTTTCGGCCTCGTCAAGGAGGTCACTTGTGAACCCGGCCTCACCACCGTGCGCATCGAGGTGCGGACGCGCGATCCCAAGGTGCCGGAACAAATTTTCCAGGACTGCCACGCCATTCTTGATCCGCTGCCGGACGTCGGCAGCGTGAAGGTGGAAATCGAGATCAAGGACGCACCCGCCGCCGAGGGGGCGGCTGGCAGCGTCGGCAAATCATCGATTCCCGGTGTGAAGCGGATCATCGCCGTGGCCTCCGGCAAGGGCGGCGTGGGCAAGTCCACGGTGGCCGCCAACCTCGCCGTCGCGCTTGCAGCCACTGGCGCGAAGGTCGGCCTTTGCGACTGCGATCTCTACGGCCCGTCCGTCGCCCAGATGTTCGGCACCCGCGAGCACCCCATGGCCAACGAGCAGGACGAGATCATCCCGCTCGAAGCCCACGGCATCCAGCTCATGTCGATGGGGTTTCTGCTGGAAGACCGCTCACCCGTGATCGTCCGCGGCCCGATGGCCACCCGCTACACCCAGCAATTCCTCCGCCAGGTGGCATGGGAAAATCTCGACTATCTGGTGCTCGATCTCCCGCCCGGCACCGGCGACATCCAACTCACCATCGTGCAGACGGTTTCCGTGGACGGCGCGGTGATCGTCACCACGCCGCAGGAAGTGGCGCTGATCGACGCACGCAAGGCGGTCTCCATGTTCGCGAAAGTGAACGTGCCGATCCTCGGCCTGATCGAGAACATGGCCTGGTTCGAGTGCGATGCCGGAAAGAAATATTATCTCTTCGGCGAGGGCGGCGGAGTCCGCGAGGCGGAGGTGCTTAACGTCCCGCTGTTAGGCCGTATCCCGATCGATATACCCACCCGCGAGCGTGGTGATTCCGGCGCGCCCATCGCCCTGCTGCCGCCGGAACAGAACAAGGTTTCCGCCGCCTTTCACGAGGTGGCCGCCGGAATGCGCAAACAGGTTCCGGTTTCCTGAATGGACATCATCGCATCCGATCATGTTCCGCTACGAACACCGCTCGCAACAACTGATCTCCAAGACGGCCTTCCTGCGGCGCCTTGCCCACTCGTTCCTGATTGGTTGCCTGTTGATCGGCATTTCACTCGGGCTGGGCATGCTCGGATATGCCTATTTTGAAGGACTTTCCCTCACGGACTCATTCCTCAACGCGGCCATGATCCTCGGCGGCATGGGGCCTGTGAATGAAATGAAAACCGAGGCCGGCAAGATTTTCGCCGGGGCCTATGCGCTCTATTCCGGCCTCGCCTTCCTCGTTCTGGCCGGCTTGCTTTTCGGCCCGGTGGCCCACCGCATCCTGCACCGCTTCCATTACGGCCCGGTGGAAAAGGATGAGCGCTGAGGCACCCGCCGATCTCCGATCGCATCGACTGTTTGTCATCCGCTCCTGTTGTGAACGCGTATCAATAGCCACGCAATCAAGAGGGTATTTGCGAACTATCAGCTTGGCATCTGCATCCGGCGCATGATGTTCATGCAGCGCCTTCTGGAAACCCGCACCCGCCACATGAACGACCAAGAGCCCGACCTCCCGCTGACCGATCACGAAGGCATCCTGCGAGTGGCCACCGATCCGCAACATGCCAAGGTGGATGTGGAATTCGATCCCTCGAAACTCAGCGACAGCGACGTGCGCTCGCTTCTCAAGGAGCACATCTCCCAAGTGGAATCCGCCATCCGCAAGTCCACTTTCCGGCTGGAAGGAAACGCCTGCGAAGCCTGCGCTCAGAAGCTGGAGAAAAAAGTGGGGCGCATCCCGGGCGTGCGCCGCGCCACCGCCACCTACCTCGGCAAGGTTCTAACAGTCACCTTCGACTCGAACATCGAGCCGGAAGACCGCATCGCCGAAGACCTCAAGCAAACCGGAGCCGACATCAAGCCGTTGTCACCCCGTTCAGCGGACCAACGCACACTGTGGCAGAAGACGCTGGCCGGCGGGTACAACGAGGAGATTTCCTGCGGTCTCGGCCTGGCATTTCTCATCGCCGCGCTGATCCTGGAAAAGACCGGCGGCGTCGGCACCTTGACCCACTGGCTTTACGCCGGAGCCTATCTCTTCGCGGGGCAACAGGGTGTGAGATCCGCCATCGCCTCGCTGCGCGAAAAAGTGCTGGATGTGGACGTGTTGATGGTGCTCGCCGCGATCGGCGCGGCATTGATCGGCGCACCCTTCGAGGGCGCGCTGCTGTTGTTTCTTTTCAGTTTCTCAAACGTGCTGCAACGCCACGCGATGGACCGCACGCAGAAGGCCATTGAGTCACTGCTCACGCTGCGGCCCAGCGAGGCACTGGTCAAACGCGCCGACGGCAGCGTGAAGGTTCCAGTTGAGCAAATCGAAATCGACGAGATCGTCATCGTCCGCCCTGGCGAGCAGATCGCGGTGGACGGAATTTTGTTAGAAGGCAGCACCAACGTCGATGAGTCATCGCTGACCGGCGAGTCGATACCCGTTTCCAAAACGGCCGGCAGCCCTTTGTTCGCCGGCACCATCAACCAGAGCGGCGGAATCGAACTGAAGGTCACCAAGCGTTCCGAGGACTCGACGCTCTCACGCATGGTGAAGCTCGTCGCCGAGGCGCAGGCGGAGAAATCCAGGACCCAGCGCTTCCTCGAGCGTGCGGAGCAATACTATGCCATGGGAGTCATCGGCTTCACCATCGCCGTCTTCCTTGTGCCATTCCTGTTCCAAGACGAGGATTTTCCCAAGGCCTTCTACCGCGCCATGACCATCATGGTCGTCGCCTCGCCATGTGCGCTGATCATTTCCACACCCGCCACCGTCCTGTCAGCCATCGGCGGCGCGGCCCGGCGCGGCATCCTCATCAAGGGCGGCTCCCATCTGGAACGCGCCGCACACATCGACATCATCGCCATCGACAAGACCGGCACGCTCACCGTGGGCAAGCCATCTCTAACAGAGATCGTCACCGCCAGCGGCGTCCATCCGCTATCTAACAATCTCCCCGGAGACGCGCTCGATCTGCTGCGGATCGCCGCCGCGCTGGAGGCTAAATCCGAGCACCCGCTGGCCCACGCCATCGTCAAGAGCGCCGCGGATCTCGGCATCGATCCACCGGCGGCAACCGATTTCCAATCGACCGCCGGCAAGGGTGCCGAGGCCACCGTCGGCGAAACCCGCCACCTTGTCGGCAGCGAGCGCCTGTTGCGCGAACTCAACGCCACTGGTCTCGAAACCCTTGAAAAGCACTCCGCCCCGCTGCAGGCAATGGGCAAGACCTGCGTCTGGCTCGGCATCCGTAATGGCGACACCGTCACGGCCGAGGCCGTGCTCGTCATGGCGGACACCATCCGCCCCGCCGCCCGCGAGCTGTCGGCGGAGCTTCATCGGCTGGGTGTGAAAAAGGTCGTCATGCTCACCGGAGACCAGCGCCCGGTGGCGGAAGCCATCGCCCGCGAGGCGGCGGTGGACGAAGTGCACGCCGGCCTGCTTCCCGAGGACAAACTGCGCATCATCCGCGAGCTCAAGACCGAAGGCTCGGTGATGATGGTGGGGGATGGAGTGAACGACGCGCCCGCCCTGGCAACCTCCGACATCGGCGTGGCCATGGGTGCGGCCGGCACCGATGTGGCCATGGAAACGGCGGACATCGTGCTGATGGGAGATCGCTTGGAAAACATCCCGTTGCTGCTGGCCCACGCCCGCCGGGCAAGGCGCGTCTTGCTGCAAAACCTCATCTTCGCCAGCGCCGTGATCGTCGTGCTGGTGATCTCCGCGCTGGGCTTTTCCCTGCCGCTGCCCCTTGGCGTGGTCGGACACGAAGGCAGCACCGTGCTGGTTTGCCTCAACGGCCTGCGGTTGTTGATGATCGGCCGATCCGGAGTCTGAGGATCGCGTTGCTCAGAATGGAAATTTCGGCTGGCGCGAGGCGCGTGCGTGGCTGTCGGCCCATTCGTTGATCATCTTGCGGGTCTCACCATCGCCTTGCTTGAGAAGCTGCAACATTGATTGGTGACGCTCCACCTCGTCACGCAGCCCGAGCTTGATCACAACCGGTTCCGGCATGTATCCGGTGAAATCATCCGTGAAGCGCCGCAGTGGGAAATACTGCGGTTGGTCCACGAGCCTCTCGGTCTGAATCTTGATCTCCGCAATCTGCTCCTTGAGGATCATGCTATAAATCTTCAGCTTCTCATCACCCGCGGTCGCGAGGTTGGACGACTCCTCGCCCAACCATTCCATCTCGATGCGGAGGAGTTCCCGCAGATCAGCGGCGGCGTATGCGGTGGTGAGGCGCTTCATCCAGTCCTCCTTGTGGCTTTTGAGCGTTGGATCCGTTTCAAGATCGGGATGCAGGGCTTTGGCGAGTTGCTTGTAGAGTGATTTGAGGTCGCGTTGTTTCGCCTCGTCGATCTCGCGTTGCTTCCGCTCCCGCTCCAGTTGGGCCTTGCTTGGCTTGCGCTTGCGCGTCTTTCCGGAGGATGGGTTTTGTTCCAAAGACCCGGCGGCCGCAGCCATGCGCTCATGGAGCTGCCGCTCGAACTCGGCGGGATCGCCGTGGATGTCCAGATCGCCCAGATCGAGATCCACACCCGCCTTGCGGGCGGCCTTCTCGAGCATGCTGCGCAGGAAATCAAACTCATCGGCCTCGGCTTCTTTCGATGCCTGTTCCGAGCGAGAAGGCCCCAGCTCTCGGGCGATTTTTCCCAGGGATTCAAGCTGTGCGTCGGTGAGGCCGGAGGAGTCGGCCAGCAGGTCGCCCGCCTTGCCGCTCATCAGATCCCCGAACCATTCGCGGCGGCGGGCGGTGAGTTTCATCGTTTGGAGCGCGGCATGGCCGTGGATCACCAACTCGAAGTCCAGCCGGTGGAGATCATCGACCAAGGGCATCAACTCGCGGATGCAGGTCGCGAGAATCCGGTCAAGGCGCGCTTGTTCCTGATCATGCCTGGCGCGGGCATTTTCAAGGCGCTTCATCAGCTTGTTGAACTCGACTTGCGCGGGACTGAGCGTGGCAGCGCCTCCTGATTTGAAAATCAGGTCGTCTTTCCGCACGACCACCGGTGTGGCGTCGATTCCCATATCAAATTCAGGTTCGAATGATGACGGTTCGCTCACTCGGTGGATGATTGCGGCAGGAACCGGCATGTCAACCTCCCGGGTGGAGCAAGGGACATGAGCGTGTCCCTCCTTAAAGAATCGTCCCCGGCGCGTAGGCCGCAGCTTGCGGGTGGGCGGCTTCGAGTTTCCTAACAGCCGTGGCGAAGGCTGCGACCTGCGTCCTGGCCGCGCCGGACTCGCGGTCGCCGCGGGCGAGGATGGCGTCCAGCGTTTCGCGGGACAGTCCGAGACGGCTGTCAACGGCGAGACGCTCGACGAGGTTGTTGCGTTCGATTTTTCCAGCGCGAAGATCGTTCACGGTGGCCACGGCGTGCTCCTTGATCGCCTTGTGCGCGGTCTCGCGGCCCACGCCGGCTTTCACGGCTTCCATCATGATGGTGGTGGTCATCAGGAACGGCAGATAGTGCGCCGTCTCCGCGGCGATCACCGCCTCGTAGGCGTCCATCTGGTCGAGAATGGTTAGAAACGTCTCGAACATGCCATCAGTGGCGAAAAACGCGTCCGGCAGCATCACGCGGCGGACCACCGAGCAGGAGACATCGCCCTCGTTCCACTGGTCGCCCGCGAGCCCCGAAGCCATCGCGAGGTGGCCTTTGAGAATGACGTGGAAACCGTTCACGCGTTCGCACGAGCGCGAGTTCATCTTGTGTGGCATGGCGCTGGAGCCGGTCTGGCCCGGGGCGAAGCCCTCGCTGGCGGTCTCGTGTCCGGCCATCAGGCGCAACGTTTTGCAAAACGAGGATGGCCCCGAGCATAGATCCGTTAGAACGGCCACCACCCTGAAATCCAACGAACGTGGATAAACCTGGCCGACGTTGGTCCATACCGCCGGCATGCCGAGGTGAGCTACGACGCGTTGTTCCAACTCAGCGACTTTAGTTGCATCTCCTTCGAACAGGGAAAGCTGGTCCATTTGCGTGCCAACGGCGCCTTTCAGTCCACGGACGGGATAAGCGGCGATCACGCTTTCGAGCGCATGGAGGGCACCGAGCAATTCCTCGCCAAACATCGCGATGCGCTTGCCGAGCGTGGTCGGCTGGGCGGCCACGTTGTGGGTGCGGGCTGTTAGAACGAGTTCGTTCCATTGCTCAGAGCGCTCGCGCATCCGGCGCAGCGCGGCGACCGTCTTGTCACGCACCACAAGCAGCGAGCGGTAAACCTGGAGCTGCTCCACGTTTTCCGTGAGGTCGCGCGAGGTCATGCCCTTGTGGACCTGCTCGTGTCCGGCGAGGTCGTTGAACTCCTCGATGCGCGCCTTCACATCGTGGCGGGTGATTTTCTCGCGGGCCATGATCGAGGCGGTGTCCACCTGGGCCTTCACTATTTCGTAAGCCGCGATTGCCTCCGCGGCAACATCCAGCCCGAGATCGCGCTGCGCCTTCATCACGGCGATCCAGAATTCGCGCTCCAGCACGATCCGCCCTTCGGCGGACCAGATGGCTTGGAGGGCGGGCGAGGCGTAGCGTTCGGCAAGGACGTTGGGAATCATGCGCGGAGCTTGGGCGACGGATTTTGAACTTTCAACCCGGATTCCGAAGTTTGAGGCGGAGCAGCCCGGGATTTGTGGAGTGCGGGGTGAAACTTGAGTCCTCCAACCGGCATTTCCACTCATCCCATCTTCAATCTGCGTGCATCACTGAGGGCATCTGCGGTTGGTTTTCCCAAAAAGGCAGGGCCCTGTGGCCGCGCCCGCGAACATGGCATTGCCACGCTGCGGGAAATTCCTACCATCCGCCCGCAATGCGCACGCTCCAAACCACTCTCAATAACGCCGTCGCCGACGGCAATCTCCTTGAATCCGCCAAGACCAACATCCTCGCGCTGCTCGCCGGCACCACCAGCGAAGTGGCAGCCCGGGCCGTGGACGAACTCGTGGATGCAGGGGCATGGGAGGAACTCAACGACCGCTTTTTCAAAACCCTCGCCTTCGGCACCGGCGGCCTGCGCGGGCGCACCATCGGCCGCGTGGTGACCAAGGCCGAGCAAGGAAACGGCGGCCCCAACGGGCGTCCCGAACATCCCTGCACCGGCACCGCCACGATGAATTTCTACAACGTCAGCCGCGCCGTGCGTGGAATGATCGCCCATGCGAAACGCTTCGTCGGCGATGGCCGCCGGCCGGTGCTCGTGTTCGCGCATGACACCCGGCATTTCTCCAAGGACTTCGCCGGATTCTGCGCCAAAGTCTGCGCGGATCTCGGCTGCGACGCATTCCTCTTCGAGGGCCCTCGCTCGACGCCCGAGCTGTCCTTCGCAATCCGCGAACTCCGCGCCGATGCCGGCGTTGTTCTAACAGCCAGCCACAACCCGCCGCATGACAATGGCTTCAAGGCCTACTTCAACGACGGCGCACAGATCGTGGATCCGCATGCCACGGCCATCATCAACGAGGTCAACGCCATCGCCAGCGAGCACTACGAGCCACTGCCCGCAAACCAGCGCGGCACCATCACCACCCTCGGTGAGGAAATGGATGCCCGCTATGTGGAACGCCTCAAAACCCTGCTGCTCCAGCCCTCGCTGTTAGAAAGCGCCGCCACCAGGATCGTCTTCACCAACCTCCACGGCACCGGCGGCCACATCAACGTGCCGATGCTGCGCTCGTTCGGTTTCGAGGTCCTCACCGTGCCCGAGCAGGACTTGCAGGACGGCCGTTTCCCAACCGTGGAATCCCCGAATCCGGAAAACGCCCCGGCCTTGAAAATGGGCATCGACCTCGCGCTCAAGGAAGACGCGGAAATCGTCATCGGCACCGACCCCGACGCCGACCGCATGGGCGTGGCCGTCCGCGATGCCGGCGGCAACATGGTCCTTTTGACCGGCAACCAGATCGGCTCGCTGATGGCATGGTATCGGCTCAAGACCTGCTTCGACCTCGGCTGGCTCACCCACGCCAACCGCAGCCGCGCGGTGCTGGTGAAAACCTACGTCACCACCGAGCTGCAAAAGGCCATTGCCGATGGTTTCGGCGTCGGCATTGTCGATACCCTCACCGGCTTCAAATACATCGCCGGCAAGCTGCGCAAATACGAGGATGCCATTCCTGCCGACAAGAAGGGCGACTACCGCTCGCTCAGCGAGGAACAGACGCGCCTTCTGCGGCTCGAATACTCGCGCTTCTTCGTCTTCGGCGGCGAGGAGAGCTATGGCTACCTCGGCTCGGATTCCGTTAGAGACAAGGACGCCAACGGCGCGACTCTGATGTTCGCGGAAGTGGCCGCCTACGCCAAATCCATCGGTAAAACCATCCCCGCACTGCTGGACGAGGTTTACGCCGAGTTCGGCTACCACCTGGAAATCGGCAAATCGCTGGTGATGGAAGGCGCCGATGGCGCGGCGAAGATCCAGGCACTCGCCAACTCCTACGCCGAGAACCCGCCGGCGGAAGTCGATGGCTCCGCGGTCGTCCGTGTCCGGGACTTCGCCAAGCAGGATCTCTTCGACCAGGAAGGAGATCTGCTGCCCAAGGAAAAGATGCTCTTCGTCGACCTCGCCGACGGCCGCTCCTTCGCCGTGCGCCCCTCAGGGACCGAACCGAAAATCAAGTTCTATCTCTTCGGCAAAGCCGCTCCCGACGGCGACCTTCCCGCCACCAAAACCGCCGTGCGCGCGGGTCTGGACCGCCTCTGGGCATGGATCGAAGCCGACGCTGCAAAGCGCTGAGCAAACCAGCCCCTATCGCAATCACGGCTTACGGCCGGGGACTCAAGGCTTGCTGCAATGCCATGTGGTATTTCCTGCGGCTGAGTTCATAGCCGCCGAATTGCAGTAGGTGCGGAGTCATCCACTGGGTATCGAGCAGCTTGAAGTCCCGCTGGCGGAGGTTTTCCACCAAGGCGACGAGGGCGATCTTAGATGCATCCGTTTTTCGGGAAAACATGCTTTCGCCGAAGAACACGCCGGGCAGCTCCACGCCGTAGAGCCCGCCCTGCAGGCCCTCGTCGTCCCAGCACTCGACCGAGTGGGCGAAGCCGAGCTTGTGGAGCTGGCAGTAGCTTTCGAGAATGACCACGTCGATCCAAGTGTCCTCGCGCTCGGCGCAGGCCAGCATGACCTCGCGGAAGGAAGTGTTCCAACGCAGTTCGAAAGGCTTGCGCTTGAGGGCGCGCCTTAGCCCGTGCGGGATGTGGAAGCGCGCGTCTAGCGGAATGAGCCCGCGGTGCTCTGGTGAGAACCACAGGATTTCCCCGTCGTGCGCCATCGGAAAGATGCCCCGCGCGTAGGCATCCAGCAGGACCTCGGCTGGAATGATCTCAGTCAAGCGAATCGGCGGCTTTGCCGGAAATGACGGCGAAGGCATTGTGGTCGTGGATGCTTTCGTGATTCACCGCCTTGACGGTGAACGAGGCGACGCGCCGGTCGGCTAACAGAAGTGCGGCGGCATTGCGGACGACGTCCTCGACGAAGACCGGATTGTCATAGGCCTGCATGGTGACGTGGCGCTCGTCGGTGCGCTTGAGCAGCGCGTAAACCGGTGCGGAGCCGGATTTCTCGGCAACCTCGATCAAGTCCTCGATCAGGATGAGTTCGCAGCCGTTGCCCTTCTTTTTCGGACGGACCTCAAGGGTCACGTAGCCGCGCTGGTTGTGCGCTCCATAATCGCTGATCTCCTTGCTGCACGGGCAAAGCGTGGTGACGGGCACGGTGACGCGAAGCACCAGATCGTCGCTGGTTCCGTTGGAAGTGCCCATGAACACGCAGTCGCAGCCAACCTTGGCCGGCGAACCGGAAACAGGAGCCTTCTTGGTGACGAAGTAAGTGAAGGCGACTTCGATGTGCGCTTCCTCGGCGTGGAGTTGTTGTTTCAGGTCGTGCAGGATGTTTGGCAGCGTGCGCGATGTCACCTCGCCCTCATGCATGCTGAGCACCTCGAGGAAACGACTCATGTGAGTGCCCTTGAACTGGTGCGGCAGGTGCACCGACATCGAGATGGTGGCCACGGTTGGAAACGGCATGCCGTGTTGGTCGGTCACCTGGATCGGATAGCGCAGGTCCGAAACGCCGACTTGGTCGATGGCGATGCCACGCGTGTCCGGAGTGGCCTGGATGTCGGGAAGTGATTTGTTAGACATGACTCAAAGTGTGGGTTCGTATTCCGCCCATGAGGAGGTGGTTTCCCAAACTCGGACGCGGACAAGGCGCACGCCGGGAGCAAGGCGGTAACGGGTATCGGTGCGGGAGGCGTAGGTGATTAGAGCTTCGGAGGCGTGCTCGAAAATCGTGCGGGCCATCAGTTCGGTGGTGGGATCCTGGTTTTCGAAGCCGATCACACGCTCGCCGTAGCGCGCCTTGAAATCGGCATAAGCGGGGTCCGCCGTGTTCATGCAGAGCGCGTGGTCGAAAGTGTCCAGCCACTCGCCGACGGCCTCCTTGACGATCTTGAAATCGCAGACCATCTCGTTTTCATCGAGCTCATCCGCTTCGATGACGAACTCCACCTTGCGGGTGTGTCCGTGGGGAAAACGGCACTTGTCCGGATGCTTGGTGAGCATGTGGCCGTTCTCGACTTCGAGGGATTTGCAGATTCGGAACATGGGGAAAGACTCAAGACATCAAGACGCAAGACACAAGAGAAGAGATCAGGAGGGAAATCCGGGGAGCGGCGGGGTTTTTAGATAAACCGTGGGGTCGGGCAGGCCGGCGAGTTGGAAGGCTTCGCGGCGTTCGACACAGGTGCCGCAGACGCCGCAGTGGACTTCGCCGCCTTTGTAGCAGGACCAGGTTTCCGCGAAGTCGATGCCGAGTTCCGCACCGCGGCGGGCGATGGCGGTCTTGTTCATGGCGATGAACGGCCGCAGAAGCTGGATCTTCGCGTAGGTGCCCTGCCCCATCGCCTCGGCCATGGCCTGCATGAATGGCTCGCGGCAATCCGGGTAGATTGCATGATCGCCGGAGTGTGCGGCAATGACCACGGCTTCAGCGCCGATGCTTTCGGCATAGCCGGTGGCGATGGAGAGCATGATGCCGTTGCGGAACGGGACGACGGTTTGTTTCATCGATTCCTCGGCGTAGTGACCGTCTGGAATTTCACCGCCGGATTTCAGGAGATCGGATTTGAAAAGATGGTCGATGAAATCGAGCCGGATGGTGTGGTGTGCAATGCCGTTTCGATCCGCGTGGAGTTTCGCGAAGGGAATCTCACGGGCGTTGTGC
>RPOS01000101.1 GCA_003820635.1 Verrucomicrobiaceae bacterium | reverse complement strand
GAGCGGTGATTGGCAGCAAGGCATTCGTGAACGAGGCGTTTGCCGGCGCGCGGGAACGATTTACGGCCAAGCGCAAGGATGGCGCGCGGGCGATGAGGGGCGGCGCCAGCGGTGCGAAGGGGCTGCTATGGAGCATGCGGGACTTGCGAACTGGCGTGTGAAATGGGTTGCGGAAATTTTACTTTTCCCGCAACCGCCGCGCGCATCGGCATTCCGGTGGAAAAACTCCTCACCCACCGCCTCCCGCTGGACCAGATCAGCGAGGTCTTCCAGCGCAACCTCCGCGAGGAAGGCATCAAGATCGTGGTTGAGGCTCGTTAGGCCGCAGCCGTCTGCCACTCCACTTCCTTGGCGTCTTTCCAGAGGTCCTCGAGGCCGTAGTAGTCGCGCAGTTCCTGGTGCATCACGTGGACCATCACGTCGATGAAATCCAGCACCACCCAGCGGGTGTCGGCCTTGCCCTCGGCATGCACGGGTTTCACGCCGTGCTCTTCCTCCACCTTGCCGGCGACGTCGCGCAGAATCGCGCGCAGCTGCGGCATCGAGCTGCCGGAGCAGACGACCATGTAGTCGGTGAGATTGGAAAGCCCTCGCATGTCCCAGATGCGGATGTTCTCCGCCTTGGTCTCATCCGCCGCCTTCGCACACGCCACGGCCAGTTGTTTTCCTTGAATCGCCATAAGTTTCCCGCTCGGGGGGCGGCACCATAGTTCAAGCGCGCCAAGGCACCAACCCAAAATGCGCGGTGAAAGAATCCAGCCGGGCGGGCCGTAGGAAAGCCGCCATTGCCGGGCTTGCGTTGGGTCCGCGGATGGCTAAAGTCCCTCGAAATTCATGAAGCGCCGCCTATTTTCCGCTGTGGGGATGCTCCTCTCCGCGTCCGCCGCCTCCGCAGCCACCGCCGCCGCGGAGAGCGAACCGGTGTCCAAGCAGATGGACTTTTTGGAGATCGTCGCTGCCGGCGGGATCATGATGTATCCGCTGGCCCTGCTCTCGGTGGTGGGTGTGGTGCTGGTGCTCATTTACCTGCTCACCATCCGCCGCAATGCGGTGGTGAGCGACCGCTTCATGGACGCCGCCGAGGCGATGATCCGCAAGCGCGACTACCTCGGGCTCATCGCCTATTGCCACCGTCAGAACGAATGCATGGCGCGGGTGACCCAGAAGACGCTGGATTTCATGACCAAATACCCGGTGGCCTCCTTCGGCGGCGTGCGCGAGGTGGCCGAGGCCGAGGGCTCACGCCAAGCCGGCCTGCTCAACTCGCGCATCACCTACCTAGCGGACATCGGCGCGATCGCCCCGATGGTCGGCCTGCTCGGCACGGTGCTCGGCATGATCAAATCCTTCCTCCAGATTTCCTCGGGAGACGTGCAGGGCGTTCGCCAAATGGAGCTCGCGGAGGGCGTTTCCGAAGCGCTCATCACCACTGCGGCGGGCCTGATGATCGGCATCCCGGCGCTGGTGTTCTACTCGTTGTTCCGCGGCCGGGTGCAGAAATACATCGCCGAGTTGGAAGCCGCGGCCACCCACCTGATGGCCTTGCTCCACTCGCAGGTCGAGCGCCAGCAACCGTCCCCCGCCCACACGCCTGCGCAGCGCACGCGTGAGGACTACGCCATGCCGCTGCCATCGCCCCTCGGCGAGCGCCCGGACATCCACGGTATCTGAGCCATTTTTTCACTCATGAAATTCTCCAGCCGTCAGCCGGAGCCCGCGGGCATCCAATTGGCACCGATGATCGACATCGTGTTCCTACTGCTCATTTTCTTCATCGTCACCTGGCAGTTCAGCCGCTCGGAAACCGAGCTCAACGTCTCCGTTCCCACCGCCGAGGAAGGCTCCGAGCTCAACCGCCCGAAGGGGGAAATCATCATCAACGTGCTTTCCGACGGCACCATCCGTGTGGAGGGCCTCACCGTGGAGCTGCCGCAGTTGCTTGAGAAACTCGCGGCCATCGCCCGCCAGTTCGAGAACCAGCCGGTGCGCATCCGCGGCGACGGCGGAGTGGCCTACCAGCGCATCGTGGAGGTCATCGACACCTGCCAGAAAGCCGGCATCTGGAATATTTCCTTCGCCACCCAGCGGCCCGCGCCGGCCAAGTGATCCGCCCGGCCAGCCTCCTTGGAAAAGCCCTAACGCCCCACGCCCCTTGAAACGCACGCTCGCACTTGCCCTGCTCCTCGCCTGCCCGGCGGCCGCCCAAGCCCCGCGTGCCGAGGCAGTGGACCCCACACTCGCGCCGGACGCCGGCAATGACTTTTTCCTGCGTGGAAAAAACCTCTACGACTCCGCGCAGCGCGCCACCGACCTCGCAAACCGCGGCGAATACTACCAGCGCGCGGCACAGATTTTCGCCGAATACCTCAGCGCCTTCCCGAATCACCCGAACGCCGAAATGGCATGGTGGTATCTCGGAAACAGCTACTACCAGTCCGGCCAGATCGAGGATGCGAAACACTGCTTCAGCACCCTCATCAACCGCTATGCCCAGGGCAAGTGGGCCGCCGCCGCCGCCTACACGCTCGCCGCGGATCATTACAACAAGGGCGAATATGCCTTCGCCGCGCCGATGTTCGAGCGCTATGCCGCCAACGCCGCCAAACCCGAGGAACGTCCGCGCGGCCATTACTTCGCCGGAAACTGCTACCGCCTGCTCGGCCGCGACCGCGAGGCTGTCGCCGCGTTCAACAAGGTCCTCGCAGATCCCGCCGGCGGGTTGTTCGCCGCGCAGGCCAAGGTCGCGATTGGCCACCTCACCCTCAAGGCCGGGAAAACCGAGGAAGCACTGGCCATTTTCGAAGAAGTGGTCGCCGCGCCCCACCCGCCGAAGGTCCGCGGCGAGGCCGCGCTCCAGGCCGCGCTCACCGCCACCCGGCTCGGCAAGACTGAGCTCGCCGACCGCTACCTCGCCCTGGTCATGCGCACGGCGGGCATGGAGGACTTCCGCGCCGACGCGCAGACCGCCCTGATGGGCAATCATTTCGCGAAAAAGGAATACAAGGAGGTCATCAGCGTTTTCCGCAGCAGCTCCGTCAAAGCCGCCGGGGAAAAGGAAGCCGCGCGCCTGATGCTCGCCGCCCGCGCCCACATGCGGCTCAAACAGCCCAGCGAGGCGCTCGCTCTCTTCCGCGAGGTGGAAAAACTCGTCAAACCCCAGTCCGACGTCGCCTTCCAAGCCGCCTACTACCGCCTGCTTTGCTTCTTCCAGATCGAGGGCCGCCACGTGCCGGACCAGGTGGACGCCTTTCTCCAGCTCTATCAGAAATTCCGCGCCGAGGATTCCCGCATCCACACTGCGCTTATGATGAAGGCGGAGACCTTGTTCGCCAACAAGCAGACCGCGGAGGCCGCCAAGGTTTACAACGAGATCAACGCCGCCGCCGTCAGTGATAAAAACCGCCCCGGCCTGCTCTATCAGCGCGGCTGGTGCCTCGCCGAGGCCGGCGATCATCCGGGAGCCGTCCGCTCGCTCAGCGAGTTCATCACCCGCTACCCGGACGACCCGCGCGTCCCCTCCGCCCTCGCCAAGCGCGCCAAGGCCCATGTCGAGAGCGCCGAGCCGCAGAAGGCCATCGCCGATTTCGACCGCCTCACCGCTGCCGGTTCTTCCGAGGACCTCGCCTCCTTCGCATGGCTGGAATCCGCCCGCATGCGCCGCGCGGAAAACAACATCCCGGACATGATCGCCCGCTATCAGGGGCTCTTGAAAAACATCACAAGCCTCAACGAAAACCTGCAGGCCGAGGCCAACTACTGGATCGGCTGGGGCCTCGTCAAAACCAACGCCGCCAAGGACGCCATCACTTATCTTGAAAAGGCCCGCACGCTCCGCCCGGACGCTTACGGCAAACACGCCGGCATCCTGCTCGCCCTTGGCTACTTCGCCTCCCAGGACGCGCCGAAACTCACCTCCGAAATCAAACTCGCCATCGAGGGCAAATACGATTCCGACATTCCCGAGCAAATCCTCCAGTGGTCCGGCATGCAGTCCTACAACGCCGGCGATTTCGCCATGGCCGCCAAGTGCCTCGGCATCATCGCCAATCCGGACGACCCCCGCGCCACCCCCAAGGAAGTCTGGCGCTACCTCGCCAAATCCCGCCTCGAAACCGCCGAGCCCGAGGGCGCCCTCACCGCCGCAAACCACCTGCTCGAAGTCGAGGAAAACCCCGCATGGAAGGCCGATGGCCTGCTCGATCGCGGCCGCGCCCAGCTCGCGCTGGACCGCCCGGCCGAGTCCCGCACCGCTGCCGACGAGGCCCTCGCCCTGCGCCCGCAAGGCCGCACCAGCGCCGGACTGCGCATTCTGTTAGGTGACCTCGAAATGAAGGCCGGCGATGCCAAAAAAGCCTCCGCCGAATACCTCATCGTCGTCAATTTCCACGAGGACAAGGACCTCAAGCCGCTCGCCCTCTCAAAGCTCGTCACCGCCCTCGAAGCCCAGGGCGACAAGCCGGAGGCGGAAAAATACCGCCAGCAACTCAAGTCCGCCTTCCCCGACTGGAAAGCCCCCTGACCCGTGCGGCATTTGTCCGGGTTCTCCAATCCCTCGGGGTTTTCCCGTCGCATGTTGACGGCCAAGAGCCAAGCCAAGCAAATAAAGTAGAGGCCACCGGCGGGAAGGGATCACCAGACATGCCGCGCGGGCTTCACGGCGCGGAAAACCACCGAGGAATTTAGTGGTTTTTCCCGGCGATCCGGGTTTGTCTGCCGCCCCGCTCCCGCTGCCACATCTATGACTTCTCCTTCTTCCGCCGCCGCCCCGAAGTCGCCCAAACGCATGGCGGCCAATTCCTGGTCCCCGGAACAATCCGCCGAACTCTACGGCGTGGAATCCTGGGGCCACCGCTTTTTCGGCGTCAACAAGAAGGGCCACGTCACCGTGCGTCTCGAAGACGATGAGGCCAGCAAGGAGGTTTCGCTTTTCGAGGTGATTGAGGGCCTGCGTGACCGCGGCACGCACCTGCCGGTGCTGTTGCGCTTCCGCGACCTGCTGCACTCGCGCATCACCGAGATCAACGAGTCATTCCGCAAGGCGATCAAGGACACCGGCTACCGCGGCGAATATCGCGGAGTTTACCCGATTAAGGTAAACCAGCAGCGGCAGGTGATCGAGGAGATCGCCGAGTTCGGCAAGCGCTACCACTACGGCCTCGAAGCCGGCTCCAAGCCCGAGTTGATCGCCGCGCTGGCGCACATGCACGATCCGGAAGCCTACATCATCTGCAACGGCTACAAGGACGAGGAGTTCATTGATCTGGCGCTGCACTCGCAGAAAATGGGCCTGCGCATCATGCTGGTGCTGGAAATGCCCAGTGAGCTCGAACTCATCCTCGAACGCTCACGCAAAATCGGCGTGCTGCCGAATCTCGGCGTGCGTGTGCGCCTGTCCACCCGCGGCTCCGGCCACTGGCAGGACAGCGCCGGGGACAAGTCCGTTTTCGGCCTCAATGCCGCCCAGGTCATCGGCGTGGTGGACCACCTCAAGGACGCCGGTTACCTCGGTTGCCTGAAAATGCTGCACTACCACCAAGGCTCGCAGATCCCCAACATCGCCGCCATCCGCGAGGGTGCCACCGAGGCCGTGCGCATGTATTGCGATCTCGTCAAGGAAGGCGCGCCGATGGGCGTGCTCGACATCGGCGGCGGCATGGCGGTGGACTACGACGGCTCCCACACCAATTTCCACTCGTCCTGCAACTACTCCGTGGCCGAATACTGCATGGACATCATCGAGGTGGTTTCCCAAATCTGCGACAAGGCCGGCGTTTCCCATCCCAACCTCATTTCCGAGAGCGGCCGCGCGGTGGTCGCCTACTACTCGGCGCTGGTCTTCAACATCCTGGATGTCACCAGCGCGCAAACCAGCGAGTCCGCCCCGGCGGTGCCGCAAAACCCGCCACAGAACCTCGCCAACCTGATCGACGTCAACAAGACGCTCAGCAAGAAGAACCTGCAGGAAAGCTTCAACGACGCCGTCTATTACCGCGACCAGATGCGCGCGCAGTTTTTCTATGGCAATGCCACCTTGCGCGAGCGCGGCCTGGCCGAGGCCTGGTTCTGGCACATCATCACCCGCATCTCCAAGCTCATCGCACAGCTTGAAGAGGTGCCGGAAGACCTCCGCGAGCTTTCCTCAACGCTTGTCGATTTCTACTACGGAAACTTCTCGCTCTTCCAGTCCCTGCCGGACTCGTGGGCCATCGACCAGCTCTTCCCGGTGATGCCCATCCACCGGCTCGACGAAAAACCCCGCCAGCGCGCCGTGCTGGCGGACATCACCTGTGATTGCGACGGCAAGATCGACCGCTTCATCGACAAGGAGGACGTCGCCAAAATCCTGCCGCTGCATGAGCTCAAGCCGGATGAGCCCTATTACGTCGCCGTGTTCCTCGTCGGCGCCTATCAGGAAACCCTCGGCGACCTCCACAACCTGTTAGGTGATACCAACGTCGTGGGTGTGCACCTTGAGAAGGGCAAGCCGGTTTATACCCACGAGGTCGAGGGCGACACCGTGGCCGACGTGCTCACTTATGTGGAATACGACCCGAAGGAGCTCGTTTCCAAGTTCCGCAACTTCGCCGAGAAAGCGGTCACCGACGGCCGCATCTCGCCAAAGGAACGCCGCGAAATTCTCGATCTCTACCGCGAGGGCCTCAACGGCTACACCTATTTCGAGTCCTGAGACCGGGTGCGCACTTGGCGCTTGGAGCGGGCGCTCCCACCCGCTATCAGACCGCCCATGCACGACGCCCGCATCGACGCCCTGGCCCGCCAGCTTGTCCGCTATTCCACCTCGCTGAAAAAAGGCGAGAAAGTCCTGCTCGATCTGCACGACGTGCCGGAGTCCATCGGCCTCGCCCTGATCCGCGAGGTGCGGGCCAAGGGCGCGCTGCCCTTCCTTCGCCTCCACCAGGGCCGCCTCACGCGCGAGATGCTCAAGGGCGCGGACGATGCGCAATACACGGTGATTTCCAAACACCTGCTCGCCGAGATGAAGGACATGGACGCCTACATCGCCATCCGCGGCGGCCACAACATCGCCGAAACCTCGGACGTCCCCGCGGAGAAAATGAAACTCGCCATGAAACACATGCGCCCGGTGCTGGACCACCGCGTGCGCCGGACCAAGTGGTGCGTGCTGCGCTGGCCCTCCGCATCCATGGCACAGCAGGCCGGCATGAGTACCGAGGCATTCGAGGATTTCTACTTCAATGTCTGCCTGCTCGACTACAAGGCGCTGCTGCCCGCCATGAACGCGCTCAAGAAACTCATGGACGCCACCGACCGCGTCGAGATCACCGGCCCGGGCACCGACCTGAAGTTTTCCATCAAGAACATCCGCTCCATCGTCTGCGGCGGTACTTATAACATTCCGGACGGCGAGGTCTTCACCGCTCCCGTGAAGGATTCGGTGGAAGGCGTGGTTTCATACAACGCGCCCACCATCTATCAGGGCATCCCCTTCGACGGCATCCGGCTGGAGTTTTCCAAGGGAAAAATCGTCAAGGCCGAGGCCGGCGCTAAGACCAAACAACTCAACCGCATACTCGACAGCGACCCCGGCGCGCGCCACATCGGCGAGTTCGCGCTCGGCTTCCATCCGGTGATCCGCGAGCCGATGCGCGACATCCTGTTTGACGAGAAAATCGCCGGCTCGTTCCACTTCACGCCCGGCCAGGCCTACGAGGAGGCGGACAACGGCAACCGCTCGCAAGTCCACTGGGATATGGTCTGCATCCAGCGCAAGGACTACGGCGGCGGCGAGATCCGCTTCGACGGCAAGCTCATCCGCAAGGACGGCGTCTTCCTGCCCAAGGCGCTGGCGAAGCTGAACGGGTGAGCTTGGCTCAACGCTCCGCCACCGGCGGAGGAAACGGCTGGTCGGAGATGATCCAGTCCTCGTTCTTGTCGGCGAAGGTCTTGAGCGCCCATTCGCTGGGCAGCAGGGCGACGAGCCAGCCGTTCGAGTCGCGGGCGAGCGCTGCGCCGAGCGAGAGCGACGGACGCGCTTCAGGAGCGAGCGGGTCGCCATCCTTCGGCTTGAGCCAGCGGGCGAGCGACCAGCTTGCGGGTTCCAGCCGGGTTTCCGCGGCGTATTCGCCTTCGAGGCGGTATTGAAGGACTTCGAACTGCAGCGGGCCCACCGCGCCTAACAGCGGCACCGATGCCGGGCCGGCGTCGAGCAGCTGGAACTCACTGGCCACACCTTCCTTGAGAAGCTGCTGGAGCCCGTCGCGGAAGCGTTTGTATTTCGCGGTGCTCTTGTTGTGGAGATAGGAAAAGCACTCGGGGGCGAAACGCGGAATCTCGTGGAAGGTGACACCGGACCGGGAGGCGAGCGTGTCCCCGATGAGCAAATCGTAGTTTCCAACGAGGCCGACGACATCGCCGGCAAAGGCGTCGTCCACGGTTTCGCGTTCGCGGGCGAAGAGGCGCTGCGAGTTGCCAAGGCGCATCTTCTCGCCGCTGCGCGTGTTGAGCACGTTCATGTCGCGCTCGAATTTGCCGGAAACGATGCGCACGAAGGCCACGCGGTCGCGGTGCTTCGGGTTCATGTTTGCCTGGATCTTGAAGACAAAGGCGGAGAACTCTTCGGAAGCCGGATCAATGGTCAAGCCGTCGCTTTCGCGCGGCAGCGGCGATGGAGCGAGTTCGAGGAAACGGTCCAACAAAAGCTGCACGCCGAAGTTGTTGGCCGCGCTGCCGAAGAATACGGGCGTCAACTCGCCAGCCAGCACTTTCGCCACATCGAAGTCCGCGCCCGCTCCTTCTAACAACTCAAGTTCGTCACAAACCTGCCGGTAAGTCCCCTCCTCCACCGCTTCCTGCACACTCTCGTCCTCGATGCCGGTCACGGCCACCGGCGCACGGTAGGCACCATGCACGGTGCGTTGGAAAAGATGCACCTGCTTGTTCTCGCGGTCATACACGCCCTTGAAGCGCGGGCCGTCGCCAAGCGGCCAGTTGACCGGCCAGGCGTGGATGCCGAGCACGTTTTCCAGCTCGTCCACCAGATCGAGCGACGGCCGCGCCGGGCGGTCCATCTTGTTCATGAAGGTGAAGATCGGCACGCCGCGGCGGCGGCAGACTTCGAAGAGTTTGCGGGTCTGGCTTTCGATGCCCTTGCCGGCGTCCACCACCATCACGGCGGCGTCCACCGCTGTCAGAACGCGGTAGGTGTCCTCCGAGAAATCCTTGTGGCCCGGCGTATCGAGGATGTTGACCACGCAGTCCTTGTATTCGAACTGCAGCACGGTGGAGGAAACGGAAATGCCGCGTTGTTTTTCGAGCTCCATCCAGTCCGAGGTGGTGGCGCGCTGGTTTTTGCGCGCGGTCACGCTGCCGGCCAGGTTGAGCGCCCCGCCATAGAGCAGGAATTTCTCGGTCAGCGTCGTTTTTCCGGCATCCGGGTGGGAAATGATCGCGAACGAGCGGCGGCGGCCCACCTCGCGCCGCAAGGCGGGCGAGGGGATGGAGTAGGGAGAAGCGGACATCGGCCCGCAGGGGGTAAACGCCGGGCAGGGGCCGATCAAGCCCGGATGGCCTTGCCGCCCGGAATGCGAATCGGCGGACGTTGAAGGGGGGGGCCTCCAGCGTCCGCCGACTTTGATTCGGGGGGATTGTGTTTCGGGGGGAAACGGTTTCTCGGGGGGAGTGTCGGGATCCGCAGCGCTTGGGGGGAAACGTTCGCGGCGACAGGTGAGATATACCCCATTTCCGGCCACATCCTATCACGCGATCGCGTAGAAAATGAATCGGCGGATGCTGAAGGAGACCTTCCGCATCCGCCGATCGTGTTTGGGGGGGATCGTGTCGAAATCCGCGGCGACAGATGAGGGATATCCCATTTCCGGCCGTCCTTCTATTCCATGATCGCGTGAAATCCGCCACACACTCGCGGCGGCAGGCGTGAATTGGCATTGATCCGCAGCGAGGGAGCATCAAGAGTGCGCCCGGAAATCCGGCCGGCAGCCGGGTTTTTGCCGGCGATTTCAAACCTTCATCCGAAACTTCATTCATGGAACCCATTCAAGTTGGCCTGTTGGGCATTGGAACGGTCGGCAGCGGCACCTTCCAAGTGCTCAAGCGCAATCAGGAGGAAATCCGGCGCCGCGCTGGCCGCGGCATCGAGATCACCATGGTGGCGGACCTGGACGTTGAGCGGGCGCGTGAAATCGTAGGAGACCACGTGAAGGTGGTGGCGGACGCGCGCGAGGTGATCGCCAATCCGGACATCAGCATCGTGGTGGAGTTGATCGGCGGCTACGGCATCGCCAAGCAACTCGTGATGGAAGCGATCACCGCAGGCAAGCACGTGGTCACGGCCAACAAAGCGCTGCTCGCCAAACACGGCCCCGAGATTTTCGAAGCGGCGCGCGCAAAGGGCGTGATGGTGGCCTTCGAGGCCGCCGTGGCGGGAGGCATCCCCATTATCAAGGCATTGCGCGAGGGGCTCACCGCAAACCGCATCGAGTGGATCGCCGGCATCATCAACGGCACCACCAATTTCATCCTCTCCGAAATGCGCGACAAGGGGCTCGATTTCGCCACCGCCCTCAAGGACGCGCAACAACTCGGCTACGCCGAGGCCGACCCCACCTTCGACATCGAGGGCGTGGACGCCGCGCACAAGATCACCTTGATGAGCGCCATCGCCTTCGGCATCCCCGTGCAGTTCGACAAGGCCTACATCGAAGGCATCACCCACCTGCAGCCGGCCGATATCCGCTGCGCGGAGCAACTCGGTTATCGCATCAAGTTGTTAGGCATCACCCGTCGCCGTCCGGAGGGCATCGAGCTGCGGGTGCACCCGGCGCTGGTGCCCGCGAAACGCCTGCTCGCCAGCGTCGAGGGCGCCATGAATGCCGTGATGGTCCAGGCAGACGCGGTCGGCACCACGCTTTACTATGGCAAGGGCGCGGGCAGCGAGCCCACCGCCTCCGCGGTGATCGCCGATCTGGTGGACATCGCGCGCCTGCACACCGCGGATCCTGGCCACCGGGTGCCACATCTGGCTTTCCAGCCGGACAAGTTGCACGCCACCCCAGTGCTGCCGATCAACGAGGTGCACACCGCTTTTTACCTGCGGCTGCGGGTGGCCGATCAAAAGGGCGTGCTGGCGGAAATCACCCGGATTCTGGCGGATGGAGATATTTCCATCGATGCCGTTTTGCAGCATGAATCCGTGGAGGGCGAAAGCCAGACCGACCTCATCATCCTGACCCACGAGACGCAGGAAGGACGCATGCGCAAGGCCCTCGCGGAAATACAGCAACTGACAACCGTGCTCGCGCCAATCGTCAGCCTGCGCAAGGAAGAACTGATGTGAGCAAAGTAAGGCTGCCGGCATGGTGGCGAGATCCCTGCTGCGTGGCCTTGTTTTGATAAGCAGTTCAGGGCATCGGCAGAATGCGGCAACGGTCACCATCCGCGCACGGGCAGATCAAACCCTCACCCGCAGGTCCCGCACACTCCACAGCACCCCGGCGGCCGCTGCGCCGCTGCCACGCATGCGCCGTGCGCCGTCCTTGCGTCTGCCCGAAAACCTTTCACGCGCTCCGG
>RPOS01000100.1 GCA_003820635.1 Verrucomicrobiaceae bacterium | reverse complement strand
CGAAGCGGCCGCCTTCGAGCGGAACCAGCGGACGCAGGTCCGGAGGGATCACGGGCAGCACGGTCTGGATCATCCACTCGGGGCGCGACTTGGAAGCGGCGAAGCCCTGGCAGATTTTCAGACGCTTGCTGAGCTTCTTCTTGTTCTGCTTGGAACGGGTGGTGCCGAGTTCCTCCTCAAGCTTCACCTGAAGCTCGGCGAGGTCGATCTGCTTGAGCAGCTCCTGGATCGCTTCGGCACCCATCGATGCCTTGAACGATCCGTCACCGTAGGTGTCCTCTGCTTCGCGGAGTTCGTTTTCGGTGAGGAGTTGGCCGAGTTCGAGCGCGGTGTTGCCGGGCTCGGTGACGACGTAATCCTCGTAATAGATCACACGCTCGAGCTGGCGGGCGCTCATGTCGAGCATCAGGCCGATGCGCGATGGCATGCACTTGTAGAACCAGATGTGGGAAACCGGCACGGCGAGCTCGATGTGGCCCATGCGCTCGCGGCGGACGCGGCTCAGGGTGACTTCCACGCCGCAACGGTCGCAGACGACGCCCTTGTGCTTGATGCGCTTGTATTTGCCGCAGGCACACTCCCAGTCGCGGGTGGGTCCGAAGATCCGCTCGCAGAAGAGTCCGCCTTTTTCCGGCTTGAAGGTCCGGTAGTTGATGGTTTCCGGGTTTTTCACCTCGCCCTTGGACCAGGAGCGGATGATTTCCGGGGAGGCCACGGTGATGGAAACCTGGTCAAAGGCTTCCGGGCGCTCGTCCACGCCGAAGAGTTCGCGAAGGTTGGTATCGACACTCATGTTGTTAGATCGTTAAAGGTCAGGTTAGGGGTTCGCGTGGCTCGGATTAGAGGGTGAGGTCATCGAGGGAGAAGTCGTCCAGACCGCCGGTCATGCCGGAGCCGTGGGTCGAGCCCTTGCGGCCCGGACGGACGTCAAGGCCGAGGGACTGCATTTCCTTGATGAGAACGTTGAACGATTCCGGGGTGCCGGCTTCGAGGTTGTTGTCGCCCTTGACGATGGCCTCGTAGATGCGCGTGCGGCCCTGCACGTCGTCGGACTTGACGGTGAGCAGTTCCTGCAGCGTGTAGGCGGCGCCGTAGGCTTCGAGCGCCCAGACCTCCATTTCCCCGAAGCGCTGGCCACCGTATTGGGCCTTGCCGCCGAGCGGTTGCTGGGTGACGAGCGAGTAGGGACCGACGGCACGGGCGTGGATCTTGTCCGCGACCAAGTGGCCGAGTTTCAGGATGTAGATCATGCCAACCACCACCGGATTGTGGAAAGCCTCGCCGGTGCGGCCGTCATAGAGGGTGGACTTGCCACCGGTGGTGCCGTCCTTGCCGTCGCCGATCCAGGTGAAACCGCGGCCTTCAGGCTCGCCGGCTTTGCGCGGGCGGGCTTTTCCGGTTTCTCCGCCACCGACCATGGTGATGCCGTCCACCTTCTTGGCCTCGGACATGAAGTCCCAGATGACTTCCTCCTTGATGCCGTCGAAAATCGGGGTGGCCACCTTGAAGCCTAGCGCCTTGGCGGCGACGCCGAGGTGGGTTTCAAGCACCTGGCCGACGTTCATCCGCGAGGGCACGCCGAGCGGGTTGAGGCAGATGTCAACCGGCGTTCCGTCGTGGAGGAATGGCATGTCTTCCTCAGGAACGATGGTGGCGACGACGCCCTTGTTGCCGTGGCGGCCGGCCATCTTGTCACCGACGGAAAGCTTGCGCTTGGCGGCGATGAAGACCTTGACCTCCTTGATGACGCCGGGATCGACTTCATCGCCGGACTCCAGCGAATCGAGTTTGCGCTCGCGCTCGGTATCGAGTTCCTGGAAGCGGCCCTCGAAGGAGCTGATGATTTCCAGGATCTTGTTGCGGATGGGCGATGGGTCGATCTCGATGTGATCGTGGACGGAAGCCAGCTTGCGGAGCAGCGTCTTGGTGATCTTGCGGTTGGCCGGGATGATGATCTCGCCGGTTTGGGCGTTGACCACGTCGAGCGGGATTTTCTCGCCGAGCAGGATGTCGGAGAGCTTCTCGGTGAGGTCGTCGGTGAGCTTGTCCGCCTTCTTCTTGTGCTCGTCGTTGATCTTCTTGAGCGTTTTCTTGAGTTCGGCCGGATCGACTTTTTCGGCGCGCTTCTTGGCGAAGCCGCTTTGGGAAACGCGGACGTCTTGGACGATGCCGACGCAACCGGATGGCACGCGCAGCGAAGTGTCCTTCACATCGGCGGCCTTCTCGCCGAAGATGGCTCGCAGCAGGCGTTCTTCCGGGGCGAGTTCGGTTTCCGACTTCGGAGTGATCTTGCCAACGAGGATGTCGCCGGGTTTCACCTCCGCACCGATGCGGATGATGCCGTCGTGGTCGAGGTTGCGCAGGGCATCCTCGCCGACGTTCGGAATGTCGCGGGTGATTTCCTCAGGGCCGAGCTTGGTGTCGCGGGCGGCGACATCGAACTCGGAGATGTGGATCGAAGTGTAAACATCGTCCTTCACCACGCGCTCGGAGATGACGATGGCATCCTCGAAGTTATATCCATTCCATGGCATGAAGGCGACCAGCACGTTGCGGCCGATCGCGAGCTCACCGTCCTCGGTGTTCGGTCCGTCGGCGAGCACCTGGCCCTTCTTGATCTTCTGGCCCTTCTTGACGATCGGCTTCTGGTTGATGCAGGTGCCGGCGTTGGAGCGCATGAACTTGCGCAGCGGATAGGCCATGATGCCCTTGTCGAGATTGCTCTTCACCGATTCGGGATCGGAGAGGAATTTCTCATCGGAAACGGGCAGTTTGCCGTCCGGAGTGGTGACGATGATTTCCGCGGTGGCGGCGGCGACGATGCCGTCCGCTTCGGAAACGACCACCGCGCGGGAATCGCGGGCGGCCTTGGCTTCAAGGCCGGTGCCGACGAGCGGTGCCTCGGAAACGAGGAGCGGCACCCCCTGGCGCTGCATGTTGGAACCCATGAGCGCGCGGTTGGCGTCGTCGTGCTCAAGGAAAGGAATCAGGCCGGCAGCCACGGAAACGAGCTGCTTGGGCGAGACGTCCATGTAATGGCACTCGGTGGGCAGGGATTCGATGAACTCGCCGCCTTTCTCACGCGCGGTGATGCGCTCGGTGAGGAAGGTGCCTTTCTTGTCGATCGGATTGTTCGCCTGGGCGATGAGGAAATTCTCCTCCTGGTCGGCAGTTAGATATTCGATCTCGTTGGTGACACGTCCATTCACCACGCGGCGGTAGGGAGTTTCAATGAAACCGAACTCGTTGATGCGCGCATAGGTGCACATCGAGTTGATCAAACCGATGTTAGGACCTTCCGGCGTCTCGATCGGGCAAATGCGGCCGTAGTGGGACGGATGGACGTCGCGCACTTCGAAGCCGGCGCGGTCGCGGTTGAGACCGCCGGGCCCGAGGGCGGAAAGGCGGCGCTTGTGCGTCAACTCTGCCAGCGGGTTGGTCTGATCCATGAACTGCGAAAGCTGGCTGCGACCGAAGAAATCACGCACGACGGCGGAGAGCGCCTTCGGGTTGATCAGTTTCTGCGGCGTCATGCCTTCGATGTTCACGTCAAACAGCGTCATGCGCTCCTTGACCAGACGCTCGGTGCGGGCAAGGCCGACGCGGCACTGGTTCGCGAGCAACTCACCCACCGCACGGACGCGGCGGGAACCAAGGTGGTCGATGTCGTCGATGACGCCGTCGCCCTTTTTGAGCTTGAGGATGTATTTCACGGCGGCGAGGAAATCCTCCGGCACCATGATGCGCTGGTCGGAATCGACATTGATGCCGAGCTTCTGATTGATCTTATAGCGGCCGACGCGGGTGAGGTCGTATTTCTTCGCATCGAAGAACAGGCGCTTGAGCAGCGCGCGGGAGTTCGCGGCGGTCGGCGGATCACCAGGGCGCAGTTTCCGATAGATGTCCTTGAGCGCGGACTCCTCGTCCTTGGCGGGATCCTTGCGCAGCGACTTGAGAAGGATTTCATCCTCGCGGCCGTCGATGACTTCCACGCTCTTGTGACCGAGCGCGAGAAGCTGGCGGACGATGCCGATGGTGAGCGGCTCGTAGGCCTTGGCCACAACCATTTCGCCATCCTGGATGTCTTCGAACGGCACCTTGTGGCCGAGTTCGCCCTCGTCCATTTTCTCACTGAGCGCGAGCGTCTCGGGAGTGTAGAAATGGCTGACAATGTCGCGGTCCGTCGGGTAGCCGAGCACGCGCAGGAAGGTGGTGGCAAGGAACTTGCGGCGGCGGCGGCGGCGGTCGAGATAGACGTAGAGCAGGTCGTTGGTGTCGAACTGCACCTCAAGCCAGGAGCCGCGGTCCGGGATGATGCGGAAGGAATGAAGCAGCTTGCCATTAAGGTGCTGCGAGGTCTCGAAGCAGATACCCGGCGAGCGGTGGAGCTGCGAAACGATGACGCGCTCGGCGCCGTTGATGATGAAGGTGCCGCGGCGGGTCATCATCGGCAGCTCGCCCATGTAAACGCGCTCCTTCTTGTTGCCGGTCTCATCCTTGAGCTTGAAGGTGACATAGAGCGCCGCGCTGAAGCTCTCACTGTTGCGCAGCGAGTCGAGCGAAGTGATCTTGGGATCCTCGATGTCATAACTCACGAAATCCAGCTCGATGGCCTCGTCGTAACTCTTGATCGGGAAAACCTCGCGGAAAACCGCTTGCAGACCGGTATCGGTCCGCTCACTGGGTAGCACTTCCTTTTGAAGGAACTCATCGTAAGACCGGCTTTGGACCTCAATGAGGTTTGGCGGTTCGATGACCTCTTCGAATTTCCCGAAATAGAGACGTTCAGCCATGGCGTTGTGTGGTATTCTAATGACAAATTGAGCCCGAGCCGCGAACGGTCTCAGGCGGGTTGGTTCTCAAGCGGTGAAGGGATGCGTCGGAATCGGAGCGAAAGCCTCGGTTTGTCTTGGAAAAGCAAGAATCTCGCTCCGGTTTCGACGGAAATTCCCGGGGCGGCGCGAACCGCCCCGGGAGAAATCCGGTGATGGTTACTTGAGCTCGATTTTGGCACCAGCCTCTTCGAGCTTCTTCTTGGCGGCTTCGGCAGCGTCCTTGGCCACGCCTTCGAGCACCTTGGCAGGCGCGCTTTCGACGAGCTTCTTGGCGTCTGCAAGACCCAGGCCTGGAGCCACTTCGCGCACCGCCTTGATGACGGCAATCTTGTTGGCGCCAGCTTCGGCGATGACGACGTCGAATTCGGTTTTCTCTTCGACGGCCTCGGCGGCGGCGGCGGGGCCGGCAACCATGGCGACGGGAGCTGCGGCGGAGACGCCCCAGGTTTCTTCGAGTTGTTTAACGAGTTCGACAGCTTCCAGGACGGTGAGCTTGCCGAGTTCTTCTGCGAGTTGTGCGATGTTGGACATTATGTTTTCTCTTTGCGGTATCGTCGCCCCCGGAGCCTCCGGAGATTTCAGTGCGGCAGCCGCCGCCCCGACGAGGAACCATTGTGTGTTCAGGCGGAAGCGGGAGACGCCGCCGCCATCCGTTCAGATTGTTTGGTTTATTCGGCAGCGGCTTCGGCCGGGGCGGCTGCCTCCTCGGCAACTGGAGCGGCTTCGGCGGCTGGCGCGCTTGCTTCTTCTTCCTTCGGGCTGGATTCGCCATCGGGATCGAACTTGTTCTTGATGACGCGGGCGATCATCGAGGCCGGCTCGAGGATCGTGCCGAGCAACTGCGAAAGCACGGCTTCGCGCGACGGGATGTCGGCGATGGCCTTGAGTTTCTCGCCGTCGAGCACGGCATTGCCAAGCAGCCCGATCTTCATTTCCGGTTTCTTGAATTCCTTTTCGAAATTCTTGATGACCTTGGCGGCGGCGAAGACCTCGCTATCGCCCATGACGAAGGCGGTCTGGCCGACGAGACCTTCGCTGATGTCCGGCAGGCCGGCTTCGGCGAGGGCCTTGCGCATGTAGGTGTTCTTGGCCACGGTGCAACGCGCGCCACCCGCATCGAGGCGGTTGCGCAGTTCCGAGAACTGGTGCACGGTGAGACCGGTGTAATCGATGACGATCAGGTAGGGAGACGCGTTGACGCGGTCCAGCAGGCCGTCGATGATGATTTTCTTGTCAGGATTCATGGTCTTTGGCGTTGCTGGTTAGGAGGCGGATTTGGTGTAGGTGGCGGCTTCCAGCGGGATTCCGGGGAGCATCGATGCGGCGAGCGTCACGGCCTGGATGTAGTTGCCCTTGGCGGAGGCCGGCTTGGCGCGGACCACGCTATCGACAAACGCACGGGCGTTTTCCTCAAGCTGGGCCGGTTCGAAAGAAGACTTGCCGATGGAACCGGAGATGTTGCCGTTCTTGTCGAGTTTGTAATCGACGCGGCCGGCCTTCACTTCCTTGACTGCTTTGGCGGTGTCGTCGGTGACGGTGCCGGTCTTAGGATTCGGCATCAGGCCGCGGGGGCCGAGGACACGGGCGATCTTGCGGACTTCGGTCATCGCGTCCGGAGTGGCGATGGCGGAATCGAAATCCGTGAAACCTTCCTGTACTTTCTTGATCAGATCCTCATAGCCCACGTGTTCCGCGCCAGCGGCGATGGCCGCTTCCGCGGCGGCACCTTGGGCGAAGACAGCCACGCGGACATTGCGGCCGGTGCCATGTGGGAGGGAAACGGAGCCCCGGACCATCTGGTCGCTCTTCCGAGGATCCACACCGAGGTGGAAAGAAAGCGTGACGGTGGGAGTGAACTTGGGCGCCGGGAATTGCTTCACGGTGCTGATTGCATCGGGCAGGGAATAGCTCTTGCCTGCTTGGACGAGAGCGGCTGCCTTCTGATAGCGTTTGCTGCGGTGTTTGGCCATTGTGGTGTTTGGTTTGCAGTTCGTTCGGAAATTGCGGGATGCGTTTTCCTCCTGCGGGTGCTTCGGGCGGTGAGGCCTTCGGCTGAGAATTGATGTTTGAGATTCGTTGGCGGGACGCCAACGCTCCTTGATTTACATGTCTTCGATTTCAAGGCCCATCTGGCGAGCCGTGCCGGCAAGGATGCGTGCGGCGGCTTCGGGATCCTTGGTGTTGAGGTCCGGCATCTTGATCTTCACGACATCCATCAACTGCGCCTTGGTGATCTTGCCGACCTTGACCTTGTTCGCTTCCTTGGAGCCGGAGGCGAGACCGGCGGCCTTCTTGAGCAGGTTGCCTGCCGGTGGTTTCTTGGTGACGAACGAGAAGGACTTGTCCTTGTAAACCGAGATCACGACCGGGAGCACGTCGCCAGCCTGGCTCTGGGTGGCGGCATTGAATTCCTTACAGAATCCCATGATGTTGACACCCGCTTGGCCGAGGGCCGGGCCTACGGGCGGAGAGGGATTGGCGGCTCCGGCATTGATCTGGAGCTTGATGATTTTGACGACTTCCTTGGCCATGATGTTTGTTGGGTAAAAGCTGAAATTCTGAGATGCTGAAAAGCTGAAATGGGATCAGGCGCGTTCGACCTGCCAGTATTCGAGTTCGACCGGCGTGCTGCGTCCGAAGATGGTGACGGAAACCCGGAGTTTGCCGCGCTCGGGGTCGATTTCCTCGACGATGCCGTTCTGGCTCTGGAAAGGACCATCGGCGACCTTGACGGTATCACCGACTTCAAAGCTGATGGCTGGACGGACGCTTTCCTCGCGCTCCTTGATTTGCGAAAGCATGGCATCCACCTCGCGCTGGCGCATCGGCGCCGGGCGGTCCTTGGTGCCGGCGAAGCCGATCACGCCTTCCATCTCCTTGATGAAAAACCAAGTCTTCTCGACGAGCTGGCCGTCCTCATCGCTGAGGTTCATGTTGACGATGATGTAACCGGGGAAGAATTTTTTCTTCGTCTCGGTTTTCTTGCCGCGGCGGATTTCGGAAACCATTTCGGTGGGCACCAACACCTCGCGGATGTATTCGGTCATGCCCTCGGCTTCGGCTGTGCGCTGGATTCGGTCACGGACTTTCCCCTCCTGACCGGAGAGGACTTGCACTACATACCACTGGTCGCGGAAGGGCTTGGTTTCGGACATCTTGATACGGAAAAGGGGAGGGAAATGGACTGGAGCAGCCGCCGGATCAGCGGCCCAGACTGGTGAAGAAACCGACGATGGCCACGTGGAGGAAGTCCCACAGCTGCACGAATCCCGCCAGCAGGATCATCGCGATCAGAACCACGATGGTCGAATCCACCAGTTCTTTGTATTTTTTCAAACCCTTGATCTTCGGATCGGACTCCCAAGGCCAGCTCGCCTTGCGGAGCTCGCCTTTGACCTCACCCAGAAAACCGGAGATTTTTGAAAACATGATGCGCTGACTTGGGAACTGATTGGGAAAGTGGCACGGCAGGAGGGACTCGAACCCCCAACACTCGGTTTTGGAGACCGATGCTCTACCAATTGAACTACTGCCGTTTTGAGGCGACTCAAGGGCACTCCGTTTGACCGGAGTGCCCCGAAATCTTGCGCCCGAACCCAAGCCGGAGACCGGATTCGAAGCCTCTTCGCTGGTGCTTACTTGATGATTTCACCGACACGACCGGCACCGACGGTGCGGCCACCTTCACGGATGGCGAAGCGCATGGTTTGCTCCATGGCGATCGGGGTGATGAGCTCGACTTCAAGGTTGATGTTGTCGCCCGGCATCACCATTTCAACGCCTTCCGGAAGCTTGATGCTGCCGGTAACGTCGGTGGTGCGGAAGTAGAACTGCGGACGATAGTTCGAGAAGAACGGGGTGTGGCGGCCGCCTTCTTCCTTGGAAAGAACGTAGATCTCGGACTTGAAGACCGTGTGGCCCTTGACGGTGCCCGGCTTGGCGATCACCTGGCCGCGCTCGACATCGGTCTTCTTGAGACCGCGGACGAGAAGGCCGACGTTGTCACCCGCACGACCTTCGTCGAGCAGCTTGCGGAACATTTCGATGTCGGTGACGGTGGTCTTCTGGGTGTCGCGGATGCCGACGATTTCCACTTCCTCCATCTTCTTGATGATGCCACGCTCGACACGGCCGGTGCAGACGGTGCCGCGACCTTCGATCGAGAACACGTCTTCGATCGGCATGAGGAAAGTCTTGTCGATCGGGCGCTCGGGCTCGGGGATGTAGGAATCCACCGCGTCCATGAGCTTCATGATGTTTTCCTTCTGGGCGGCGTCGCCTTCAAGGGCGGCCTTGGCGGAACCCTTGATGATCGGAATCTCGTCGCCGGGGAACTCATAGGAGGAAAGAAGATCGCGGACTTCCATTTCGACGAGCTCGATGAGCTCTTCGTCGTCCACAAGGTCCACCTTGTTCATGAACACCACCAAGGCGGGCACGCCGACCTGACGGGCAAGCAGGATGTGCTCGCGGGTCTGGGGCATCGGACCGTCCGCGGCGGAAACCACGAGGATCGCACCGTCCATCTGGGCGGCACCAGTGATCATGTTCTTCACGTAGTCGGCGTGACCGGGGCAATCCACGTGAGCGTAGTGGCGCTTGACGGTTTCGTATTCGACGTGTGCGGTGTTGATGGTGATACCGCGCTCACGCTCCTCGGGAGCGGCGTCGATTTCGCCGTATCCTTTGGCCTGGGCCATTCCCTTTTCGGAAAGGGTCAGGGTGATGGCGGCGGTGAGGGAGGTTTTGCCGTGGTCAACGTGGCCGATGGTGCCGATGTTGACGTGCGGTTTGTTGCGCTGGAATGCTTCTTTAGCCATGGTGGTTGTTGTTCTGCTTACGTTGGAGAGTTTTCGTGATCGCCCTGGAGCTCGCGGGGGGAATTGAACCCCCGACCTCATCCTTACCAAGGATGCGCTCTACCCCTGAGCTACGCGAGCGATGGATATTTCACTCTACCTTTGACTCGACAAAAACACCGCGACTCGTCTCATGATCCGAGACCAGACGCGGCACCCCTGACGTGCTGTGGGGAAGAGCGGGCGGACCTTAGCAAAGCCGGCCACCCTGTCAAAAAAAAACTCGATGAAAAGAAAAATTCTTCAAAACCCCGTAAAATCAAGGGTTTTTGAGACCTTTCCGAGCCACTTCCTCCTTGATTTCATCACCTGCCGCAGCCCGCATAAAGGGCCGGGCCACCAGTATGAATCACAAATGCACCCACGCCGGGCCTTTCCCCGCTTGCAATCCGCGCGGCCATGGGAAAAGTTCCGCGGCACTGCGGCAGCAAGTCCGCTGTCACCTCCGCCATCACATTCATGAAATCACGTTTCGCCCCCGCCATCGCCCTGTTGCTGGCCGCCGCCTTCACTTCCGGTCCGTGGGCCGCGCAAGCTGTCGGCGCGCCCGTCGAGGTCAACGGCATCGCCGCCAAGGTCAACGGCAGCGTCATCACCAAGAACCAAGTTTCCTTCATGCTGGCCCCGATTTTCGCCCAGCTTTCCGCGCAATTCCCACGCCGCGGGCCGGAGTTCGAAAAACAATTCAAGGAGGCCAAGGATCGGGTCATCCAGGAACTGGTGGACCGCCAGATCATCCTCGATGAGTTCAAACAACTCGGCGCCAGCATCAAGCCCTACCTCATCGACCAGGAGGTCAAGCGCCAGATGCGCGAACTCTACAATGGCGACGAGGCGAAATTCCGCGAGGAACTCAAGCGCAGCCGCCTGACCATGGAAGGCTACCGCGAGATGACCCGCGAGAAAATGGTGGTGCAGGCCATGCGCGCCCAGCAGTTCTCCGATGCCCCGCCGCCGCTGCCCAACGAGATCCAGCAGGAATACGACGAGGTCAAAAACACCCTGCGCGATGTTTCCAAAGACGTGATCTGCTTCCGCAAGATCTTCATTCCCGCCACCGATCAGGAAAACCCGGCATCCACGCCCGAAACCCAGCTGGCCCTGGCCGAGGACATCGTCACCCAGCTCAACGCCGGCGGAGACTTCGCCGAGCTTGCGCAAACCTACTCCAAGGACGCCTTCGCCGGACAGGGCGGTCTCCAGGAAAACGTCCCGCGCACCGATCTCTCGCCGGAGTTCGCCGCCATCATTTTTGATGCAACCGCCGGCAAAGTCGTCGGCCCGCTGATGGACCCACAGGGTTTCACCATCGTCGTGCCCATCAAGCTCGACTACGGTCCCGCCCCGCCGCTCGGCGAAGTCCGCGAGATGATCGAGGAGCGCGTCCGCAGGAAGAAAACCTCCGCCCAATACGAGCGCTGGATCGAAGCCCGCCGCAAGCGCGCGATGATCGACATCCGCATGTAGGCGGATGGCACCGGTGGGGTTTGGAGAAGGTATCCAGCGACGATTTAAAAGGGCTCGTCGTCGGACCATGGGTCGTCGCCTCCCACATTCCACTCTTCGATGAGGTGTTGCGGGAAGTCTTCGAGGAACTGGGAGGGTGTGCAAATGATGTCTCCGGTGTAGGATTTCGGGTTCATCATCGGGTAGCTGAGATACAGTTCGTCTTTCGCTCTTGTTAGGGCGACATAGAACAGTCTGCGTTCTTCTTCGAGCATGTCCTGATCGTCCGCTTCGAGGATGCGGCCGTTGGGAAACTGGCCGTTGACGAGCCAGATGAGGAAGACGGCTTGCCATTCGAGGCCTTTGGCCTGGTGGATCGAGGACAAGGTGACGAGGTCGGAATTTTGAATGTTGGATTTTGGATTTTGAATGGAAGAGGAAGAGGAGAGTTCGTCGTCGGTGGACGACATG
>RPOS01000099.1 GCA_003820635.1 Verrucomicrobiaceae bacterium | reverse complement strand
GTCACGGCACAGGAACCCGCCATCACCCCCACCGAGGAACTCCGCACTTCCGTCCGTGAATGGGTGGAAACGATGCGCAAAATCCAGCAGGAGGAGAACGACTGGTCGCGCGATCAGGAAGTCCTGAAAAACTACAAGGAAGGTCTCGAGAAGGAGATTGCCGATCTCAAACAACAAATCGCTGACGCCAAAACCCGCAAGGCGGGGGCGGACAGCGAATCACTCGCCAAATCCAACGAACGCGATGTCTATGTGAAGGCGAAGGAAGACATGACGGTGATGGTCCGCGGACTTGAGGAAAGCCTGATTGAGAAAATCCCGTTTTTCCCGGAACCGCTGGCCAAGGAACCAAAAGTCGCCCAAGGCATCGAGGACTTGAAACGCGATTTCGCGCTGCCGCCCGAGAAGCGCGGCGAGAGTGTTTCCAAACGTTTGCTCAATGTGGTGAACCTGCTCACGGAGGCGGAGAAATTCCAACAAACCGTCACGGTCCGGCCGGAGTTGCACAAGGATTCGCAGGGTCGCGAGTTCAATGTGCAAGTCGTCTATTTCGGTCTGGCGATGGCATATGCCTCCAATGAGGACGGATCGTTCGCCCTCGTCGGTCGTCCCGGTCCGGATGGCTGGAAATTCGAGGAACGCAAGGACCTCGCGCCGGATATCGTTAAACTTCTCGCCGCAACCACCGGCGAAGCGGATGCCACCTTCATCAACCTTCCTTTCACCAAACCATGATTCCCGCAAATTTCCGATGGGCTTTCGCTTGCCTGCTCACGACCTGCCCGTTGCTGGCCGACGGGCCGGTGGACGCCGCGCGCTCCGACCTCGACAAATCCGTCGCGGAACTGACCGCCACACAGCGCGAATACGCCGATCTGCGCCGCGGACTTTATCGTGAGATCAATCGTCTCGACGACGAGGCTTTGTCACTCGGCAAGGAACTGCGCGGCCTGCTTCGCGAGGAGGAAGAGCGCACCGCGCGCATCAAGAGCCTGGAACGCGAAGTTGAAACCCGCAAAACGGATTTCAACTACGCTTCGGGCGTCATGAACCAATATTCCAAAGCGCTCGTCACGCGCCTGCATCCTGCGGAAAACCAGCGCTATCTCGAGGACATCGAACGCATCGACCAACGCGCCGCATCCAACATTGAGAATCCGCAAGCCGAGCTCGCGGAGCGCCGCAAGGTCGTCGAACTCGGCATCGAGCGATTGGGCGCGGTTGCGGGCGGCCAGCGCTTCGAGGGCAAGGCCCTGCGCAACGGCAACGAGGCGATGGAAGGCACGATCCTCGCCACGGGGCCCTCGGTCTTCTTCGCATCCAAGGACAAATCATTCGAAGGCGTGGCGACGTTCGCCGCGACCGGAACGGAACTGCCTACCGTTATCGCGGTGCAGGGCGAGCCGGGCGGCATCGCCAAGGCGGTTTTCCAGGGCGAAGGCACGCTTCCGATGGACGGCACCATGGGCAAGGCCTTGTTGACCGCGGAGGCGCAGGACACGCTGATAGAGACCATTGAAAAAGGCGGCATGGTTGGCCACTGCATCCTGCTTCTCGGCGCGATCTCCGGCATCATCGTGATCTTCAAACTCATCGAGATCCATCGCTTCCCCGTGCCGGACCGCGGCACGATCAACCGCATTCTCGATCACCTGGTCACCGGCGATCATGCGGCCGCGAAAAAGGAAGCCGCGGCGATTGCCGGACTTCCCGGCGAAGTCGTGCGCGCTGGAGTGGAAAATTTCTACGGCAAGCGCAAGGTTCTCGAGGAAGCCATTTTCGAAAAACTCATCGACGTCAAACCCAGGCTCGAACGCTTCCTGCCGTTCCTCGCGCTCACAGCATCGACCGGTCCTCTGCTCGGTCTGTTAGGCACCGTGCTCGGCATCATCAAGACCTTCCAGGCGATGGTCATCTACGGCACCGGCAACGCCAAGAACTTCTCCGCAGGCATTTCCGAGGCGCTCATCACCACCGCCGAGGGCCTGATGGTAGCCATCCCGGTTCTCATCCTCCACGGCCTGATGAAAGGCCTCGCCAAGGGCAAGGCCGGCGAGGTCGAAAGCATCGCCATCGCACTGGTCAACGGCACCAGCGAGCTGGACAAGCGCCACATGCCATATCCGGGAAAACAAGGCGCCGGCGAGGAAGACGAGGATTTCGAGCTCAATTCCGCGAATCCCAACCCGGCCTGATTACCGATGCCCATGCAAGTTCCCGGACCATTGCAGGATGCCTGGCAGATGTTCGCCGTGGGCGGCGATATCATGTGGATGCTCGGCGTGGTGGCGCTGCTTCTTTACTGGGCCGCCTTCGCCGCCCTGGGATACGTTTCACGCGGCAACCTCAATCTCAAGGACGCGGACCACTGGTCGGATTGGATCCATCATCCGGAGCATGCATCCGGCAGCATGGGCGAGGCCTTGCGCTATGTCCTCCACGGCCCGCGCTTGAGTGTTCGCATCGTAAGCCGGCGCTTCGACGAAGTGCGCCTACAGGTTCTCTCCGCGGTGGACCGCCGCCTGCTGGTGGTCAACACGCTCGTCGCAGCCGCACCGCTCTGTGGTCTGTTAGGAACCGTCACCGGCATCCTCGGCATGTTCAGCGCGCTCGCCAAGGGCGGCGGCAAGGCGGGCATGACCGGCGTGGCCAATGGCATGCAGGAAGCCCTCATCACCACTCAGACCGGGCTCACCATTGCGCTGCCGGGACTGTTCATCGCACTCGTTGTAAAAGGCAAGCGGGACGAGATCGCAGCCGCGCTGGTGCGGATCGAAAGCCTCATCCTCACCACCCGCTTTCCCCAATCCACACCCCCTCACTGACCCCATACCATGTTCGGAAAAGGAATCGGAGACGACGCTGAAGAACCCGTGATCATCGACCTCTCATCGATGATCGACTGCGTGTTCATCCTGCTCATCTTCTTCATCGTCTCCACGGTCTTCGTGGAGGAAACCGGAGTCACCGTGAACAAGCCGGACGTAGGCGGCGCGAGCGCGCTGGAGAAAAACTCCATCCTTCTGGCCGTCACTTCCGAGAACAAGGTCTATTACGGAGGTGAAAGCATCGGCATCCAGGGCGTTATCAGCAAAATCAAACCGTTGCTCACCGAGACGCCGGACATGCCCGTCATCATCCAAGGCGACAAGGATGCGGCGCACGGCTTGGTGCAGCAGGTCCACGGCCAGGCGATTCTCGCCGGCGCGATGAAGGAAAAGATCTCGATATCGACCAAGTAGTCCGTGAAACGCCACGTTTACAAACCGCCCAAAGGCACCTATTCCGCGATCTTCGCCATCATGGGCGGCATGTTCGCGACGCTTGCGGTTTTCGTGGCCATCCCTCTTTCGCAAAAGCTCAACGACATGTTCCAGAAAGAGCCCGCCTACATGCCGGATGACATCACGGTCGAACCGCCGGACACCGCGATCGAGGAACAGGCCCCTCCACCCGAAGAGGAACCCGAACCGGAGCCCGAGGAAATGGTCGAGGAATCGAGCGATCTCGATCTCGGTCTCGACTTGGGAGATCTAACCACCGGCACCGGTGGCGGTTTCATCATGGAAATCCCCAAGTTCTCCATGAAAAGCGGCGACGACACCTTCGGCGGCGATCTCGACTCACCTCCCACACCCGTCAACAAACTGCCGCCCACCTATCCGAGCTCGCTGCTCAGCAAGGGCATCGGCGGCCGCGTGCTGGTCACCTGCACGGTGGATGCGGAAGGGCGCGTCACCGGCACTTCCATCAAACAATCCTCCGGCCAACCGGACCTCGACAAGGCCGCCATCAACGCTGTCAACAAGTGGAAATTCAAACCCGCCACCAAGGGCGGCAGGAAAGTCAAAGCCACCTGCGTGGTGCCATTCAACTTCGAGGTGAAGAAGAATTGAGAGTCCAGAAACCAGATTCCAGATACCAGCTCATGTTCCGTTCAGTTATCATATTCATTCTGTCGCTCGCATCGCTGCCCGCGCAGCCGATCATTGCACCGTCGAACCTTTTCCGCGATCCGAAGTTCGTGCGCGATTTCGTCGGCTCCTATGGGTTCCTGTCAGATGTAGAACCGAAGGTGTCCGCGGACGAGCAGGCGGCGCTGGGAAGGATTCGCGAGTTGTTCGACCAGTCGAAATTCCGCGAAGCGGAGGCCGAGCTGGCGGCCTTCATCAAGGAAACCGAGAAACCGACCGATCCCAAGAAAGTCCCTGCGGAAATCAGCCCGGCGATGGTGTTTGTTCTGGGGAACCTCTACTTCCAGGCGGACCGACCGGACGAAGCCCGCCGCGCCTTTTTGGAAGCAATCCGCCGCTTTCCGCGCTTCCGCCGCGCCCACACCAACCTCGCCTATCTGTATATTTCCCAGAACAAGACCGACGAGGCCATGCCGATGCTGCAGAAGGCCATCGAGCTCGGCGAGAACTCCGCGCGTGTCTATGGTTTGTTAGGTTATTGTCATCTGCTGAAGAAAAACGCCGTCGCCGCGGAGAACGCCTACCGCCAGGCCTACCTGCTGGATGCCTCGTCGCGCGATTGGAAACTCGGCCTCGCCCAGGCGCTGATGGCCCAGGAGAAATACCCGGAGGCAGCCAACTTGATCGGCACGCTCATCGAGGAGAACCCGAACGACAAACAACTCTGGCTCCAGCAAACCAATGCCTACCTTGCCATGGAGCGCAAGGACGAGGCCATCGTCAACCTTGAGGCGCTGCGGCTGAAAGGCATCGCCGATGAAGCGAACCTGAATTTGCTGGGCAATCTCCACATGGACCGCAACGAGCCGCAGATCGCACTGCTCGCCTACCTCGCCGCCATGGACAAGTCCACCACGCTGGACGTGCAGCGCGCCCTCAAGTCCGCCCGCATCCTCAACGACTACGGTTTCCCGGACAAGGCGGAGCAGTTCATCGCCCGCATCCGAGTGAAAACCGGTGACAAGCTCCCGCCCGCCGATCTCACCGCGCTGCTTCTTGCCGAAGTGCGCGTCGCCCAGGCCAAGGGCGAGACCGACCGCACCGGAGCACTGCTCAACCAACTCGTCGAGCTCAACCCCGCCGATGGCGAGGTGCTGCTGGAGCTCGCCCGCCACAAGGATCTGCTCTCGCGTGATGAGGCCGGCGAGTCCAAGCGCACCGCGCTCGTCGCCGAGGCGCGCACCAACTATCAACTTGCCGCGCGGATCGAAAGCGTCGCCTATCCCGCCCACCTCGCGCTCGGCCAGATGCTCGTGCGCGAGCGCCGCTACGCCGAAGCCCTCACCCATCTCCAGACCGCGCTCAACCTGAAGAAGAGCGAAAGCCTCGAACAATATCTCAGCCGCGTCCGCCGCGCCGCAGACCGGCTGGAGGATCGGGAGAAGAAATAAGATATTGGATATTAGATATTGGTCCCATGAATCCCATACGTCCCATCCTTCTCATTGCAGCAGCCACGCTTGCGCACGCCAACGAAGCGCTCGACATCCTTGAGTCCGACAAGACACCCGAGCAGGCGCCGGTGATGTCCAATGCCGCCATTTCTCCCGGGAACCTCGTTTATCCGGAAGCCGTCTGGCCCGAGTGGCAAACCCGCACCTTCGATCCGGTCTGGGCGCGCGCCGTGCTCTTCGATGATGAATCCAATCCCTGGGTGCAGCACGTTGCGATGACCGGTTTCTTCGAATGGCAGGCCGCCTTCGGCAAAGCCGAGGTGGATGGCGTGGATGCCACTGCTTCAAAAAACGTCGATCTCGACTCCACCCGCACCCGCCGCGCCCGGCTTGGCGCTCGCATCCGCGCCTTCCGCAACACCGACATCGAGGCGGTGGGCGAAATCGCCGGTGGTGCCGATCACAGCGGCATCGAACGTCTCAGCGCACGCACCGAATATCTGCCGGATGCCGGCGTCAGCTATGGCAAGTTCCGCCCGCGGTTCTCGGCGGAATACCGCCAGGAGCCGGAGTTTTCGCCGTATCCGGACCGCGCGATGCTGGTCAACATGCTCGTCCCGCACACCACGCTCGGCGTTCATTTCGATTACACCCGCAATGATTGGGAATATGGCATCGGCTGGTTTTCCGGTGACTCCGATCCATACATCCCCTCGCTGCGCTCAGACGGCATTCTGGCCCTCAATCTTGGCCGCACGTTTGTGTCCATGGAAGGAGACGCTCCCACCCGCACCCGCTGGCATCTCGACTATCTGCATAACTTCGACGCCGGCCGCTCCAACACGGTTCCCCGCTACAATGTGTCCGGAAAAACCTCCGCGAACGGCAACCAACTCGTCGCCAGCAATCCCGCGTTCCGCCACTTGTTCTCCACCGGCTTCACCCTTGAACAGGAGCGCTTCTCGTTCCTCGGTGATTTCATGATCGGCAAGGGCGACACCACCGCGTGGGGACTCACGCTCGCACCCACCTGGTGGGCGGTGCCGGGATATCTTAAAATCGTCGGCCGTTATCACTATGCCGGCAGCGACGATCCCGGTGCCTTGGTCGCCACCATGGGTGCCTCGGCCGATCCGTTTTTCGACAGCTCGCCGTTCTTCATCGGCGACGAATACCACTCGTTCTATCTCGGCGCGAACGCCCATCTCTATCAGGACCGGATGGTGCTGATGACCGGACTTGAAAACGTGATCCTCAAGGACGAGGCCGGCGCGGGCTTCAACACCGAGGCCTGGATCTGGCACACCGGGGTCAAAACCTCGTTCTAACAACCAACGGGCCGCGGAAACGACCGGGCATGGAGCTTTTCCTCATCGATGCCATCGGCCCGTTCTTCCGCGGGAAAGGCGGCCGGCGCAAGAACTGGTCCAAGATTCCTTTCACCAGTCTCGAAGCCGGCGACTGGCCGGCCATCGAGGAGGATCTGCGCCGTTTCGCGGAAGGCGTTTCCCGGCAGGGCTACAATGCCGTGACGCTGGACGACCTTGCGCATCTCGCGCCGCATCCGCTGCATGAGCCACAAGTCGCCGAGCGGATCGCATTCATGCGGGAACGTTTCGCGCGGATTTTCCGCATGCTGCATGACGGGTTCGGTCTGAAAATCTATCTCACCAGCGATGTGCTGCCGCTCACTGCGGCGATCGATGCGGCGATGGGCGATGACCCGGCGGAACTGGATCGATACTATCAGGGACTCGTCCGCGCGGTGCTCGACGATTTCCCAGAGTTGGCGGGCTTGATCCTGCGCATCGGCGAGAGTGACGGCAAGGATGTGAAGGATCCGGTGCGCACGCGGCTGCACCTGCGCACCGCGCCACAAACCAACGGCATGTTGCGCGCGCTGCTGCCGGAATTCGAGGCGCGCGGCCGCGATCTCATCTTCCGCACATGGACCGTGGGCGCTCATCCCATCGGCGATCTGATGTGGCACCGCGACACACTCGCACAAACGCTCGAAGGGCTCGATTCGCCCAGCCTGATCGTTTCCATGAAACACGGCGAGAGCGATTTCTTCCGCCACCTGCCGCTCAACCGGGCGTTTTTCCGGGTGAAACAACGCAAGCTCGTCGAACTGCAGGCTCGCCGGGAATACGAGGGCGCTGGCGGGTATCCCAGCTTCATCGGCGGCGACTGCGAGCGCCTCGCCCGATATCTAACAGGAGTGGAGAACATGGCTGGCATCTCGGTGTGGTGTCAGACCGGCGGCTGGCACCGCTTCGGCCGGCGAGCGTTTCTGGAAGGGGGAAACCGCGACATCTGGATCCGCCTCAATACCGCGGCCGCCATCGCTGTTTTCAAACACCATCAACCCGCGGAAAACGGCGTGCTTGAATTGTTAGGTCCGCAGCGCGCCTTGGCGGCGGTGGAGCTGCTCGGTCATGCCGACACCGTGATCCGCGAGTTGCTCTACATCCCCGAGTTCGCTCGGCAGAAACTTTTCTTCCGCCGAGTGCGCATTCCGCCGCTGCTGCATGTCTATTGGGACACGGTTTTCATCAACCGCGCCACACGCGGGCTGCTGCGCCATTTCGTGCGCCAGCCTGAGTCCGCGCTCCGCGGCGGCGAAATGGCTGCCCGGCTTTTCACGCGGATGATGGATTTGGCACAAGAATCCGGCCTACCGGTGGACGACATCGAGCACATGCGCGATCTTTTCAAAATGCTGCTGCTCGCGCGGAGTTATTACTTCCTGGCCGACGATCCCGCCATGGCCGCGCGCATCCGCGAGGCGAAACGGGCCTACAAGGCGCGTTGGCCGCGCGAGCGCCGCTACCGCATCAAGGTTTCCTTCGCACCCGTGCCTTTAGGGCCGCGATCGATCGCCATCGGTGCCGCGCTGCTGCTGCGCCGCAAGCGCGGATACCGCTGGCTGGACCGCTTGTTCGTGCTGCACGGGCTGGGTCCGGTTTTCAACGCTCTCATGCGTTGTGACCCGCGGGTGCTGCCGAAGTTTCTGCGCAAGTCCGCAATGGGCGTGGACACGCTTTTCAAATAGCGGCGTCCATGGTCTCGCGCAGCATCCGAAGACAGATAGGGAAATGGCTTGGCACTTCATGAGGGCCACAGGCCCGGTGCCATGCCAGCCCAGGCCGGAGGGCTTGGCCTTCGCACACTCCCCCCCCCGACCGGATCATCACGGTTGAAATTCCAGAGAGCGGGGTTTCCAAATGGGTTCATGCCATGCTGGTGGCCGGGCTCACGGCGGCGTCCTCGTCCTGCATGCCTGGAGGCGGTTCCGGCACGGTTGCCGCATCGCGGATGATCCGCTCCACGAAGTCCTCATGCCGCACCAGCTCCATGCTGCCGTCGTGATGCTCGATGATGGCGGTGAGGCTTTCCACCCAGTCGCCCGAGTTGAGATAATGGATCGCGCCGACCTGTTTGTCTTCCGGCGTGTGGATGTGGCCGCAGATGATGCCATCGCACTTGCGGTGGATGGCGAGGTTCTGAAGCAGGTCCTCATAGCGGTCCACGAAACTGACGGCGGACTTGACCTTGGCCTTCACCCGCTTGCTGATCGAGTAATAATCCTTGCCGCGCCACGCGCGGTAGTGGTTGTAGAAGCGATTGACGCGCAGCAGGAAATCATAGCCGACAGCGCCCAGCGCCGCGAGCCACTTGTGGTTGGTGGAAACGCTGTCGAAGCCGTCGCCGTGCACGACGAGATATCTCTTGCCCGATGCTGTTAGATGAATGTGTTCCTTGGTGAAGCTGATTTTTCCGAAGGCCATCGGCAGGAAGCGCTCGAGGATCTCGTCGTGGTTTCCCCGCAAATAAATCACGTCGGTGCCGTCGCGCTCGGTCATCTTGAGGAACTTGCGGATCACGCGGCTGTGGCGCGAGGTCCAGCGGCCGCCGCGCCTGAGCGCCCAGCCGTCGATGATATCTCCATTGAGGACGAGCTTGTGGCATCTGATGTGCTTGAGGAAATCCACCACCTCGTCCGCCTTGCTGTCCGGCGTGCCGAGGTGGATGTCTGATAGAAACACCGTGCGGCAGGAGAGCCGCGGCCGCTTGCCGGGGGTGGATATGGTCCTGAAGGTCTGCCGGCCGGCGGCGGAAATTTCCATCAGGCTTTGCTCGAACCGGGCGATCACCTGGTCCCAGCCCAGCGACTCCGCGGTTTTGCGCGCTTCTTTGCGCAGGTTGTCGTCCTCGCAGAGCGAGAGCGCGCTCAGGGCCTGGTTGATGAAGCCGGCGGAGTCGCCCTTGTCCGCCTTGAAGCCGTTTTCACCGGATCTGACATGCAGCGCGGCGGCGGCATAATCATAACTCACCGTGGCCAGGCCGCTGGCCATCGCCTCCAGCAGCACGTTGCCGAATGTCTCGGTCTCGCTGGGGAAAACCAGCACATCCGCGGATGCATAGTGCCTCGCCAGCGCCTCGCCGCATTTGACTCCGGCGAAATGGAGCCATGGGTATTTGGCGGCGAGTTTCTCACGCAGCGGGCCATCGCCGACGACCACAAAGCGCACATCCAGGAAGATCTGGCGCATCCGCTCGAAGGTCTTTATCGCGAGATCGAAGTTCTTTTCCGCCGAGACCCGCCCCACCATCAGGGCCACCGGAGTGGACTCCTGAGCTCCCCACCCGGCGCGGATTTTTTCACAACGCTTGAGGGGCGAGAACAAGCGGGTGTCCACGCCGCGGCCGAGCAGTTGGACGTTTTTCACGCCGGCGGCGGTGAGTTGTTCCACCATGTCCGGCGAGGGGGTGAGCGTGCAATCCGCCTGTTGATGGAAATTCCTAAGATAACCCATGGCCACCGGTTGCAGCGCCGGCATGCCGTATTGGCTGAGGTATTGGTGGAAATTCGTGTGAAAGCCGGTGGCCACCGGAACACCAAGCGCCTTGGCCGCCTTGAGCGCGGATTTTCCCAAGGGGCTTTCGGTGGCCACATAGACCGCATCCGGCCGCTTCTTCAGCCAGCGGGCCCTGAGCTCGTGGGGTTTTGGCAGGCCCACCCGCACTTCCTTGTATCCCGGCAGCGGCACTGCCGCGGCAAGCGTTTCACCCTCCCCGGCGGTGGCTCCCGTATGAATCACATGCACCCGGTGGCCGCGTTGGCGCAGGCCTTCGGTGAGACGCCCCAAGGTCATGGCCACCCCGTTCACATCGGGCGCATAGGTGTCCGTCACAATGTCGATTTTCATGGCAGCCGTGGAAGCCGCTTGCCGTTTCCACGGCGTGAGGGAAACCAACAACCCGCAGGGCCGCCCGCCCTTTTTGGAGACGAATCCGTCACATTGTCACCGAATGAATCGTCACTTGCGGGCGGCCATTTCCCCGCTCCGGATCAACGTGCGGTCATGCGATGCCGCCGAACTGCCTGCGGTAGGCCGCAGGGCTGAGGCGGTGGAAGTCCTGGAAGCGCTTGTAGAATTGGTAAGCTCCGGAAAACCCGCACTCCAGCAGGATGTCGAGGATCGGCCGGTCCGTTATGCGCAGCTCGCGGGCGGCATGTTCCATGCGCAGGCGATTGAACAGGGCGGAGGCGCACAGCCGCCGGTTTCGCGCCGCACCACGCGGGAGATGGTCTCCGGCGCGCAACCGGCCAGCGCAGCGAGTCCGCGCACATCTGGACCGACCGATTTCACAACGGCGACGCCTTCATCAGCTACGATCTGGAGACCACCGGTCTGTATCCGGACGAGGACGAGTTCATCCAGATCGCGGCAGTCCGTTTCCAGGGTGGCCGGCTGATCGCCGAGGATTCGTTCTTCAGCTTCGCCCGGCCGCGTCGGTCGATTTCGTCATTCATCGGGAGCTACACCGGCATCGGCAACCGTCATGTCGCCGGGGCACCCAGACCAGAGGAGGTTCTATGCCGGTTCTCGCAGTGGGCTTGAGACGCCACTTTGATAGCCCACAACGGCCTGCGTTTCGACTCCAAGTTCCTCGCCGCCACCTGCCGCCGCCACGGGCTACCGGCACGGGAGGTGGATTGCATCGACTCCATCCACATGTCCAAGATGCTATTTGGCAAGACCCGCGGCACCGGGCATTCACTCGATCACGTGAAATCGCGCCTCGGCCTGCGCGACACCAGCCTCCGCCGCCACGATGCGCGAGACGATGTGGATCTGCTAGGCCGGGCGGTGCTTTCCATGTGCCAGAAGCTCGGTTTGGACGCCGCCATGAATGGCGTGCCGAGACATCAGACACGGCTGCCGAAGTCCTGATCAGTCCTGAT
>RPOS01000098.1 GCA_003820635.1 Verrucomicrobiaceae bacterium | reverse complement strand
GTTCGGCAAGGGTCCGGACGAGTTCGCCATTCCGGGATTCAGCCGCCAATTGCTGCTGGACGCGCTCGTGTTCAACAAACGCGACGAAGTGGACCGGGCGGTGTTCATCGCGACTCCCCACCGGGGTTCGATGCTCGCCGCGAGTTGGATCGGCCGCACAGCCTCCCGCTTGGTGCGCCTGCCTTCCTATCTGACGGACGTGCGCAACGACGTTGCCTCCGTGCTGGCGGCCGATGCGGCGGGACTCCAGCTCAATTTCGCACCCAACAGCATCGACACACTGAACCCCAACAACCGCTTCGTCCGGGAGGTCAACAAGCTGCCGGTCGCGCCGGGCGTGCCCTTCCATTCGATCATCGGCGACCGCGGCCGCGGTGACACGCCGGATTCGAGCGACGGAGTGGTGGCATACTGGAGTTCGCACATGGAGGGCGCGGCCTCGGAAAAGATCGTTCCCTCCGACCACAGCGCCCACCAGAATCCCGAGGCGATCCAGGAAGTGAAACGGATCCTGAAACTGAATCTCACCGAGCACCAGTGAGGTGTGGAAGATTACGCTGGAAACAGGTGAAAGAAGTAACAACTCTCTCCCCATGAAGACCCGCGACTTCCTTTGCCTGCTGGCTGGCACCGCCCTACCCCTCCCATCCTGTGCTCCCGGATCCTCCGGGGCGCGGGACCCGAACGCGCCGTCGCCGCTGCGGGTGGGTGTTTCCGGGAACAACGCGCCTTTGATTTTTGAGTCGGGCCGCGGTGAGTTTGGTGGTGTGGAAGCGGCATTTGCCCGGATGTTGGGCGAAGAACTCGGGCACCCGGTCCGCTTTGTGCCAATGCGTTTCGACCGGTTGATTCCAGCCCTCCAGCGCGGTGAAATTGATATCATCATGAGTGGCATGACGGTGACGAAGCAGCGGCGCAGCCTGGTTGACTTCACCAACCCCTATATGGCTTCAGGGCAGGGGTTGCTGGTCCGCAATGCCAAGGCAAGCCTGTTTCAGGATCCCCAGCTTCTATTCATCAGTCCGTTTCGCATCGGAGTGAAACAAGGCGCGGTCGGGCAAGCCGTGGCATTACGACTTCACCCGGGGGCCACCGTGGTGCCGTTCGCCACTCCCGAGCGGGCCGCCCGCGCCCTGCTCGCAGAGCGTGTCGATGTGGTCCTCCACGACGCGCCCGTGCTCTGGCATATCACCGCGCGGAATCCCACGGCGGACTACCGGTTGGTCCCCCGGCTTTTGGTCAATGAATCACTTGGCTGGGCGGTGCGCAGGGGCGATTCCGAATTGCTGGGACAGGCGAATTCGGCCCTCGCAAAATGGCGCACCAACGGCCGACTGGACCGCACTCTCCGCAGTTATATGCCGAACTATCAGATTCTCAAGCGGATGTGAACTTCAAATCAGACGACAAATTTCAAGGGGCTTTATCAAAAACGGGCTTGACCGTAAACTGCTTGTGGGTTGCCGGTCTGCCGGACGGATCCCGTCTCAGATTCACACTCACGTCCACATCGCCGCCCTGCGCGAAATCCCGCCGAATTGCTTCACGGACGGTCGCGTTCCCGAAGAATCCGGTAATACAGCTGCGTGGTGGTCTTCCGGCTGGCTGCGACCATCGCGCCGCCAAAACCTAGCCGCCCCGCGCGTTCTGAGAACTCCCCCGCCGCAAGTCAACTGACCCGACAAGCGCCCTGCGGTGCCATTCTGCGGGGAGATTTTGGCTTGTAGGTCGAGCGAAGTAAATTCAGCATACGAGCATCATGAAACGGTTTGTTCTATCGATGGCAATGGTTGGGTTGGCTGTATTTTCCGCAGGTGCCGAGACCGAAGCCGAGCGGAATCTCAAGGCATTTCCACCGGCGGAGCCAGGCATGACCCGCCACGTGCTGATGCTGCCGCCCGCCGAGCAGGAGGACTCGCTGCGAGTTGAGTTACAAATCGGCAAGACGGTGAAGACCGATGAAGCAAACCGTTATTTCTTCGGTGGAAGTCTCCAGGCGGTGAACATCGAGGGCTGGAGTTTCACCCGCTACGTGGTCGCAGACCTCGGCCCGATGGCGGGAACCCTGATGGCTGTTGACCCGGACGCGCCAAAAGTCGAGCGCTTCATCACCCTCGGTGGCGAGCCGCAGTTGCTGCGCTATAACAGCCGCCTGCCGCTTGTGGTCTATGTGCCGAAAGGGGTGGAGGTCCGCCACCGGATCTGGCGTGCCGACTCCGAGGTCAAGCCGGTGCCCGAAGGCTGACCTCCGCAAGCTCCAGCGTGACCCACATCGAAATCCATGCATCACGGGCAAACGATTGACTCGAGCCGCCTGGTTTCCCCAGGCGATGCGGCGGCCATGCCAGACCGCCGGACGATGCGGGCACTTTTGTTAGGCGAGCGGATCGACCATCGTCGGCTCGCGGTGGCCGCCGGCGGCATCACCGATCCGATCCAGCTCGCCCGGCCGGATGGGCTGCTCGTCTTTGCCTTCCGGTGGGGGGCTGTCGTGCTGGTCGGTGCCACCCATGAGCAGGAAGCCGAATTGTTAGCAGAGCTCCGCGAGTTGCTGAGTCACCCCCTGGCCCAGCCAGTGGATGAAACAGCCCGCATCCAGTTCGGTGCGCCGGAGGATGGCGTGGATGCCAGCGGCCTCTTGCACCTCAAGGATTTCTCCGTGCCACGCCTGGCGGTGGTGGCCGATGCCCTGGCGAAAAGCGCCGCGCTGAGCCACCAGGAAACAGCCATGGCGCAGACGCTCGATGGCATCGAGCCGGTCGTCACCAACCTGCGAGGCTTGGGCCGGATGTCCGTTTCCTCGCGCGCCTTGCTGCGACTTGTCGGCAGCGCGCTCGCAGCGCGCAACCGTGCCGCAGCCCGTGTCCAGTCCGATGACAAACCCGGCATCCTCTGGGATCATCCCTCACTCGAAAGCCTTCACCTGCGGCTGGCGGAGGAGTTCGAACTCACGGATCGCAGCGCCGCGCTGGACCGCAAGCTCGCGCTCATCGGTGAAACCGTGCAAACCCTGCTCGCCATGATCGAGGCGCGTCGTTCCCGGACCTTGGAAATCGCCATCGTCGTATTCATCGGCATGGAGCTGCTCACCGCGCTTTACGCACTGATTTTCAAGTAACGTCTTTACCATGGAGACCCCGTCCTTCTCGATCATCACCATGCTCATTGGCTTGGCGGGTGGGCTGGCCTTGTTCCTGCACGGGATGACAATGATGTCCAACGCGATGCGGGCGATGGCTGGCTGCCGCCTGAAAAGCATCATGGCCCGCTTGGCCGGAAACCGCTTCAGCGCACTCCTGACGGGCGTGGGGATCACGACGGTCGTGCAATCATCTTCGGTGACTTCTGTCATCGCGATCGGTTTCGTTTCCGCCGGGATCCTATCGCTCGGGCAGGCTCTCGCCGTGATCATGGGCGCCGCGGTTGGCTCCACGGTGACGGCGCAGATCATCGCCTTCGATGTCAGCAATCTGGCCTTCCTGTTGGTGGCGGTCGGCTTCGGTCTTTCGATGTGGAAAGCCCGGCGGATTCCGAGTTTGTTAGGGACTGTGATCCTGGGCCTCGGGGTGCTGTTCATCGGCCTCTCGATGATGTCCGGATTCATGGCACCGTTGCGCAGCCACCCGCCGTTTCTGGACCTGATGGCATCAATGTCGAACCCGCTGTTAGGAATCTTGATTGGAGCGGTTTTCACGGCGGTGGTGCAATCGTCCTCGGCGACCCTGGGCGTGATCATCGCGCTTGCCTCGCAGGGCTTGATTCCTCTGGAAGCGGGCATCGCGCTGGTGTTCGGCGCGAACATAGGGACCACCATCACCGGCCTGCTGGCGACGATCGGCCAGCCGCGCAGCGCCTTGCACGCGGCGGTCGGCCTTTTCAGTTTCAAGGTGCTGCTGGTCCTGATCTGGCTGCCACTGACGGGCTTGCTTGAACGTATCGCGCGGGCGGTCTCACCCGCCGCCGAGGGACTGGCACTTGCCGGGCAACTCGCTTACGAGGTGCCGCGTCAGGTCGCCAACGTCCACATGATCGTGAACGTGACCACAGTCCTGTTGCTGCTGCCGTTCACGGATCTGCTGGCGAAGTTAATCGTGCGGGTGGTCGGCGAGAGCAAGCCGCCGGAGGATGCCACAGAAGTGTCTCTGGATTTGAACCCGGTGCTTCTGGACATGCCGTCGCTGGCTCTCGATGCCGCGCGGCGGGAGTTGCTCCAACTGGGCGAACGGGTCGGAGATCTGCTAGATGCCGCGGTTCCCGCGATTCTGGACGGTCGAGACGCGGAAGTCGAGGCCTTGCATGGGGACGAGGAGCACATCGACCGGCATCATGCGGCCATCGTGGGATTCATCGAGCAAGTGCTGCATGCGGAGCGCGCGCCTGATATTTGCCGGAGTGCCATCGATCTGGCCGAAGCGGCCGACTACCTTGAAGCCATCGCCGACCTGGTGGACAAGGAAATGATCCCCTTGCACCAACGGCACGTCGAACGCGGGACGGAAACCGACCCGCAGTCGCGGGAACGCCTGCACGCACTGTCGGAAGCCGTCCGGCATGAATTCCGCCGGGCCTTACAAGCCGTCGGTGATGAAGACCAAGTGCTGGCCCGGTCCGTCATCGATGCCAAGTCGCATGTGCGCGGGCTCGAACGTGCAGCGATCGACTTGCTTATCGATCAAAACTCCGACGATGGCCTGCGTCGCATGCGCCCGAGTGCGCTTGAACGCGAACTGGCCGAGTCCCTGCGGCGTGGCTATAGCATGATCCGCAGGTTAGCCCGGGTGGGCACAGGCCTGCATCGCGCCGGTGTGGAAGATGCCACCGCGGGGGATTCGCTTTTGTCATGACTTGCACCCTTCGACGGTGACGGTGACTGAACGGTCGGAAATTTTTGTTTGCTGGGATATGAAACAACTCCTAGAAGTTCGGCACCATGACTCCAAAAGCCGTCCTCGATTACCTCGCGAGCCATGAAGAGCGTTTCATCGAAGAACTCTTCGCCTACACCCGCATTCCCAGCATCAGCGCCCAGTCCGATCATGCGGGCGACATGCAGCGTTGCGCGGAGTGGCTCGTGGACCGCTGCGTCAAGGCCGGCTTGAAGGCGGACATCCGCAAGACCAGCGGCTATCCGGTGGTGATCGCCAAGTCACCGAAGCCCGATCCCAAGAAGCCGACCTTTCTCGTCTATGGCCACTACGACGTCCAGCCACCGGATCCGTTGGAACTCTGGACTTCCCCGCCGTTCGAGCCGCGCCGAGTCGGCCGCAATGTTTATGCCCGCGGCATCAGCGACAACAAGGGCCAGCACCTCGCTCATATCAACTCCGTCGAGGCCTGGTTGAAAACCGGCAACGAGCTACCCTGCAACGTCAATTTCCTCATCGAGGGTGAAGAGGAAGTCGGCTCGAAGTCCCTGTATGATTTCCTGCCGAAAAACGCCAAGGAGCTCGCCTGCAAGGCTCTTGTGGTATCCGATACCGAGATTCCCAGCATGAAGCACCCCGCGCTCTGTTATTCACTGCGCGGCATGGCGCCCATCGAGATCCGCCTCGATGGGCCGGACCGCGACCTGCACTCCGGCCTCTTCGGCGGCGCGGTGGACAATCCGGCGATTGTGCTCTGCCAGATGCTCGGCTCGCTGCGTAACAAAAAAGGCCGCTTCACCATCCCCGGCTTTTATGACGACGTGATCAAACTCTCGGCCTACGAGCGCAAGCAAATGGCCAAGGTGCCGTTCAATGAAACCAAATTCCGCAAATCCGTGGGCGTGGGAGCCCTTTTCGGCGAAGCCGGCTACACGCCCAACGAACAGCGCGCCGCGCGGCCCACGTTCGAACTCAACGGCCTTACCAGCGGCTATCAGGGAGAGGGTGGCAAAACCATCATCCCCTCTTGGGCCAGCGCCAAGATCACCATGCGTCTCGTTCCGGACCAGAACCCCAAGAAAGTCATCACGCTGGTGAAAAAGCATCTCAAGGCCATCTGCCCGCCCACTGTGAAGCTCACGGTCACCGAAGGCCAAGGTGGCGGCCCCTACATGGTGGATCCCACTGGTCCGCTGGCACAAGCCTGCATGCGCGCTGCCAAAGCCGGGTTCGGTCATGAGTGCGTGCTCGCCCGCGGCGGCGGCAGCATCCCGATCATCGCCGCCTTCAAGCAACACTTGAAGGCGGACTCGCTGATGCTTGGACTCGCACTGCCAGACGACAACGCACACTCACCGGATGAAAAATTCTCGCTCGACGCCTACATGGCCGGGATGAAAATGGCCGCGCACCTATGGCCGGAATTGGCATCCGTGCCTTGATGTGCCTTCTTTCGACATGCGTTCCGTTAGAACCGTGCGACGCCACCGAAGAGCAGGCGGTTCGCCTCTCCTTCGCCATCTCCAGCGCCGGCCGCCGCGGCACCGCCGAAGATCTCGCGCTGTGAGTAAAGATATTCGACTCCCAAATCGAGCCACCCGCTTCTGAAGACTCCGTCGTTGATGCTCCCAAAGGGGCTCCAGATGAGGTTGACGAAAATCTGGCTCATGTCGCAGTTGAGCGAAGTGGCCGACGCGGAGCCTGGGGCAAAATCCCCCGCGTAATCCGGATAGTCCTGCCTGGCGTAGGAATATGCGAAGTTGCTGCGCAGCGTGGGAGACCAAAACCGGCGGTAGGCCATGGTCAGGCCCCAACTCTGCACCGTATCGAGGCTGAAGCTGTTCAAGGCTTCCGGTAGTCCGAGATTTGAGAGCGCGTCCTGACCGGAGGTGTTGCCAGCGAAGTAGCGTCCGATGCCTTGGCCGTAGTAGGCCATTGCGAGCAGTTCATCCGGCCCCAGATCTTCCGAGACCCGGCGCATGGGAAACCGCACATGCCCGGCGAATCCCCAGCCGAGTGCGTCCTCTTCTCCGGATGGTGTCACCGCAGTGCCTTCTGTATTGATTGTGAGATTGCGCAGCAAGGCGCGCCCGCCGACTTCCAGGCCATCCTGCCGGTAGGTAAAGCGTCCGAGGAAGTCGGGCATGGTGTTGAAAGCCGGGCTGGCTCCGCCGTCGATGATGCTGTTAGGATTCACCACATTCGAGACCGAGGTGTAAGTGGTGTCTGGTGCCTCCACCGAAAGCTGCCCGGTCAAGCCGGGTGCGAAACGCCCGGTCAGTCGGATCTGCGCCTGGCGCACGAAGGACTGGTTCAAATTGGTAGAGTCAATCAAGGTCTCGAAGACGCCCTCGTTCCAAAGGCTGTTGGCTTGTCCGATCAGGATGCTGTATTTGTCGTTACCGAGTTCGCCCCACGCCTGGCGAAGCCGGAACGTGGCATTGGTGTTATTACCACCACCGAAATCCCCCTCCAACCGGGTTTCCAGGGTCCCCCAGTCCGTGAGCGTCCGGGTGTCGGTGCCGAAGCGGCTGAAGCGCGCCGACATGCCGAAATCTCCGCCTTGTTGATCGGCTGGGCTGCCATTCAGTGGGATCGACTGCACCGCCGGGACATCACCTTGATTGCGACCATCGAAGTCCTGCCAGGCTGTCAATTTGGCGAAGCCGTAAATGCGTGCTTCGGTGTTGGTGTTCGGGATGCGTAGTGCGATCCCGGGTAAATCGGAACGGAGCGCATCCTCCCCGCTGGATGCGGATCCCATTTCCTCGGGTGGGAGCAGGCCTTCGATCGTGCCGGGTGTGATGACGGGACCGATGGCGGGTGCCGCCTGGATCTCGCGCTGCGCGGCCTTCATCTCGGCCACCGCGGCGCGGGCCTCTTTGGCGACTTTTTGTGCTTCCCTAAGCTCGGCCTGCATTGCGGCCGGCACTTCGGCATCCACTGGCTTTGCCGCTTGCTCCGTCTTACTGGCGTCCTTTGCGGCTTGGCGACGCTCGAGTTCATCGAGGCGGCGTGTCAGTGCGGTGACTTGTTCGCGCAGCGCCGCGATCGTGGCAGCGTCTGCGTCGTCTTCTTGCGCTGTAGCGGTGAGAGGGAGAATGAACAAACCAAGCACCGCTGCGGTTCCGGCGACACGGACGATTTTATGCAGGGAATTAGGAGGGATCATGAGTGCTGAATCAGGAGGATGACGAAATGGACGAGCTGCGTGCGACCGGATACCGAGATGCACATTCTGCAGATTTGGGTTAAATCCGTTGTCCACCGGTGTCGAGCAGCAATCGGAATTTTTCTATGACAAATGGAATTTCCCCGCTTTTCCGGAGACCATCCACGAATACTCGCTTCCGGATGTTATGAAAGACCCGAGCAAGTCAGCTTCTCAATGCAGACAAGACAAGGTTTGGCCATCATCTCGCGCAAGGAGTTTTCCTTGTCTCTACTCAGGCAGTCGTTGCAGGCTCCCTCATGAGCACTCAGCTTGTCATCGTCCTTTTGCTGCTCGTCGCCTCGGTGGCGATGTTCGTCATCGACAAGCCGCGGATGGACGCCGTGGCACTCATCATGCTGGTCCTTCTACCCTTCACCGGGGTGATCACCATGGGCGAGGCGCTGGCGGGTTTCAGCGATGCGAACATCGTGCTCATCGCCGCGCTGTTCGTCATCGGCGAGGGACTGGTGCGGACCGGTGTGGCGCAAAGGTTGGGAGACTGGCTCACCCGCACCGCCGGCAAGAGCGAAACCCGCCTACTCGTCCTGCTCATGCTGGCCGTGGGCATCCTCGGCTCCATCATGAGTTCCACGGGCGTGATCGCCATTTTCATACCTGTCGCACTGCGCATCGCACAAAGCACCGGCATGGCGGCCAGCCGCCTGATGATGCCGATGAGCGTGGCCGCGCTCATTAGCGGCATGATGACCCTGGTGGGCACCGCGCCCAACCTGGTGGTCAACAGTGAACTCACCCGCCAGGGTGCAGGTGGGTTTCAGTTCTTCAGCTTCACTCCGTTTGGCGTGCCCATTCTCGCGCTGGGCATCCTCTACATGCTGTTCGCACGCCGCTGGCTGTCCTCCGAGTCCGGAGATCAAAGCAAGGCCAGCCGCCGTCCGAGTCTGTTGGATTGGGTTCAGGAATACAAACTCGCCAGCCGTGAGCACCGGGTGAGGGTGACGAGCGCTTCGTCGCTGATCGGCCAGACCATCGCGGAAGTCGAAATGCGCAGCACCTCCGGCGCGAGCATCGTTGCCATCGAGCGCTCCACAGGCAGCGAGCGTCGTCTCCTGCCTTCGCGCAAAATCATCTCGCCCTCCCCCTCCACGGTCCTGCAAGCCGACGATATCCTTTTCGTGGACGTTTTTGGACTCACGGAGTCGGCTGACGCAGTTCGGCAGAAATATGCCTTGGAAGAACTCCCGCTCAACGGCGATTACTTTACCGATCGTTCGCAGGAGATTGGTATGGCGGAAGTCATGCTCGGAGCGAACTCCGCCCTGGCGGGCAAGACGGTCATCGAATCCCGGTTCCGCACCGAACACCAACTCACGATGATCGGCCTGCGGCGTGGCAGAAAGGCGCAGGAAGGCAACCTGCTGAGGGAAAAACTGAAAGTCGGCGACACGCTGCTCGTGGTCGGGACTTGGAAGCACATCCGCCAATTGCAAACCGACGCCTACCATCTGGTGGTACTTAACCTGCCCGCCGAAATGGACGAGGTCTTGCCAGCCTCCCGCAAGGCACCCCAAGCCGTCGCCTGCCTTCTGCTGATGGTGGGACTCATGATCAGCGGTGTTATTCCCAACGTCCAGGCCGCCTTGATCGCCGCCCTGCTGATGGGTGCGCTGCGCTGCATCGACTTCAACAGCGCCTACCGCTCCATCCATTGGAAGAGCCTCATCCTCATCGTTGGCATGCTGCCGTTTTCACTCGCCCTCCAGCGCACCGGCGGGGTGGATCTGGCAGCCGACGGTTTGATGGCGGTGATCGGCGGGGCGGGTACTTATGTGGTGCTGGGAAGTGTTTTCCTGATCACCGCCATGCTCGGCCTGTTCATCTCCAACACCGCCACGGCGGTTCTGATGGCACCGGTCGCACTTGCCATTGCCAGTGACATGAACGCCTCGCCCTATCCCTTCGCGATGATTGTCGCACTTGCCGCGTCAACCGCTTTCATGACCCCGATCTCATCGCCTGTGAACACGCTGGTCGTGGGTCCGGGCAACTACAAGTTTGGTGATTTTGTGAAAGTAGGCGTTCCGTTCAGCATCGTCGTGATGATCGTATCCGTCCTGTTGGTTCCGATCTTCCTGCCGCTTTATAAATAACTCCCTGGCGGTCAGCGGTTCTTGTCACGTCGGAAAAACGACCCCACGCGCCCGATCTGCAACTGCCACGCACCAAAGGTTTCTGTCAGTCCTCGATAGACTGAAGCGCCGACCAAGGTTCCAAGGGCGATGGAGGTAATCACGAACAGCACCGTGACCATGCCATCGAGTCCAGCAGCACGGTCGCTCATCATTTGGGTCACGCTCATGAGTCCGAGGGCTCCGGGGACCAGCAACCAGAAACTGGGAAGGAAAGTCACCACCGCGGGCGGCCCCTTGAACCTTTGTTGGATCAGATAGCCCAGCGGAGTCGCCACAAGAGTTCCGAAGAATCCACTGATCTCACTGCCGAGGAAAATCGTCGCAAGCCGCTGCGCCCCGAAGGCCAGCAGCAGCACGAGTATCAGCCAATGCAGCGAGTTTTTCGGAGCGGAAAAATGCAGATAGACGCCCAGGCCGAAGACTAGGACACCCACCCACCCGGCGAAAGGCAACTTTACATACTGACTGGCCGCATACACCAAATCCTCCGGGCTGTAACCAATGAGGACCGCACCGATGGCGAGTCCGAACGCCAGCAGCACGAGTTGGATGAACCCTGCGATGAGCCGACTCGCGCCGCTCACCATGTCGCCGTAGGCAAGTTCGACCATCCCCAGAGTCAGCATCGCACCGGGTAGAAAGGTGACGAGCGGCGGGATCAACGAGTGGATAGGCTCCAGCGCGATCCCCTGCCGGATTGCTAGAAATACCAGCGCCGAAACCGTCGTTGCTGCGACCACGGGTAGCGGGATCGCCATGACGGGACCACCTCGATTGAAGAGCTTGATCAAGCCCACAACGAGGCCAAGCACTGCTGCCGCTGCGATATTGGTGAGGGTCGGCATCAATACCAAAGCCAAGCCGATCGTGAGGATGACATGACCGAAGAGAAGGCCCGCGCGTCCGAAGCGGGGCTTCTGCCGGCGGATCGCCGAGAGTCTTTCAAGACCCTCCCGCAGATCCAGCTTGCCCCCTCTTGCGGTATCTCCGAGCGCATAAACATCGGCCATCTGATCCAAGCGCAGCAGTTGCGGCTCACATGCGGCCAGCGTCACTTTTTCACCGCTGTTGTCGTGCAGCGAAATGAAGACGGCGGTTGGAAAGGCGACCACCCTCGCGTTCCTCATGCCGTAAGCCGAAGCGATGCGCCGGAGGAGAATCTCGACTGTCGCTGTTTGTTCACCGCAAGCAAGATAGGCTTGGCCGAGCCGGTAAATGAACTCGAGAAGAACCGCGGTCTCCTGCGGCGCAGGTGGCTCGGTTTGCACTGGCGATGGAGATTCGGCGGTCATGAGGACTGGATCGGTTCTCCGCTGGAAGTGCGGGCGGAAGACTGCGGCATCGGAAGAAGGTCCAGGTTGAGCCAGACTTGGTAAGGCAGCACCTTCAGTCTTTGCTCAAGGAGGTTCCGGATTTCATGCTCCTCGGCGACGGTCACCTCGGGTGCGACGTAGGCGTCGATCTCGACATAGAGTTTTGATCCCACTTTGTTGATGCGGATGATGGGCTCGGTGAGATTGAACTCCCGTTGGACCGCTGCGATCACCTCCAGGACGGGGGATTGGACCGCGAGGCTTGGCGCGCCCTCAAGCAACTCGTGCACCGTGGAGCTGACC
>RPOS01000097.1 GCA_003820635.1 Verrucomicrobiaceae bacterium | reverse complement strand
GCCGCCCCCCTAATCGTCCCGCCCCGCCTACCGGAGTCTTTTCATGCGAGGATAGCTCAGTTGGTAGAGCAGTTGGCTTTTAACCAATTGGTCCTGGGTTCGAGTCCCAGTCCTCGTACTTCTCCGCTCCATGTGTTTGAAAACATGCGCTGCGGAGAGCTCTCACGCTTATTCCGCTTTCAGGAACTCGTCCACCTTCGCCTTGATGGTCTGCTCGTAGCCGGGGACGCTGAGCACGTCGCACTCGCTGCCGAGGATGAAGGGGTGGCCCACCTCGCGCATGCGGCTGAGCAGTTGGTCGGAGAGTTCGCGCACCTTGGCGATGCTGACAAGCTCGTCGGAGTAGAACTGCTTGGTCGGTAGGTTGCCGTATAGCACGGTGGATTTGGAAATCAACGCGGCGTCCTCCCAAAGCAGGCGCGAGCAGCCGAGGCTGATCATCGCCGGGTCCAGTTCCGCGTAGCGGCTGACCATGCCGTCGGTAAGCTCGCCGCAGTCATGGAAGATCAGATCCACGTCCGCAGCGCGCAGTTGCTCGCGGATCTGGCGGTTGAGGTCCATCACGTAGCGGTCGAAGACATCATAACTCTCATCCAACTGGTTGGGTGAGAAATAGACGTTGTTGGCCGCCGGTTCACACAGGATGATGGCCTTGGCTCCGGCCTGGATCTGCGCGTTGAGATAGAGGCGGATGGTTTTGGATGCGAGTTGCAACAACCGCTCGAGCAACGCCACTTCCTCCTCGTCATCGGCCGTTGCGCCGTCGCCTGCGAGGAACACGGGCGTGATCGGATCGGTGATGAGTTTGGTCATCAGTGAAAACGGCCCGATGCCCATGCCGACCGGCAAGAGTTCGGTTTCCCTGGCGATGTATTGGATTGCCTCGCAAACCGCATCCATCTTGCGGGTGAGTGGAATGTCCCAATCCCCGCCGGGTGTTTCCGTGAAATGGAAGGTGTCGATTTCCGCAGCAGCGATGCCGCGGGCGAGCAGGAGCGCTTCTTTTTCCAGTTTCAAGTCCATCAATGGCAGCGCCAGCGGGCAGCGGAAGCGCCGCGCGGCCTCCTCGATCACACCGCCGAGCCGCCGCCCGTCATTGGGTATGATTTCGTGGTCGGCATGTTCATGCAGCACCAGATGGGTGCCGATGGGCATCTTGAGACCGGAAGCGGCGAGATCCAGGTAGTATTGGCGGTTCATGAAGTGGCTTGGGATGAAAACTCAGGCTTTCAGCAGGGCCATGGCGGCGTCCACCGCACTGCCGGCATCCGCAGCATAGCCGTCGGCACCGATTTCCGCCGCGTATTCGTGAGTGATGGGCGCGCCACCGATCATGATCTTGGGCGTGAGCCCCGCTTCGCGGATGGCTTTCACGGTTTCCCGCATGGCGGGCATGGTGGTGGTGAGCAGCGCCGAGAGGCCGACGAGTCGGGCGTTGTTGTCACGGATGGCCTCGACGAATTTCGCGGGTGGCACGTTCACGCCGAGGTCGATCACGTCGATGTTGGCACCTTTCCACATCATGGCGACGAGGTTCTTGCCGATGTCGTGCAGGTCGCCCTCGACGGTGCCGATCACGGCGTTGAACTCGGGTTTCACGCCGGCCTCGACGAGCATGGGTTCGAGGATCTTGAGGGCTTCCTTCATCGCGCGGGCGGCGATGAGCATTTCCGGGACGAAAATCTCGTTGTTCTTGAAGCGCTCGCCGACGATGGCCATGGCGGGCACGAGATGGTTTTCCACGATGAACTGGGCGCTTTCACCCGCGGCAATGCAGGCCTGCACGAGTTCGGGGACGTCCTTGCGTTTTCCGGCGATGATGGCCGCACTGAGAGGATGGGGATCATTCATGACGCGCGCAGCCTAGCGCCGCACCGGGGGTGCGGTCTTGTGATTTGGTGTGATTGTTTGTTGAATCCGTGAGATCGGCGGGATCCGGGCTTGTGCGGGATGGCGGCGCATTTTTTGATGGCGCGGATGAAGCGAAAAAACCTGTTGGATGAATTGGCGGCACACCCGGTTTGTGGTGATGGAGCGATGGGAACCCTCTTGATGGCGCGCGGCATGACCAGCGGTGCCTGCGGCATGGCGTGGAACATCGACCGGGCGGACGACGTCAAGGCGATCCATGATGCCTACCGCGCGGCGGGGTCACAACTCATCACCACCAATTCCTTCGGCGGCTCGCGGTTCGTGCTGGATCTGCACGGCCGGGCGGCGGATGTGCGGGCGCTCAACCTGGCAGCCGCGCAAGTCGCGCGTGCCGCCGCCGGTGAGGACGCCTGGGTGCTGGGCGACGTGGGCCCCTGCGGGGATTTCCTGGAGCCGGTGGGCGACCTGACGGCGGATGAGGTGGGCGAGGCTTTCCGCGATCAGATTGCAGCGCTGTTAGAAGGCGGGGCGGATGCCATCCTGGTGGAAACCATGAGCGATCCCGAGGAAATGGTGGTGGGAATCGAGGCAGCTCTCGCCTGTGATCCGGACGTGCCGGTCATCGGCACCTACGCCTTTCAAAAAACCGCGACCGGCGAATTCCGCACCATGATGGGCACGCCGGTGGCCGAGGCGATCAGCCGCGCCGTGGAGGCCGGGGCGGAAATCGTCGGGGCGAACTGCGGGGCCGCGCTCAATCTCGATGACTATGTGGCGCTGTGCCGGGAAATCGCCGCTGCGGCGGGCGCGGCCCATGTCATCATCCAGCCGAATGCGGGTGCTCCGCAGCAGGTGAATGGCAAGACACTCTATCTGGCCACGCCGGAGCAAATGGCGGAAACCGCCACGCGCCTGTTAGACGCCGGCGCGCGGATCGTCGGCGGTTGCTGCGGCACCACGCCCGGGCACCTCGCGGCCATCGCACAGGCCGTGGCGCGGCGTGGGTGAGTGCGGCCGGAGTTCATCTTTTGGCCGCGTTCAGTTCACTTGCCCGCTTGTTCCCGGAACTGGCGTGGGGTGAGCCCTTTCACATCGCGGAAGACGCGGGTGAAGTAGCTTTGGTCGCAGAAGCCGCAGAGGCCGGCGATGCTGGCGAGCGGTTCCTCGGAATGCAGCAGCATTTCGCAGGCGAGGTCCACGCGGCACTGGCGGAGCAACTCGGTGAACGAGCGGCCGGTGCGCTCCTTGAGCAGGCGGGAGAAATGGCCGGGCGAAATGCCGGCATACTGCGCGGTTTCATCCCGCGTGATCTCGCGGTGGAGGTTGGCGCGCATGAAATCCAGCGCCTTGCCGACCAGCAGCGGCGGTGTGAAATCCAACTGCCGCTGGATGGTGGAAAACAAATGATCGAAGGCTTTGCGCAGCCAAGCGGCGAGTTGCTCGTCGTCCTCGATCTCCGCCAGTTCGGTGAGGATGCGGAAATTCGTGCCGAGCACCTCGGACTGCATGGCACCGGCCTCGATCGCGGCGCGCGAGATCATCACCACCAGCTCTAACAGAAGTCCCTTGAGCAGGTCGCTGCGTTCCTCTCCCGCGCTGTAGATGTGGACGAGCACGTGGTTGACGATGCGCATCGCCTCGCCGCGGTCGCCGCGGCGCATGGCGGCGAGCAGCGCGGGCTCCTGATAGAGATAGAACTCGCGGATCCGGTCGTAGGGCCGGTGATCGAGCAGGGGCACGGCGGGGTAGTCGTTCATGTCAACATCAGGTGCTCGATGTAGCGGTCCTCGAAATCCTCGGCGAGGTTGAGCTCGATGATGTCCACCTTTTCGCGCAGGGCCTCCATTTCCTCAAGCGTGGTGCGGTCGATGAGCGCGAGCAGCGCGCCGGCGAGCGAGGTGTTGCCGACGACGCGGACCTGCTCCGGCTTGAAGCCCGGCAGCAGGCCGATGGCGATGGCGTTTGAGACATTGAGATGCATGCCGAATCCGCCGGCCAGATAGACGCGCGAAATTTTTTCCGCCTTGATGCCGGCGGTTTCCAGCAGGGTCTCGATGCCCGCGCCGATGGCGGCCTTGGCTTGGAGCAGGACGGCCACATCCACTTCGCTGACGCGTGGCGAGCCGGGGCTTGCATCGCCGGTGAGCAGCAGCGCGCGTTCGCCGTCCTCCGTGCTGCGGAAGGCTTCCGGGAGCTTGTCCCACAGCGTGGAGTCAAAGCGCCCGGCGTGGCCTAACAGACCGCTGCGGCGGGCGGAGGCGAGGAAGTCGATATAGGCGGAGCCGCAAATGCCGGAGGCGCGGGAAAGAGGAATGCCGCCGATGGTTTGCGCGGTGATTTCAAATGGAGTGGCGGTGATCGCCAGGTCACTCACGGCACCCTCGCGGGCACGGGTGCCGCAGCGCAGGCCGCAACCTTCGAAGGCGGGGCCGGCCGCGGTTGCGGTGGCGGTGAGCGAACCATTGCACTGCAGGACGATCTCGCCATTGGTGCCGATGTCCACCAGCAGGCTGGGCTTCGCATCGAACACCATGCCGCTGGCGTACACTCCGGCGGTGATGTCCGCGCCGATGTAGGCGGCGATGCCGGGCAGGAGTTGGATGGGTGTTTCCGGCGCCAGCCCCTCAACGGCCAGATGAATGTCCGCAGCAGACAGCCGTTTTCCTGATAGAAAGCGCGCGGTGAACGGCGCGATGCCGAGCGAAGTGGGGTCCTCGCCGGTGAGCAGGTGCAGCATGGTGGTGTTTCCGGCGATGGTGCCGCCGGCGATGCGTGAGGGATCGCGCCCGGCGCGTTCGCAGGCCTGGAGCAGCAGTGGCGCGAGTGTTTCCGAAACCACGGCCGCCTGCATCGCGGCGATGGTCTCCGGCGTGCGCGCGGCGTCGATGCGGGTGAGCACGTTGTCGCCGAAGCGGATTTGCCCGTTGAAACCGCCGGCGCGGGCAAGCACCTGGCCGGAGACGAGATCTGCTAACAGAACCACCACGGTGGTGGTGCCGATGTCCACGGCGAAGGCGGTGTCCCGCACGGCCCCGGCGGGAAACAGCGGATCGTGGGCATAAGGCACGGCGATTTCAAAAGTCTCGCCGACCTGTGGCTTGTGCTCGATGCGCGAGCGGGTGGGAATGGCGATGGTGACCGGGCCGTGGAGCTTGGCGCGGCATGAGCGGACGGTGGCGGGCGCGGAGATTTCGGCAGTTCCCACCATGAGCGAGCCGTCCTTGAGGATGATCTCGCAGCCACGGCAGAGGCCGCGCTGGCCGCAGCGTGTGTTGAGCGGGAAACCCTGCGCGGCGAGCACTTCCGAGAGGACGCGCGTGCCGGGCGTGGCATGGAGTTCCACGCGCTCGCCATGCTCCGGCTCCACGCGGATGGAAACGGCCTTGCTCACGGCGCGGCCTCCCGCGTTTCCGCACGCAGCACGTTTTCATCCGGTGAGTGGCCGAGCATTTCCCCGGGCCGGATGGTCTGGAAACGGGAGTCGTCCCAGTTTCCCCAGAGTAAATCACGCAGCAGCGCGGGATCGCCACGGATGTGTTCGAATTTCCAGCCGAGGTGGTCGGCGCAGCGCTTGGCATAATCCGCCTCCGCTTCCGCCTCGTCGGTGCCGAGATCGATGTAAGTGGCGGTGTCGTGCAGTGCCCAGGTTTCCTGCTCGCTCTCGATGAGAAACTCGATGTCGTCCTCATCGAACTTGCCGGCCAACTGCTCGCGGGTGGCGGCGATCTTGTCCGGCCCCGGGACGCGGCGCGCGCGGTTCCAGCCGGGAGTGTAGTAATAACAAGTGGGGCAGGCGCGCTGGTGTGCGGCGTAGTGTTCCTTGCTGCCGAGAAACACCGTGATGCAGTCGTGCGCGCGCGGCAGCACGAAGGGATGGCGGCCCGCGCGCAGTCCCGCGGTGCCGCGGCCGCAGAGGCCGTAGGCGAGGATCACGGCCTCGATGTCATCCCGGGCGTCGATTTCCGCCAGCTCGGCCTGGAGTTTCGCGCGGAGTTCGTCCGGCCGGTCGTGCAGGGCGATTTCGTAAAAGCGGGTTTCACGGATGTGCGGCGCATCCGCGGCTAACAGCGCGATCTCGCGCTCGAAGACGGAGCAGGCCAGCAGGGCAATGTTCGGCGGCATGGTGGGGATGGGTTTGCGCGGCGATTCATCGCTTTTCATGGCGGCGATGTAAAGCACCGGGTAATTCGCGCTCGGCAGGGCGGCGGGGAAATGCGGTCATCCGCGCCGACGCCATGGATGACCGCAGTTTGACCCGGACGGAATTGAACCCGCGCGACGTGCGGCGCAACTTCGCGTGTCTGGTGTGGATGGGTTCGGTCTTCGCGATGGGCTGGTCCGAGGTGGTGGTGGTCCTGCAGCCGCTGCTGGTGCATTACGGCGCCAGCAACATGCAGATCGGCATCGTGCAGGGAGTGCTCATCGCCACGCTGCCGGGGATGTTTCTCTCGCCGTGGATCACGCGGCGTTTCCGCCACAAGAAGATCTATCTGTTTGTGACGGACTCGCTCTACCTGCTGCCGGTGGGCATCGTGGGCGCGGTGGTGTGGGCGGGCGGCGCGGGCGGAAACGAGGCGATGGTGGGTTTCATCGTGCTGATGATGCTGTTAGGGCAGATCGCGGCGGGTTTCGGCGGTTTGCCGAACCAGGAGTTTTTCACGGCCTGCATCCCGATGCGGCTGCGCGGGCGGCTGGCCGGGGTTTCCGCCGGGCTGGGCGGGGTGTTGGGGCTGGCGGCCACGGGCATCGCGGCATGGATGCTGGAGGCGATGCCCAAGCCGCAGGCCTACGGCGCGCTGCTGGTGCTGGCGTGGCTGTTGTGCCAACTGGCGGACTCGGCGGTGCTGCTGGCCAAGGAGCCGCCGACGCCGGTGGAGCGCTCGCCGCGGCCGTGGGGTAGGGAAATGTGGCGGGCGTTTTTAGAGGACGGGAAATTCCTGCGGGTGGCGCTGGCGGTGTGCTTGATTTCCCCGCTGCTGGGGCAACTGGCGGTTTTTTCCAGCGTGTTTGCGTTTCGCGAGCTCGGCTTCAAGGCGCAGATGGCGGCATGGCTCGGCATGACGGCATCCGGCTGCCGACTTGCTCTCAGTCCGGCTGCGGGATGGTTCACGGATGTGTGGGGCGCACGGCGGGCACTGACGTTTTGGGCCGGGTTTGCGGGTCTGGGTTTCCTGTTGCTGGCATGTTTTCCAGGGACAATCAGCGTATTCGCGGCGGCCGGCATTGCAGCCGTGGCGGGCAGCGGTTTCTCCGGGGCGATGAACGCGCTGACCAGCGGCATCCCGCGACCGGAGCACCGCGCCGGGCATTTCACGCTGCTGGGGTTTTGCATGATCGCGGCGAATTCCGGCGGCCCGCTGCTGGCCGGGTGGCTGTTTGACACGGTTTCCTACCGCAGCGGCTTCGCCGTGCTCGGGGTGGCGACGGCCGGGGTGCTGCTCTTGAGCATGTGGCTGCTGCGCGGACTCAGCACGCGGGCGGAGGACTATTCATGAGGCCGCGGCCTGCGGGAATCCTCTTGCCAACAAGGACCGGGGGCGATACCCACTCGCCCCCACCGCAAGGATTTGCGAATTCTTTCCTCGTTTTATGAAGTTGGCGAAATTGCTCAGCGCGGACCAGATCATCCTCGACATGAAGTCGGTGGAGCACTGGCCGGCGATTGTGGAACTCGTCGATCACCTGGTGGAAGTGAGGCGGCTGCCGCAGGCCCTCAAGGGCGAGGTGCTCGCGGCGCTAAAGGCGCGGGAGGACCAGGTGAGCACCGGCATCGGCTCCGGCGTGGCCATCCCCCACGCGTTTTCCGACACGCTTGAGGAGGTGGCGGCGGTCTTCGGCCGCTCCAAGGCGGGCATCGACTTCGAGGCCATCGACAACGCGCCGGTGCATTTCATCATTCTTTTCATCGTCCCGCGCAAGGACTACCACCTGCATCTGCGGACCTTGGCGGCGATCGCCAAAATGTTCACCAACTGCGAGGTGCGCCGCCAACTCGGTGAGGTGGAAACCCGCGATGACATCCTCGCCATTCTCGATTCCAAGCCGCGCCTCGCCGCGCCAGGCGCCTGATCCATTCCGTCATGACCTTGTTGCAAGATCTTGAGGCCCGCCTCGCATCCGCGCTGGCCGCCACGCTCGGCGAGCCCGCCAGTGCCGCCGTCACCCCGGCTGCGGACCTGCGCTTCGGCGACTACCAGACCAATGCCGCCATGGTGCTGGCAAAGCAGCGCAAGACCAATCCGCGCGCGCTGGCCCAGGAAATCATCGACCGCGTCGATCTCACAGGTCTCGCCACCGCCGAGATCGCCGGGCCGGGATTCATCAACTTCCGCATCCTGCCACAAGCCTACGCCGCCAAGGCGATGGCCCTGCTCAAGGATCAAAAACTCGGCGTGCCAGCCATCGGCGAGGGCAGGACCGTGGTGGTGGATTTCTCCGCTCCAAACGTCGCCAAGCCGATGCATGTCGGCCACATCCGCTCCACCATCATCGGCGACTCGCTGTGCCGCATCGCCCGCTTTCTCGGCTTCCGTGTCATCGCGGACAACCACATCGGCGACTGGGGCACGCAGTTCGGCATGATCATCCACGGCTGGAAAAACCATCTCGACCATGCCGCGCTCGAAGCGGATCCGATCACCGAGTTGGTGCGCGTTTACCGCGACGTGAACGCCGCCACCAAGCAAGACCCCGCCGTGCTGGAGACGTGCAAGGCGGAGCTGGTGAAGCTGCAGGCCGGCGATGCCGAAAACCTCGCCATCTGGCAAAAATGCATCGAGCTCTCCAAGCTGGGGCTTGAGAAGATCTATCAGGTTCTCGACGTGAAGTTCGACCACTGGCTGGGCGAGAGTTATTACAACGGGCGCCTGCCCGGCCTGGTGGAGGAGTTTTTGGAAAAAGGCCTCGCCCGCGAGAGCAACGGCGCCGTTTGCATCTTCTCGGACGGTACGAAAAAACCGGAGGAGGATCCCTTCATGGTCCACCGGGAGGAAGGTTGGACGGACAACCCCGCCATCATCCGCAAGGCAGACGGCGGGTTCCTCTACGCCACCACCGATCTGGCGACTCTCGAATACCGCATCGACCAATGGCAGGCGGACCAGGTGTGGTATGTCGTCGGCGTGCCGCAGCAACTGCATTTCCGCCAGATCTTCGAAGCCGCCGCACGCTGGGGCAAAACCGGGGATTTCCGCCACGTCGCCTTCGGTTCCATCCTTGGCGAGGACCGCAAGCTGATGAAGACGCGCACCGGCGACAACGTCCAGCTTTCCGAGGTTCTAACGGAAGCCGTCGAGCGCGCCGCCAAAATCATCAGTGAGAAAAGTCCGGATTTGCAGGGCGCGGAGGCGGCGGAGGTCGCCCGCATCGTCGGCATCGGCGCGGTGAAATTCGCCGAGCTCTCGCAAGGCCGCCTCACGGATTATGTTTTCGCCTGGGACCGGATGCTCGCGCTGCAGGGAGACACCGCGCCCTACCTGCAATACTCCAGCGTGCGCATCCGCTCGATTTTCCGCAAGCTGGACGCGCCCTTCGATGCCGCGGCCTGTGAAATCCTGCTCACCGAGGAGGCGGAGATCCACCTGGCCCGCCTGCATGCGCGCTTCGGCGAGCTGCTGCCGGCCATCATCGAGGACTTCCGCCCGAACCTGCTGGCAAACTACCTTCTGGAACTTGCCCGCGCCTTCCACTCGTTCTTCGAGGCCTGCCCGGTGTTGAAATCCGGCGAGCCCGTCCGCTCCAGCCGCCTCGCGCTGTGTGATCTGACAGCCCGCATTCTCGCGGCCGGCCTCGGCCTGCTCGGCATCAAGTGCCCGGAGCGGATGTGAGAATCCAAGTTGCTTGTTAAAAGTTATTTGTTATTGGAACAGAAATCCCAAATCGACCATCCTCATCCGGACGCAACCGCATAACGTATAACTTTTAACCATTAACAAAGTTTCCCCATGCCTCCCTTCTACGTCATCGGTCACAAGAATCCGGATACGGATGCGATCTGCTCGGCCATCGGCTACGCCGCGCTGTTGCGGACCGTGGGCGAGGAGTGGGATGCGGTGGCCGCGCGCTGCGGCGAGATTTCCCAACGCACCAAGTGGGTGCTCGAGCGCGCCGGTTTCGAGCCGCCCGTGCTCATCACCGACATCCGCACCAATGCCGGCATGATCTGCCACCGGGAGGTCATCAAGGTGGCTCCCTCCGACACCTTCCTCACCGCCTATCGCCGCATGCTCGCCGCGGAAATCCGCTGTGTGCCCGTAGAGGACGAGAACGGCGTGCTGTGTGGCATTCTCCGCTACATTGATCTGCTGCGGCTCCTGCTGCCGGCGGATACCGAAGGGCTCAGCGTGCGCACGGTGCATGTCTCGCTCGCCCACCTTGCAGCCACCTTGCAGGCCGAGAGCATGGGAGGGGAAACCCCGCTGCCGGAAGCTGAGGAGGACCTGATCCTGCTCGTCGGCGCCTCGTCCCAGGAATCCGTGGACGGCCGTCTCAAGCAGGCGAAAAACGAGGGCAACATCGGCCAGTTTCTGGTGATTTGCGGCGATCGTCCGATCGTCCAGCGCTCCGCCATCGACTTTGGCGCCCGTGCGCTGCTCGTCACCGGTGGCAATCCGGTTTCCGCGGAAATCCGTGAGTTTGCCAGGACCCAAGGTGTCATCCTGCTACGCTGCGCCCAGGACACGGCCAGCGCCTCCACACTCATCCGCTGCTCGCGCACGGTCCGCCACGTGATGGAGCGGGATTTTGAAACCGTCTGCCAGAACGAATCCGTTTCCAAGCTCCGCAAGCACTTGTCCACCTCCGAGCAGGATTTGTTCCCAGTGATCGGTCACGGGACGGGAAAAATGATCGGCGTCATTTCCAAATCCGACCTCATCGATCCGCCGCGCATCCGGCTCGCACTGGTCGATCACAATGAATACGCCCAAGCCGTCAATGGCGTGGAGGAGGCGGAAGTCACCGAAGTCATCGACCACCACCGCCTCGCCGGCGACCTCGTTTCGCGCGAGCCGATCCGCTATCTCAACGAACCTGTCGGCTCCACCTGCACGCTGGTGGGCCGCAAGTATTTCCACCGCGGCCTGATGCCGCAGCCGGGCGTGGCGATGTGCCTGTGCGCCGGCATCGTTTCGGACACGCTCTGCCTCACCTCGCCGACCACCACGCTGCTGGATCGCGAGATGCTCACCTGGCTCAGCGGTGTGGCCGGTGTGGATCCGAAAACCTTCACCGAGGAGTTTTTCAACGTCGGTTCGCTCATTGCCAACGGCACGCCGGTGGAAATCCTCAATGCCGACCGCAAGGAGTTCACCGAGCAGGGGATGAACGTCAGCATTTCCCAAGTGGAGGAGCGGGACCTGCACGGCTTCGCCGCCCGCCGCGAGGCATTGGAGGTGTGCCTCAGGGATCTGCACAGGGAGCGCAAATACGATCTGACAATCCTCGCCGTCACCGACGTGGCGCTGCACCACAGCATGATCCTCGCCATCGGCCCGGAGGCGGCGTTGGCCAAGCTGCCCTTCGAGCGGATGGACGACAGCCTGTTCCACGCGCCGGGCGTGGTGAGCCGCAAGCGTCAGATCTTCCCCGCCGTCTGCGAGGCCATCCACCAGGTCCAATAGCCCTTGGATCTTTTTGCCGGATTCCGCCCAACAAAAAGGGCCGCGACCCCTCGCGACCCGTTTTGTGTTCTGTCATGAACTCTGTTGAAACCGGGGACCTCTCCCCTCGACGCCCGCAATAATGCGGAGAAACCGGGTTTCTGTCATGTCCCTAAATCATGGGACACTGGCGGACCGCTCAGGAGCGGTGGGGGCAGCGGCGATGACGCGGTCCCGGAGTTTTTCCAGCAATGGGATTTTCTCCGCAAAGGGCAGCGCGGCCAACCGGGTGGGTTGGGACGTTATTACGGCCTATCATGCAGGACTTCCCGGAGGAATCCGCATCACCCGTGAGGTGCGGCCGAATGCGGCGTGAAACGCCGGGATTGTTGAAATGCGGAACCCGACCCCGAGGAT
>RPOS01000096.1 GCA_003820635.1 Verrucomicrobiaceae bacterium | reverse complement strand
GCCTAATTTTTTATAAGAAAAGGTTGTAACAAGTTGATTCAAAATTGCTTCAGCGATTTCACCCAAGCGCTTCATGTCGCGCGGATTCTGCTCCACGGTCTTGCGGGAAAACGCCTCATCCAAATCGCTCCAGGCAAACTGGATTTTGCCGAGCATGCCGCGTGTGAGTTTGGAAAAGACCGTGCGCATGGTGTTTTCCAAAGCGGTCCCGCGCACCGACTCGAGCGCGTGCCGAGCCAGAAACAACCCGGCCAGCTCTTCTGCCGTAGTTTGGAATACCGGGAAATCCGAGACATCCTGATCGTAGAAATATCCGTGCAAGGCCTCGTGATAGACAATCGGCAGATCCAATTCGTCGCGCATGAAGGTGATGTCGCGCTGGATCGTCTTGCGCTCGACGCTGAGTTTCTCCGCCAAACTCGAGCAATTGGGATAGTTGCCGTCCAAAATCGACTCATGGATGCGGTAAATCCGGACCAAAGGCCGCCGGGTAATCCCAACCCGGTCATTCGAATTTTCCATCAAACGGGCGACATCCTGTGTAATCCGGCTCATGCGGCGGAAGTTTCAACAGATTCCGATTTGCGGATCCAGCCTTGTTTGCAAGGCCCGTAGGCGCCAGCAACAGGATTTTACTTGTGACAATGTATGTAATGCGGAATTAAAACCTGGGGTTTTTGCGGCAGCTGCATCGGATCGGGTGATCACAGCTCGTGCATGAGCATTTTTTCGATCCGCGGTGTGACCGCCTTCTTCCTGGGCTTCGGCTGGACCGGAGTGATCTGCACCAAAGCAGGCATCGGCCTGCCACTCACCCTGCTGCTGGCCGTGGCTGTGGGCAGAGCGCTGATGTTGGCGATTTTCCTGCTGATGCTGAGCTTCCTGCGGATGCAGTTGAGCGGCACTTTGGACTACGGCAATGCCGTCGGCCAGATGGGCACGGTCTATGTCACCATTCCGCCCGCGCAGAGAAAAGCGGCGGCCAGATCGAGACGATGATTCAGGACCGTCTCATCACCACGGAAGCCTTGCAAAAAGGACTGGAAGCCCTCGCCCCGGGTTAGAAAGTCAAAGTCATTGAAAAAATCGGAACATCCACCCTGATCGTGGAGCCCCTCAACTGAATCATAACCCCACTCACTCCCCATGGACTTCATCATTGCCGTCGATGGCGAGATCGGCGCGGCCGCCGTACAGCGCGACAAGCGGATCAGTGTGGCCGCAGCGGACGCCGAGGCCACCGGCGGTGCTTACCGGCAAGGCAAAGGGTTTCGAAAACCTCATTTCAAGCTGCCAAGGCCCGGGTGGTGCCCAGCAGATGCTCGTCACCGAACTGCTCCCGCTACTCGTGCGCGAACAGGTGCAGGCCATCGCCAATCTCAAGATCGACAAGATCACCGTCTGGGACAGCGGGAGAAAATCCAGCACCGTCAGCTTCCTCTCCGGCATGGCGGGTGCCGTCCAGCCCTTGCATGAGATTGCAAATAACGTCGGGGTCGAACTGCCGGCCGATCTGGAAAAACTCAATTCCGCGGAAACCGGTGATTCTCCTCAGCCAAAATCGACTCCGGAATCCCCTGCCGCCTCCCCGCAAAAAAGCCTGACCCAGGAATGGGTCAGGCCATCGCGAAAACCGGATAACCCGGGTCTTTGCAGGGCAGACTCTTGTCCCCCACCCCTCGCCGCTCACTTCATCGAGGCGATGATCTGCTCGGTGAGCACTTGCACGAGTTTCTCAGCTTCAGGGTCGAGTTTCTCGGTGCTTGAAGAGCCGGCGGCCTGATCGGGGATGCGGCAGACGGTGCCGGGATGGAAGTCCGAGTTGTCGCAGAGCTGGCATTCCTGCCAGTTGGCGCGCTTGTCGTCCATGCCGAGGGTTTTGCGAAGTGCGATGAGTTCCTTGGCCTGTCCACCGGTGATGGTGAGGAGTTGTCCGCCTTTGAGCTGCGAGGCCACCCACACGGTTTTGCAGTAGGACTCGACGTTTTCCATCTTCCAATAGGCGTCCTCGATGTCCTTGCCCCAGGTGATGACACCGTGGTTGACCATGAGCACGGCCATGTGATCGACGGCGGCGTTGCCGACGACCTCGGCGTTGGCCGGCGAGCCGGGAGTGCGGTAGTCCGCCATCCCGATCTGGCCGAGGAAAACTTCCGCCTCGGGAATCATGCAGGTGGGCGGTTGGACGCCGGCCACGGCAAACGCGGTGCCATGCGGCGGGTGCGCGTGACAGCAGGCCTTGGCCTTGGGCTGGCGCTTCATGATGGCGAGGTGCGTCATGCACTCGGAAGTGCGCTTGTATTTGCCGGCAAGCTGTTTGCCCTCCATGTCCACCAGGCACATTTGCTCGACGGTCATGAAACCCTTGGAAACCAGCGTCGGTGTGCAAAGCACAAGGTTGTCACCCACGCGGATGGTGAGGTTGCCGCCGTTGCCATCGGTGTATTCGCGCGCCCACATGCGCTGGCCGATGTCCACCATGCGCTCCTTGATGGCGACGATGGCGGGCGAGTGGAAGAAGGCTTGGATCTCCGCGGGTGTCTTGGGATCCTTGCCGGGAGTCCAGTGGTATTCGTAATCCGGCAGGATGGGCTCGGCGGAAGTCGCAGTGGCTGCGGCGGTAGAACCACCGGCGCGCACCGGGCCGAGACCGTCGCGCAGAACATCCTTGGCGGATGGAGTGAGGATCACACCCGCTGGCAGTTGGGCGGCGCTTTTGCCAGCCTTGAGGTGGGCTTCGATGTCGGCGGCGGTATAAACTTTCTTGCTCATGGATTTCAGCGGTTGGATCAGTTGGAAAGTGGTGGTTCGTAACTCAATGAATCAAATACGGCTACGGTGATGGCATCGATGGGAATGTCATAGTCAAACGGAGCGGTGGCTTCCGCGCCCTCGACGATGCCGACGATGTCCCCTTCCCCGGCTCCGAGATTGTCATAGGCGACAAGCGAAATCTGCGGGGAATGCCGCGGCGGCTTTTGGCAGGCGGTGTTGAAATCACCGGCATCGAGCGGATTGCACATCAGCCATCGGCCTCCCTTGAAGGAGGGGTCTTGGACGTTCAGGGTGACCCTGCCGATGACCTGGGCGACGCGCATTAGTGGGTAGATGCTGAAACGCTGAAACGCTGAAATGCTGAAATTGAGAGATTCCGGTGGCGTGGGTGAAGTTTCATCTTTTTGTCAGCTTTTTAGAATTTCAGCGTTTCAGCTTTTACTCAATCAATCACTCCTTGGATGAAGTTGCGGATGGGTGACTTTTCGTCGTGGACGATGTGGCGGGCCCCGACGCCGTCGGTGGATACGAAGACCTTGGAATGCATTCCCGCGCCGAAGAGGTCGATGGCGACGATGGGCGCGCCCGCGGGTTTGTCCTCAGCGCCGAGCGGCTGGCAGAGCAGCATCTTGCATCCCTTCAAGGAAGGATGGCAGTGGCTGCTGACCGCATGGCCGACGACGAGGGCGGGAATCATTTTGGGGTGAAAGCAGAAACGCTGAGATGCTGGAAAACTGAAATCAGAGTTAGATGATGCGGAGGTTTTCGACGAGGACGCAGCGGCGAATACGGGTGAAGGTCTTGGGAGTGGTGATGCCCTCGCCTGTGGTGGTGGCGATGGAGTAGGAAAGGTAGCCTTCGCCACCGAGGCCGAGGCCGGCGACGGACGGGCCGTTTTTCACGAAGATGGTGGTATCCATCGCCTTGGCCATGTAGGTCATGTGATCCACGTCCTTGGTGTGGATGATGGCGGAGTGGCGGTAATTGTGCTCGGCGCGCTTGGCTTCGCGCACGGCGGTTTCGAAGTCCGGGCAGGAGACGATGGGCATCATCGGCATCATCTGCTCTTCCTGCACGAAGGGATGGTCCGCATCCGTCTCGGCGAAGAGCATCTGCGTGCCGGCCGGAATGGTGGCTCCGGCGTGCTGCGCCAGCACTGCGGGGTCGGCACCCACCAAGGCGCGGTTGACTGAGGCGTGCGAGCAACCGCCGCCTTCGCCGGGCTTGAAGGTGAAAGCCGCGGCGGTGAGTTTCTCGAGTTGCTGCGAGTTGATGCGGGCGGCACCGGCCTTGGTGAGCTCCTCGCAGAAGCGGTTGAACACGGAGCCGACGACGAAGACGACTTTCTCGCCGATGCAGAGCAGGTTGTTGTCGAAGGCACCGCCTTCGATCACCGAGCGGGCGGCCTTGGCGAGGTCGGCGGTTTCATCCACCACGACGACTGGGTTGCCCGGGCCGGCGCAGATCGCGCGCTTGCCGGATTTCATCGCGGCACCCACCACTGCCGGGCCGCCGGTGATGGCGAGCAGCGGGATGAGCGGGTTTTTGCAGATGGCATCGAAGGATTCGAGCGTGGGCTGCTCAATGGTGGTGATGATGTTATCAATTCCGATTTCGCGGAAAATCGCATCGTTGTAGGCGCGCACGGCCATCGCCGCGCTGCGGGCACCACCGGGGTGCGGGTTGAAGACGATGGTGTTTCCGGCGGCCACCATGTTGATGACGTTGCCTGTGAGAGTGGGCACCGAGTGGGTGACGGGAAGGATGGCACCGATGACGCCGAAGGGGGCGTATTCTTCCAGAGTGATGCCACCATCACCGCTCATCGCGTCCGGGTGCAGCCATTCGGTGCCCGGGACGTTCTTGGTGATCTGGAGTTTGGCGATCTTGTGATCGACGCGGCCGATCTTGGTTTCCTCCATTTCGAAACGGCCCCAAGGCTCGGCGTTGGAAACGGCGAGATGCTTGACGATCTCGATGACCTTGGCACGGCCGGCGACACCGAGTTTCTTCAACTTGAGCTGGGCGTCATTGGCGGCCTCGGCGGCCTTGGTCACGCAGTCGAAGACACCGCGCTGGCCGATGGCGGAGGAGGATGTGCAGCCGCAGGATGAGGATGCGGCAGGTGCGGGCGCCGCCTGCCCCGGATTCGCTGCAAGCCTGGCAACGACGGATTCAACAACGGAGCGGAGGGTTTCGGGATCGAGAGTTTTCATTCAAGCGTGAGATGTTGGGAAATCGTTATGGAGAGCATCATGAAACGGATCTATCAACCACCCTTGTAGATGGTTTTGCCGTGGACTTCGACGCGGTCGATGATGGCGACGATGGCGGCATCCACCGGGATTGTTTTGAGCCCATGGGCGGCGCGGGCGGAACTGCCCTGGCAGAACATGACGAGCTCACCTTCCCCTGCGCCCACGGTGTCCACGGCGACGATAGTGTTGGACCCGTCCTTGAACTTGGTCGGATCCTTGTCGTCCACCAGCTTGGGACGGAGCAGGAGCAGTTTCCTGCCCACCATTTGCTCGTCCTTTTTGGTGGCGACGATCTGGCCGATGACTTCCGCGAGGAACATAAGTGTGGTGTTTGGCCATCAGCCACCGGTCAACATGAACCGGTGACTGCTGACTGATGACCGCTTACTTACTTGCGCGGCGCGCGGGCGGCGGCGTCCTTGGGAAGCACTCCGTCGATGGCATCGTCCGGGCGTGCGATGACGTGGGCGCTGATGACTTCACCACCGGCATCGGCGGCGGCGGCAGCACCGGTATCGATGGCGGCCTTGACGGCGGCGACATCACCGGTGACGACGGCGTTGCACATTGCGTTGCCGATTTGCTTCATCGGTCCGGCGAGTTCGACGTTCGCGGATTTGAGCATCGCGTCAACGCCGACGACGAGGCATGCGAGGCCGCGGGTTTCGAGGAGTCCTACTGCTTGTTTGGCCATATTATTGTTGGTTTATAGGTTAAAGGATGCGATTGAGAGATCAGGAGAGTTTGCGGAAAACCTCGCGGGCGAGGACGAGTTCCTCGTTGGCGGGGATGACGAGAATGCGTGCGGGGGAATCCGCGGTGGCAATGTCCGCCTCGGTGGCGCGGCAGGCGTCGTTTTTGGAGGAGTCAAGATGCAGGCCGAAGCCTTCAAGCCCCTTGCAGACTGCGGCGCGCAGGCCGGCGTTGTTTTCGCCGATGCCGGCGGTGAAAACGAGGGCGTCGATGCCGCCGAGTTCGATCATGAAAGCGCCGATCCAGTGGCGGATCGAATGGACGAGCGCATCAAGCGCCAGTTGCGCGTCGGGATTTCCGGAGCCGGCTGCTTCAAGAATGTCGCGCAGGTCATTGGAAATACCGGAGAGTCCGAGCAGGCCGGACTCCTTGGTGAGCTGGCGCTCGGCTTCGTCGAGCGAGAGGCCAAGGGTGCGCATGGCGTAGGGAATGGCTCCGGAGTCGAGCTCACCCACGCGGTTGTTTTGTGGCAGTCCGCTTTGCGGCGAGAAGCCCATGCTGGTGCCGACGGCCACGCCGTTGAGGATGCCGGTGACGGAGCTGGAGCCGCCGAGGTGGCAGGAAACCACGCGCAGGGGATTGCCGAAAACGGGCTTGGGGCCATCCAGATAGAGGCGGCGGGCGATCTGCGCGACGTCCTCGCGACCGCACAGCTCAGCAGAGCGCTCGGCGATGAACTTGTGGCTGGCACCGTGGAAACCGTAGCGGCGGATGCCGATCTCGCGCCAGCTTTCGGGAATGGCGTAGTTATAGGATGCGGCGCTGGCCCACTGGTAGAAGGCGGTTTCGAACAACGCGACGAGCCTGGCCTTGGGCAGGGATTTGGCAAACTGCCGGATCCCGTTGGCATACGGTGGATTGTGGGCCGGGGCCACCGCGGCGAATCCCTCCAAGGCATCGATCGCCTTTTGATCGGCGATCACGCAGCCACTGAGATCCTTGCCGAGCACGGTCTTGAAACCGACCGCCTCAATCTCGTCCGGACTGGCGATGACGCCGTCGCGCTGCAAGGCGTCGATTGCGTCATCGATCACGGCGGCATAATCGCTCACACGCTCGTAGCCACCTTTGGCAATCACCTCTCCCCCGCTCTCTTCCATGCGGAAGAGGCGGTATTTGAAGGAAGTCGAACCGAGATTGGCGACGAGGATGAGCATCTCGAAATTTGAAATTTCAGATTTGAGATTTCAGATCAGCCGATCCAGCTGCCGAACTTGGAAAGGTCGTCGTGCGGACGCGGGATGACCTGCACCGAGGAAACCTGTCCAAGGCTGGAGGCGGCGGCAGCGGCGGCGTCGAGCCCGGCCTTCACTGCGGCGACATCGCCGGTGAAGAATCCGGTGACGAGGCCGGAGCCGATTTTTTCCCAGCCGGTCATTTTGATGTCGGCGGCTTTGAGCGCCGCGTCGGAGGCTTCAACCAGGGAGACAAAGCCCTTGGTTTCGATGATGCCGATTGCTTGTTTGGCCATTTTCGTTAGATGTTATAGGTTGAAAGTGATTGGTTTTCTCAGGCGATGCCGAACTGGCTGAGCAGCTCGGGATGCGGGCGGGCGATGACGTGGGCGGAGACCAGCTCGCCAACGCGGCCGGCGGCATCGGCGCCGGCGTCCACGGCGGCCTTCACGCTGCCGACGTCGCCTTTGACGAGGACCGTCATGAAAGCTCCGCCGATCTGGATTTGGTTCACAAGCTGGACGTTGGCGGCCTTGGCCATCGCGTCGGTGGCTTCGACGTTGCCGACGTAGCCTTTGGTTTCAATCATGCCGAGTGCACTCATAGTGGTGTTTGGTGGTGTGGTTTGAGAGTTGGGGTTCAGGTATCAGATTATTTGACCAGTTCGCAGAAAGTATCCGGCTTGAGGCCGCAGGCGTTGCCCTCGTCGGTATCGATGTGGACTTCGAGTTTGAAACTCGGATCGACACGGACGACGAGATTGTCAAAAGTCATGCCGAGCGGCCCATGGACCTTGAGCTTCATCACATCCAGATGCTTGACTCCGTAGAAGGCCGCGTCATCCGGATGCATGTGGACGTGGGGTTGGGCGCGGATGACGCCTTCTTCCAGTTCGAAGTAGCCGTTGGGCCCCATCAGCATGCAGCCGGGAGTGCCCTTGATTTCCCCGGACATGCGCACGGGGATGTCGAAGCCGAGAGAAACCGCATCGGTGTAGGCGAGTTCCACCTGGTTGAGATTGCGGCAGGGGCCGAGGATCCGGAGGTTGGAAATCACCCGGCTGCGCGGGCCGATGAGAGTGACGGACTCCTTGGCGGCATATTGGCCTTCCTGGTAGAGCCCTTTCATCGGGGTGAGTTGGTGACCTGGCCCGAAAAGCGCTTCCACGGCGGCCTGCGTGAGGTGGCAGTGGCGGGCGGAAATGTTGACGAGCAGGGCGTTCGGAGCCTTGGCAGCGGCAGGAAGCGGCAGCCCGAGGCGGGCATAAACCTGATCCCTTACCATGTGTTCAATGACGGCTCGTGGGGTGGATTGAGAGAGCGTTGCGGCCATGGGCTGACTTTGTTTTGCTAGATACGGTTGACAAGTCAACAAAAATTTCCCAAAAAAAACCAATCAAACACAGAAAAACCAATCCACATGCTCGCAATCGAACGCCAACGAAGGATTCTCGGCCAGCTGAAGGAAGCCGGTTCGCTAAGGACCACGGAGATCGCCCTCAATCTAGGGGTGACCGATGAGACGATTCGCAAGGATTTCGAAGTGCTGGAAAAACGCGGGGAACTGATCCGCATCCATGGCGGGGTGATGCGGATGGAGAAAATCCGCGAGGAGGTGCCCTTCACCGAGCGCCAGGCGATTCACCGCGATGAGAAGAAGGCCATCGCACGGCTCGCTGCCAGCCGGATCCAGCCGAATGAGATCATCTTTTTGGACGCGAGTTCCACCGTGCTCACCCTCACCGAGTTTCTGCCGGATGTCCCGCTGACGATTCTGACCAACGCGCTCAACGTGGTGACCGCGCTCTCGGACCGGCCGAATTTCGACCTCATCTGCACCGGCGGATTGTTCGATGCGAAATCGCGCTCGTTCATCGGCCCGATGTCCGAGAAATCCCTGCAGCGATACAATATCCACCGGATGTTTCTATCTGGAAACGGCCTGCACCCGGAGCACGGTGTGAGCGAGAGCAACTCGCGGCAGGCGGCCTTCAAGGAGCGCGTGCTCGCCGGAGCCGAGGACGTGGTGTTTCTGAGCGACCACTCCAAACTCGGGCAGAAGGCGCCGTTTTTCTTCGCCGGTGTCACGGACCTGAGTTGCGTCATCACCGACAAGCAGGCCGACCCGGAATTCGTGGAGGAACTCCGCATCAAGGGGGTGGAAGTGCTGCTCGAGGGGTAAAACCCTCCTTCGATCCGCTATCGACATCCCCGTCCGTTTCTTTCAACTTGCCGGCCCATGACCCGTCTGGTTGCCATTGCGCTCACTCTCGCCTCCGCCATGCCCGCCGCCGCCGCGCCGCGCATGGCCGTGGTGCGGGTGAAGGACATCTATGCCGAACTTCCCTCCACTGCTCAGCAGCAACAGCAGTTCAAGACCGAGCGGGATGCCATCACCAAAGCCCCGCAGGCCGAGGAACTGCGCCGCATCATCACCCAGCTCCAGGCATTACAGGCGCGCTTGTCCGACAAGAGCAAGCCGCTCGATGAGGAAGGTGCGCGCAAGCTCGCCCGCCAGTATGAACTCACGCGTCAGGAGGCACAGACGCTGCAGCGGGAATTCGAAAACTTCCGCGCCGAGCGCGAAAAGGACATCAACCGCAAAATGGTGGCGGCCATGCGCGAATCACTCACCCGGATCCATGAAACCGCCCGCCGCATCGCCGCCGAGCAAGGCTGCGATCTGGTTCTCGACGGCTCCGGCCACACCAACACCGGCGTGCCCTTCCTGCTCTATCAGAAAAATCCGCCCGATCTCACCGCTGTCGTGAAGGCGGCGCTGCAGGACGCCGCATCCGCTCCCGCCACCCCCGCCCCGCTCAACCCCTGATTGCCATGGACCAGCTGCTGTTAGATCTTCTCAAGCATGAATTCGTCTGGGGGCTGTTGCTGGGCCTGCTGGTCGCCTTTTTCATCTGGAAATCCGGTTTTTCCGACCGCCGCGTGGCCGCCCGCGAGATCAAGCGCCTTGAGACCGAAATCAAAGACCTGACGGGCCACCTCAACACCCAGCTCAAGATCAACGCAAGTGGCAACGAGCTCTTGCAGGAGGAGCTCGAAACCCTCCGGCGGCAGAACGAAAATCTGCGCGTCAACAACTCCGCGCTGCAGCAGAAACCCGGCCGCGCCGAGCAACAGATGCTGCAAGTTTATGAAATCGCCATCCGCACGATGCGCGAGCAGGCGCCGGGATTCGCCCCCGCCTGGGAAAAGGCGCTGCGGCAGGGCGAGGCTGAGCTCGAAGCGGCCGAATCCGGCCTCAAAAAACTCGTCCGCCGTGTCATCCCGGGCCTTGGCAACTCCCCGGCTTCGCAAACCACGGTGGCCATCACCGAGGATTCTTCCGCCGAACGCCCGTGAGCACCGCTGCGCCAAAAGCGGCGGTTTCCTTCATGGTGTTCCTGCGGTCTTGCGCGCGGAATCCTTTTCGGTTTCCAGAATCGCCAGCGTGGTCTTGAGCACGGTGTCCGGATTGAGCGAAATGCTGTGGATGCCCTGCTGGACGAGGAATTGCGCGAAGTCCGGATAGTCGCTGGGCGCCTGGCCGCAGATGCCGATCTTGCGGTCTTTTTCTCGGCAAACGGCGATCACGCTGGCGATCATGTTTTTCACCGCGGCATTCCGCTCATCGAAAATCGGCGCGACGATCTCACTGTCGCGGTCCACGCCGAGAATGAGCTGGGTGAGGTCGTTGGAACCGATGCTGAAGCCGTCGAAAATATCACAAAACTCCGCGGCGAGGATCACATTGCTCGGGATCTCGCACATGACATAAATCTCCAGTCCGTTGTCGCCACGCTTGAGCCCGTGCCGCGCCATTTCCTGCTGCACCTTGAGCCCTTCCCCGATGGTGCGGCAGAACGGGATCATCAGCTTCAGGTTGGTGAGGCCCATTTCATCACGGACTTTTTTCGCCGCCCGGCATTCGAGGGCGAAGCCCGCCTGATAGCGCGGATGGTAGTATCGGCTCGCGCCGCGGAAACCGAGCATCGGGTTTTCCTCCACCGGCTCGTAGGCCTTGCCGCCGATGAGGTTGGCGTATTCATTGGTCTTGAAATCGCTGAGGCGCAGAATGACATCCTTCGGATAAAACGCGGCGGCCAGCATGGCCACGCCCTGCGCCAGGCGGTCCACGAAGTAGCCGGGCTTGTCGGCGCATCCAGCAGTCAGGCGTTCGATCTCAGCCTTGGCCAGAGGATCGGCGAGTTGATCGAAGTCCACCAGCGCCAGCGGATGGATCTTGATGTGATTGGTCACGATGAATTCCATCCGCGCCAGTCCGACACCGTCGTTGGGCAGGAAACTCAGTGAGAAAGCCTCTTCGGGATTGGCCAGATTGAGCATCACCTTGGTCGCGGGGCGCGGAAGATCCTTCAGGTTGGTGCGTTTGATTTCGAATGGGAGCACTCCCTCATAGATGAATCCCGTGTCGCCCTCGGCGCAGCTCACCGTCACCATCTGGCCGTCCTTGAGGGCGTCCGCGCCGTGCTCCACGCCGACGATGGCAGCCAGGCCGAGCTCGCGGCTGACGATGGCCGCGTGGCAGGTCCGTCCGCCGCGCCGGGTGACGATGGCGGCCGCCTTTTTCATGATCGGCTGCCAGTCGGGGTCGGTTTTCTCGGCAAAGAGGATTTCACCCTGCTGGAATTGATCCAGAAACCGCGGGCTGGCAATGACACGCAGCCGGCCGCTCGCGATCTTCGCGCCAACACTGCGCCCGCTGGCGAGCACCTTGCCGCGTTGCGCCAGCTTGTAGGTTTCGATCACATCGAGATCCTTGCGTGACTGCACGGTTTCCGGGCGCGCCTGGACGATGAACAACTCGCCCGTAATCCCGTCCTTGGCCCACTCCAGATCCATCGGCGTGGCCACGCCGCGTTTGGCCGTGTAGTGATCTTCCACGATGCAGGCCCAGCGCGCGAGCTGCAGCACCTCATCGTCTGT
>RPOS01000095.1 GCA_003820635.1 Verrucomicrobiaceae bacterium | reverse complement strand
GCGTATTCGTGCACGCATTTGGTCACCTTCACATCGAAGGCGCAGTATTCGGCGATTTTGCGCAGCGGAGCGAAGTCTCCGGATTTCTTGTGTTCCTGCCACCAGCGCAGTGCGTCGAGCCCGTCGGCGGATTTGCCGATGCCGAGGGTGGCGGTGGCCACGGAGTCGAGTTTGAGACGGAAACCGAGTCGCGTTTCCAAATCCAGCATCATGTCGAGATTGATCGTTTGCTCGGCGAGCGTGTGAAACACGTAGGGCTGGAGCACTGGGTAATCGAACTGCATGTGGTTCCAGCCGACCACGAGATCCGCGCGGATGAGTTCCTCACCGAGCTTCTCCATTTCGGATTCCGGGTAAATTTCGTAGGTTCCGCGGGCGGTGCTGTAAGTGACGGCGACGGACACGCCCATTTTTGCCTTCTGGGAAAATCCGCCCACGTCGCCAAAGCTGCGCTGCGTTTCCAAATCGAAATAAACGATGTTCTTGCCGGCCACGCGGGGTTCATAACGGCGGCATGCACGATCCGGCAAGCTTTGGGTCTGCGCGCGAACAAGATCTTCGTCATCCTCTCTCGGGAAACTGGGAGGGGATGTTTTGTTTGAAATCCGCAGAGCAGATAAAGCCTGCGTTGATCTTTCCAGCAGATTTCAAACATTGCCCCCGAAGATTGGGAACTTGGAATTCCAAGCTCGCAAATTCCAAGTTTGATTCAAATTTGGAAATTAAGCTTGGCGTTTTTCATGGGCAAATTCATGACCGATCCGATCTGGTGATTCTACATGTTCTGGCTGCCCGCCTTCCTGACTGGTGAAAACGCCCGGAAAACCGAGGCGTATCTCGCTGCCAACCCGGGGCTATCAGGGGGACGTTCCAGGCATCATCAGCTGGCCGTTTGCCATCGTGGTGATTTACACCGTCGCAACCTTCGGTTCGATCTTCGGTGGCTGGTTGCCGAAGAAATTCATCGATGGCGGCATGGATGCCAACAAGGCCCGCAAGCTCTCCATGTTCATCTTCGCGCTGTTCCCGTTGACCGTGCTTATGGCCTCACGGCTCGGTGAGATCAACACTTGGCTGGCCGTGGCCACTATCGTCTGCGGCTCGGCCTATCTGAGCGCCTGAATCATCATGCACCTGCTGGTGCCGAAGTTCAGGAAGATCGTGCGGTGAGGTGATGGGTCTGCACACCACACCAAGCATCCACATGAGTGGTTGGCATGGCGGTTGCAAACCGTCGCCACGGGCGCTACACCACGCCCATGTCCGTCCGCACCCGCTTCGCCCCCTCGCCCACCGGCTACCTCCATGTTGGTGGCGCCCGCACTGCTTTGTTCAACTGGCTCTTCGCCCGCAAGCACGGCGGCGCGTTTGTGTTGCGGGTGGAGGATACGGATGAGGCCCGCAACACGGATGAGGCGCGGCAGGCGATCTTTGATGGCATGAGCTGGCTGGGACTCGACTGGGACGAGGGCCCGGGCAGGGGCGGAAATTACGGCCCGTATTTCCAAAGCGAGCGCAGGGATATCTACGACGCATGGTTTCAGAAACTAGTGGCTGCGGGCCGCGTTTATGAGGACGGCGGCGCATGGCGCTTCCGCTTCGAGCGCAAGCCGGTGACCATGAACGACCTGGTCTGCGGCGAGGTGACCATCGATTACCGCGAGGAGTCGAACACGCCGGACATGGTGGTGAAACGCTCGGACGGAAGTTATGTGTTTCATTTCGTGAACGTGGTGGACGATCTGGAAATGGCGATCACCCACGTGATCCGCGGCGAGGACCACCTGATGAACACGCCCAAGCACTTGCAGCTGATCGAGGCCTTCGGTGGCACCGCGCCGCAATACGCGCACATCCCGCTGATCCTGAATCCGGACGGCAGCAAAATGTCGAAACGCGACGCCGGCGCGGCGGTGGGCGATTACCCGCGCCAGGGATTTTTGCCGTTCGCCGTGGTGAATTTCATCGCGCTGTTGGGTTGGAATCCGAAGACGGAGGAGGAAATCTTCACGCTCGACGGACTGGTGCAGCGTTTCTCGCTGGAAAACGTCAACCGCGCGCCCGGCCGCTTTGATTTCGAGAAATGCAAGTGGGTGAACCAGCAGCACCTCATGAAGATGGGCGTGGAGGATTTCGCCGCAGCGGCGAAGCCATTCGTGGAAGATGCCGGGCTGCCGGTTCCTGAAAATTTTCCGGCGGTGATCGCCGCGGTGAAGGACAAGGTGCGCTTGCTGGGCGAGGTGCCTGCGGCGGTGGATTTCCTGCTGAAGGAAGACTTTGACTACGACGAGGAAGCCATGGCGAAAGCGCGCGGCAACGCGGCGGCCAAGGATGTGTTGGCGAGTCTCGCCGGTGCCTTTGAAGGCATCGAAGATTGGTCGGCGGATGCGGCCAAGGCCGCGCTTGTGGACTTGGCGAAAGCTGCTGGAGCCAAGCCGGGGCAGTTGATGTTTCCTCTGCGCGTTGCCTTGTCAGGGCGCGGGCATGGGCCGGATATCGGTGATGTCCTTAACTTGCTCGGCAAGGAACGTTGTACCGGGCGTGTGCGTAAGTTTTCGGAGATGCTATGACTTTTCTTTCGCTACGACGGGCAAAGTCCGCCGCTACAATCACTTCATTCGCATGATGAAACCCGTTTACACGTTTGATGATCTTATTTCCCGCGATGTGCTCGATGCGGGGGCGGAAAAGCCCGCGCGGCTGGCGGTGATTGGTTTCCCGGTGGCGCATTCCGCTTCGCCGCAAATGCACCAGCCGGCGCTGGATGCCTGCGGGATCGACGCCCGCTACATCCGCCTGGAAGTGGAGCCGGGGAAAATTGCCGAAGCATTTCAAAAGATGCGCGCACTGGGATTCACCGGCTGCAACGTGACCGTGCCGCACAAGCTCGACGCGTTGGAAAACTGCGACGAGGTTGATCCGGCCGCACGTGCGCTCGGCGCGGTGAACACCGTGCGTTTCGATGCCGATGCCACGCGCGGTTTCAACACGGATGGCCCGGGATTCGCAAATGCCATCGAGGATGAGTTCGGCGTGCCGCTCGCAAGTCTCAAGGTGGCCATCGCCGGTGCGGGCGGCGGCGCGGGGCAGGCCATCGCGGCGCAGTGCGTGCGGCTCGGTGTGGCAAAACTGGTGCTGATCAACCGCACGGTGGAGAAGCTCGGGCCGCTGGTGGAGCGGCTGCGGGAGGCGGGATCAAAAACGGAAATCATCCCGCTCTCGTTTGCGGAAGCATCCCTCGCAAGTCATTGCCGGGCTTGTGATCTGATCGTGAACACCTCGTCGCTTGGTTTGAAACCCGGCGACCCGTCGGTTCTAACAAGCGAGTGCCTGAAGCCGGGGCACATCGTTTATGACACCATCTATCAGCCGTCGGTCACGCCGCTGCTGGCGCTGGCCATGGAGAGCGGCTGCCGCACGGCCAACGGCCTCTCGATGCTGCTGCACCAGGGCGTGCTGGCCTACCGCCACTGGTTTCCGGGCAGCGATCCGCTGCCGGTGATGCGCGCGGCGCTGGCTCAACGCGTCTCCTGAGTTTCTGTTTCCGCCGGTTCATCCGGCTGCACGCCCGGATCATCGTGCGAGAGCCAGTGGCAGGCATTCACCGACACGACTTCGAACTTGCGGTTTTCCCCGCCTTCGGAGCGGCGGATTTTCACCCGGACGCGGATCATGCCTTCCGGATCGAGCGAGGGCAGCTTGCCGCCAAACACGCGACCGCCGCTTCTGGCGAGCTTGAAGGCGGCATCGAGCAGTTTTCCATCCCGCGTGTTGCGGGAGACGAGAAACTCCGGCGACTGGGACCTCGTCTCCTGGGGATTGCCGAAATGCGGTGCGTAAAAGACCAGGCTGATGGTGGGCTCGCCCTTGCGCTCCTCGGCCAGCCGCTCGCGGGCCAGCAGCCGGAATTCGCATTCATCGGGCCCGTTGCCTGCGAGGAAGAGCGGCCAGGGATGATCGCTGTAGCGTGCGTAGTGCTCCCAATCGAGCCGCCACTCGCCGTTTTCCTCGCGGAAAACCGTGTCGAGAATCCTGCCGTCGGCTGATTTCCACTGTGCCTCGAAGGCCGTGCCGTCCGGCAGGTGGAGCAGCCCGCTGCCGGCCAACTCGAGTGACGCGGGATCGATGGCGGGGATCGGGTTGAGGCTGAGGAAACGCTCCATCCGGGCGGCGGTGGAAACCGGGGAAATCACGAACTGGTTGCTTTGTTCCGGCGTGCCGGCGGCGAGGAACTGGGCGAACGCCTGGCTGCATTTCGGACCGGCGTTCTGATAGATGGCGATGTCATTGCCTGTCTGGACGGGCGTGTTTTGCGCTTCGGCGGCTGGCTCCGGCGCGGTTTCGGCAGCCTGGGGCGGCCGCAACTTGAGGGCGGCGATGATGATCAGGCCGAGGATCAGGCACCAGCCGAGGGTGAACACGAACATGAAGTTGCGGTTCTTGTGTTTCCGCACGCTGCGCCTGCTGTGGTTGGCGGGGTTGCCGCCATTTGCCTCGGTTTCCGTCGGGGTGGATGGGGTTTCGGCCGTGGTTTCCACCACGCCGGGGCTGGGATCGGCACCGCAGTGCGGGCACAGGCGCTCCTTGGAATGGCCCGCGGGGGCTTGGAACAATGATCCACAGCGGCCGCAGTGGAACCAGAAGAGGGTGGGCTCGGTCACAGGTTGATTGTATTAAGGTGCGATCCAGTCCTTGTGAAGCAATTCCACGATCTGCCACTGGCCGGGCAGGGAATTCGCGGGGCCGGGCTCGAGCCGCACGGTGACCTTCACGGGCTCCGTCTCGTCGGTGATGATTTCACCGCTGTTGAGCAGGAGTTTGAGAGCCTCATGCACATCAGTGCCGCGGCGGCTGTATGCCCAGATGGATTCCCGCTGGTCCGGGGAAACCATTTGATAGTTCTGATAGGCGCCCTCCGGGAATGCGAGGGTGTAGAAGTCGGATGGCAGGATCATGGTGCGGATTTCCGCCGGGTTTCCCTGCTTTTGCGCCAATTCCGCGAAGCCCGCCGTTCCATATGCGGTGCTCGCTTTCCAATCCATGACGAGACTGCCCTGGGCGAGCGTGAAGTAGGCCTCGAAGTTCGAATGATCCGGCAGGATGCCCGTGAGGATGCCGTAGCGGATCAGCGGGGTTTCCCGCACGATCCAATTTCTGGTTTTCGGTGGCGGGCGGTTTGCGAAGGCACCCGCCGGATGGCGCATTTCCCGGATCAGGCCGTCTATCTTCTCCGGATCCCGGATCAAGGGCGGGATGGCCTCGGGGGAAGGCGCGCTGATGAAGTCTTGGAAAACGCGCTCCGCCTCGGCTTTGCGGGACAGCATCTCGCTGATGGCATCGGCCTCGGTGACGGCTTCCAGCACCCACTCGGATTGGCCGGGCAAGGGTGGGCGGGCTGCGTTGGACTTGTTCACGAAGGGCAGCATCACCATCGCCCCCACCACCGTCGCCGCCACGGCCATGCCGATGCCGAGAATCCAGATGACGGGCTGGCGCTTGGCGCGGCCCCAGTCGGTAGCTTCACCGGATGCCGCTGCGGGGTCGGGCGCATGGGCGGGCCTTTCATGGAAAGCGACATGCCGCGGCATTCTGGATACCGCCGGTTCCTCCGGCTCGAGCCGCACCACTTCACCGCGGATTTCCTGAATTTCCAGCGGCGCAAGCGGCCCGCCATTGTCGCGGGGTGCCATGTCATAACTGATCCGCAAGCCTTCACCGCCGGTGGCGGCGGATGGTGCCGGGTTTTCCGGCCTGAGCCGCTTGGGTGGAAGTGCCGGGGCGGGGTTTTGCGTGGCGGGTTCCGCACAAATCACCGGATCCCCCCAGACATCATCTGGAGAAACATCCGTATCGCAAAACAGATCGCCCGTGCTTGTTTCCATCAGAAGCCGCCGCTGCAAGGCTCGGCAAGAATGTCAGGCACCCACAGCACATGCAAGCCGGGAAGGCGCGCCCGCATCCGGGCTCCGTGGCCGGAAAATCCGCGCATCCTTCAAGACGGGATGCGGAGCACCATGGGGCGCCTCCGGGCACGTTGAGACTGAAATTTCTCCGCCTGCATGACCGCCTCCATCTCGATGTCCGTTTTCCACCAATGGCTGCTCGCCGATGCCACCAGCAGCACTTCAGCATGTGCCATCGTCCTGCACATTCCCGCTTCGCGGCCCTGCGAACTGCTGATTCAGGAAATCACCGATTACCTCAACGAATACGACGACGATGGCGAGGGCCGCTGGCTGCCTGCCACACCCGAGTTGGTGCAAAAAGTCGCGCGCGATCCGAGCCACCGCCGCCTGCTGGGAATGAGCGATGTGCCGCCCAACCAACCGGCTGATCCCGCCCCTGAGCTTCTCAAAACCCTCGCCGCCCTCGGCCAGCGCGGCCACGTGGTTTTCCGCGCACCGGGGGAGCCTGAGGAAGCCCTTGATCTGGCCAACACCTTCCACGCCGGTGTCGGCACCGCCGGGGAGGTTTCCGACGCCTGCCATCTCATCCTCAACCCCGAGCTCATGGATCAAAACTGCATCGCCCACGTCATTGGGATGTTTTCCTGGAATGGCTCCACTGTGAAAGCCGCCGCAACGGCGCCATTCAGGACATCCGATAAAATACGCGCGGCAAATGAGAGGATGTGCTCAGATGGCCGCCGCCCCCCCTGCTTTTCTCCGCGACCCTTGCCATGAACGTCCTAGCTCTCACTGTTCTGGTTTCCTCCTGCCTCGCCGGCATTTTCATCGCCTGCTTCGCGGTGGAGATCCGGCGCGCCCGGCGCACCAGCCCGGAGCGGGACTCGCTGCTGCCTCTTGATACTGAAACTCCACCTGCCACCCCGGCCGAAACCTCTTTCCAACCCCACCATCCATGACCTCCTCCATCACCTACGACGACAAGTCAGTCCGCCGTTTCATGATCGCCTCCATCTTCTGGGGCATCATCGGGATGCTCGTGGGCGTGGTCATCGCCACCCAGCTCTCATGGTGGCAGATGAACGGCAAATTTCTCGAAGCCCTCACCTTCGGCGCCATCAAGGCGGATGGAATTTCCTTCCTCACCTTCGGCCGCCTCCGCCCGCTGCACACCAATGCGGTCATTTTCGCCTTCGTCGGCAACATGATGTTCGCCGGCATTTATTACTCCACCCAGCGCCTGTGCAAGGCCCGCACCGCTTCGGACCTGCTCTCAAACATCCACTTCTGGGGCTGGCAGCTCATCATTGTGGCCGCCGCCATCACCCTGCCCGCCGGTTTCACCCGCGGCAAGGAATATGCCGAACTCATCTGGCCGATCAACATCGCCGTCGTCCTCATCTGGGTCGTCTTCGCCATCAACTTCTTCTGGACGCTGGCGAAACGCAACGAGCCCAGCCTCTACGTCGCGCTCTGGTTCTACATCGCCACCATCGTCACGGTCGCGATGCTTTACATCGTCAACCACCTTTCGCTGCCCACCTCGTTCACCCACTCCTATCCGATCTTCGGCGGCCTTCAGGACGGCCTCGTCCAGTGGTGGTATGGCCACAATGCCGTCGCCTTCTTTCTCACCACGCCGATTCTCGGCATCATGTATTACTTCCTGCCGAAGGCGGCGAACCGCCCGGTTTATTCCTATCGACTCTCGATCATCCACTTCTGGTCGCTGGTCTTCATCTACATCTGGGCGGGCCCCCACCACTTGCTCAACACCGCGCTGCCACAGTGGCTGCAATACCTCGGCATGTTCTTCTCGCTCATGCTCTGGGCCCCCTCATGGGGCGGCATGCTCAACGGCCTGCTCACCCTGCGTGGCGCCTGGGACACGCTCCGCACCGATCCGGTCATCAAGTTCTTCGCCGCCGGCGTCACCTTCTACGGCATGGCCACCTTCGAGGGGCCGCTGCTCGCCATCACCAAGGTCAACGCCCTTTCCCACTACACCGACTGGACCGTCGGCCACGTTCATTCGGGCGCGCTCGGCTGGAACGGCCTGATGGCCGCCGGCATGTTCTACTGGATGGCCCCGCGCCTGTGGAAAACCCAGCTCTGGTCCAAGGCGCTGGCCAACATGCACTTCTGGATCGCCCTCACTGGCATCCTGCTCTACGTCGTCGCCCTCTGGTGCGCCGGCATCATGCAAGGCCTCATGCTCGGCGAGGTCGCCCCCGGCGGCACCACGCTCAAGTATGAGTTCCTTGAAACCCTCGAAAGCATCCAGATCTTCTACATCCTGCGTTCCATCGGCGGCACGCTCTATCTGATCGGCTTCATCCTCTGCGCCTTCAATATCTGGAAAACCGCCCGCTCCGGCCAGACCCATGACGAAACCGTGCAGGTCACCCTACTGGAGAAAAAACAAAAGGACGGCATGTCTTGGGGCGAGTCCCTCCTCAACGACCCACTCGCCCACATTTTCGTGGCGATGGCCTTCGTCATCCTCTGGTTCTTCCTGCCGCCGCATGCCGACAAGGCCGCGTTGCTGGTTTCCATCCTGCTCGGCATCAAGGCCTACACCGCCTTCAAGGCCGACAAGGAAAAATGGACCAACTGGCACGAGCGCCTCATCGAGAACTACCTGCCATTCACCGTCCTTGTTTTCGTCGCCGTGGCCATCGGCGGTGCCGTCCAGATCATCCCCTCGCTCATCGTCAACCGCGAGAAGAACATCGAGGGCCGCTTGCAGGAACTCTACACCCCGCTCGAACTCGCCGGCCGCGACATCTATGTTTCCGAGGGTTGTTACAACTGCCACTCGCAGATGATCCGCACGCTGGTGCCGGAAGTCATGCGCTACGGCCGCGCCGGCATTGCGGACGATTACTCGCACCTCGGCGAGTCGCTCTTCGACCACCCCTACCAGTGGGGTTCCAAGCGCACCGGCCCGGACATCGCCCGCGAGGGCGGACCGCTCGCCACCGGAGCCAAGTTCATGCGTGTCGGCAAGCGCGGCAACGACTGGCACTTCAACCACTTCCTCAACCCGCGCCAGACCTCGCCCGGCTCCAACATGCCTTCCTACCCGTGGCTTTTCGAGAAGGATACCGACGTGAAGGCGCTGCCCGGCAAGATCGCCGTCCAGGCCAAGCTCGGCATCCCATGGCCCGCCATGAACCAGCACGAGATCCGCGACGCCGTCGAGACCCAGGCCCAGGAAATCGCCCAGTCGCTCGTCGATGCCAAAGTCTATCTGCCCTCCAAGCCGGACCTCCAGGGTGACGCGCTGCGCAACGAACTCAAAGACAAGCAGGTCGTCGCGCTCATCGCCTACATGCAGAAACTCGGCGCCTACCGCGAGGTGGGCAAGGACGGCAAGACCCTGCCCTCCGCGCTGGATCCGGATTCACACCGCCGGGCGGCCGGCGACACGCGGCCCGCCGGAACCACCAATCTCTAACATCCCGCGCCATGTTCAAACGTGTTTTCGTCGAAGACTGGGCGCAGTTCGTCCCCTTCATCTCGTTCTTCATCTTCTTCACGGTGTTCGTGTTCGTGACCATCCGCGCCATGCGCCTTGGCAAGGCCGAGCGCGCACGCCTCGCCTCCCTGCCACTTGAAGACCATTCCGATCATTCCAATCCCCAATCCTCATGAGCCAAGAACCGAAACGCGGCCACTTCGCCAAAGAAAAAGGCGAGATCATCCTCCGGGAGCACGAATACGACGGCATCCAGGAATACGACCAGAAACTACCCAACTGGTGGCTCTTCACCTTTTACGGTGCCGTCGTCTGGTTCGTCATCCACTGGGCGCTTTACTACCATGCCGCCGCCATCAAAACCCCGCAGGACCGGGTGACGGAAGGCATCGTTTCCGTGCAAAAAGCCAAGGCCGCGGAGCTGGAGAAAACCCTCGCCTCGCTGGATGACTCCACCCTCGTCCACGAGTGGGCCACCAAGCCCGAGGTCGTCTCCTCAGGTGAGGCCATCTATCTCACCAACTGCACCGCCTGCCACGCAGCGGACTTCAGCGCCACCATGCAGGCCGGCGCGGTGAAGGTGCCGCTGCCCGGCCTCCCGCTCAACGACGGCCAATGGAAATTCGGCGGCAAGCCGATGGACATCTTCAAGCTCATCAACGAAGGCTCGCCGCCGGATAGCACCGGCCACAACGGCGCGAAAATGCAAGTCTGGGGCCAAACCCTCAGCCCCAAGCAAATCGCCGAGGTCACCGCCTACCTGATCGCCAAGCTGCCGGAGGACTTCAAGGCCATCCCGGTGAAGTGAGCAGGGCGCACCCACGGGCATCCTCAACTCCAGCTGCCGAGGAATTTCTCCAGATCATCCAGGCTTGGGCTCTGGCCGCTGCGCACGTAGTGGCCGCTGGTGCAGACGCCGAGGGTGAGGCAGGATTCCACATCAAGTCCTAGCAACTGGCCTTGGGCGAAACCTGCGTTGAAGTGGTCTCCCGCGCCGGTGGTGATGAGCGGCTTGTCGGTGTAGGGGCCGGGCACCCAGCAGCTTCCCTCCGCCGTGGCGCAGGCGGCGGATTCCCGCGGATGGACGACGGCGGTGGCGAGGCCGAGATTGAGCCGGATGTCCGCGGCGAGCGCGCGCAGGTCATCTTCCGAAACGCCGCGGGAGGAAAACCCGAGCTCGGCATGCACCCGCTGGGCCTCCTTGAGGTTCAGCCCGAGCGTGACGGAGCCAAAGGCGCCAAAGCGGGCGATGATTTCCAAAACCCCGATCAAATCCTCGCGCGAGCGTTTCTCCGGATCCGCCAGATCGAAGAAGAAGATCCGGCCCTCGCGTGGCGGCAGGGCGGGCAACACCTCCTCGACGAGCGCGCGCAGGATGCTGGTCATGTTGGGGATCATCGTCCAGTTCACCAGCGAGACGAGATCCGCGGCGGCCAGCGCGGCACGGAACTTCTCCGCGCCCATCACGGCGTCGATGGTTTCCATGGTGACGGTGTCCAGGCTCCGGAGCTGGCCGAGCATCAGTTTTCCGTCGCCGAACTCCACCGCCGTGGTGCTGGCCGGATCGCAAAGTGAAACCACTTCCGCGCGGCTCGCGAAATCCTGAAACACCGGATGCACCGACGGCCGGCCGAGCGCTCCGATGTAGGTCACGCGCGTGCCCGCCGCGAGCAGGGCGTTGGCCATGATCGGGCCGTTGCCGCCCAGCTTGTCCATCAACGGATAGAACTCGATGTTGGTGCTTTTTCCCGCGGCCCCGGCGATGCGCTGGGCGAATTCCGGGATCGTCCGGATCGGCGTGAAGGCCTCACCTTGGCCCGTCCGCTGCGCGACCGGCGTGACGATGGTATCGACGAATCCATCCAGACCCACGAGGGCGGATTTTTCAGCCGTGCGGGCACGCGCGGCACGCAGCGCGGCGAGTGTGTGGGTTTTGAAGCTCATGGGGTGAATCAGGTGGGAAAAGCCTGTGCGCTCACTGGCCAACGGTCAAGGGCCAGTCATGAAAGTTCCGCACTCAGGGCCAGTTCGCGAATGAATCGTTTGTAGCGCTCTGTGAACGTCGATGCCAATGAGATGCGCCATTGGCTTGCGCCGGTGGAGCATGGCCAGGAAAGCTTCAGGGTGCGAATCAATGAGCCTCGCAGACCCGGGGTGGTCGGCGCTATCGCGCCTCGACCCCGGGCTACTGTCCGTAAACCCTCCGGGATAATGGATGCCATATCACTCCTGCAGCCAGGTCTTGGGTCGGTAGAGCAGGGCGTAGGGGATGAAGGCGATGGCGGTGCCGAGCATGAGCCAGGTGAAGAAGCGGAAGTAGGCCGCGCCCTCCAGCCGGGTCTGGCCGCCGCAGAAGGCGCTGCGGGTGATGGTGGAGCCGCCGGTTTGTGCGGCGGCTTCCGTGGGGATGCCGAGCTCGCGCTTGCGGCGTTCAAGCCACGGTTCGGCCGGGTGGAACCGGTCTGTCCAAGAAGGTTGCGCAGCACTGGCCGGCGGCGGCAGATCAAGGATCAGTCCCATGTCCCAGCGGGTGCCGGCTTTGCGGTCCGGACCATCGCTAATGAGGCGGACGCGGGAGGAGTTGAGGATTTGATAGCGGATGGGCGAGCCCCATGAATCCCGGAATCCGGCGAGTTTCG
>RPOS01000094.1 GCA_003820635.1 Verrucomicrobiaceae bacterium | reverse complement strand
CCTGCCGGATCGGACGCACGCTGGGAGTGTGGCGGTTCTAGCCGTTTGGAGTGCGGTGGCATGACACCGCTTTGACTTCATCCCGCCGCGCGCTCAGGCCAGAAAAAGGTCCAGTCCGCCCTGCGCTCACAGCCGGTTTGACCTGTTTCGGAGCCAACCGTCTGCACTGGCAAAGCCAAGGCGGTGTCATGCCACCGCACTCCAAAAATCAAGGCACGCGGAAGATCTGGTTGTTCGAGGGGTCGCGCGCGAGTTGGCCGGAGCGGAAACCCTCGACGTCGATGACGTTGTAAGGCTCGTAGGGGCTGATCACCTCGTTGGGGTTCGCGGTGCGCTGGGCGGTCGGATACTCGCCGGGGCGGGTGGGGGCGGGAGGTGGCTGAGGTGCGGCGGGCTCGGAATAGGTGGTGTCCGATGGCTGGCCGTTGGGATCGACGATTTCCGGCGGGTAGGGGGGATTTGGCTTGAAGCGCGGCGGCGGAACTTCGGGCGGCGGGGTGCAGGCGGCGAGGAGGATCGTGGCAGCGGCGAAAAGGGCTTTGAGCATGCGCGTGGGACTTGGGTTGTGGTGAATCTATTCGACCGGGAATCATCCGGCAATCCCATGCTTCACCAGAATGGCGAGCTTGCGGATGCCGGAAACCCGGTAGCGTTTCTCAAACACGCGGAAGCCGTCACGCCGCATTTGGCCGAGCAATTCTTGATAGATTTCGCCCATGATCCGGGCCGGGGCGAGCGCATGGCGGTCGGCGGCGGGCAGGAGCGCCGCGGCCTCTCGGAAGTAGCCGTCGGCGCGGTCCGCCTGATAGCGCATGAGTGCGAGGAAACGATCGTCGCGCGTGCCTGCCGCCAGATCGCTCTCGGTGTAGCCGAAGCGCGCGAGGTCATCGAGCGGCAGGTAGATGCGGCCGCCGTTGTCACAATCCTCGCGGATGTCGCGCAGGATGTTGGTGAGTTGCAGCGCGCGGCCGAGCGCCACTGCGTAGGACTCCGCCTCCGGATCCTTGCAGCCGAAGATGCGGATGGAAACCAAGCCCACCGCGCAGGCGACCTTCCAGATGTAATCGGACAGATCCTCCCACGTTTGGAAACGCCGGGGCTCAAGATCCATCTGGCAGCCGTCGATGATGGCGGTGAGCAGTTCGTTGGGAATTGAATGGCGCTCGCGCAGTTCAATCACTTCGCGCTGGAGCTCGGAGGTTTTTTCAAAACCGTGTGCAAGACCTTGTTTCCATGCTTGCAGGCTGGCTGCACGCTCATCGGCTGGGATGCCCGGATCGTCCGCCAGGTCATCGAGCGTGCGGCAGTAGGCGTAGAAAACCACGGCATCCGCACGGCGCTCGCGTGGCAGGACGCGCAGGGCGAAGGCCAGGTTGGACTTCGCGCGGCGGGTGATCTGGAGGGCGTCCGACACGGCGCGTTCTAACGGATGAACCCCCAGTGGCCGGTGGTCACGGGCCAAAGTGAAAAGAGTGCCGGACCCACCAGGTTGAATTCCTTCACCGGGCCCCAGTAGCGCGAGTCGAGCGAGTTGCCGGTGTTGTCTCCGAGCGCGGCGTATTCGCGCATGCCGGGGCGGGCCTTGGCTGTTAGAGTGAAGGAATCGCCCGGCTTGGACAGGTATTGGGAAATGTTTTTCCCGCGTCCGATCAGCTCGCGCGCATCGGCGGGCACGTAGCCGTTGGGGTTGATCCGGAATGCTCCCTCGCCGCGGATCACGCGCTGGATGCCGGGTTCGCGGGCGATTTTTCCATCAATGAGCAGATTTGGCGACTGGATGCTGAGCGTGTCTCCCGGCACGCCGCAGAGGCGCTTGATGTAATGCGAGCCGGCGGCCTGGTCGCCGCTGCGCTCGTGGATGCCGCGGATGCCCAGAGTGTCGAAGACGAAGACCTCGCCGCGTTTCGGCTTGCGGAAATGATAGGAAAACTTGTCCACCAGCACGAGGTCTCCGGAATCGATGGTGCCTTCGCAAACCACCGTGCCCTTGGGCAGCAGGCCGCCGTTCATGCTGGCGGTGCGGATGGCGTCGCTCAGGCCGATCTGGGTGCAGGGCGTGGCGGGAGCCGGCAGGCGCAGCGGTTTGGAATCGACGAAGTGGAGTTCGGAGCGGCTGAAGAAATGCATCATCTGCACATCGCGGATATCCACCCTGTTTTGTGGCGTGACGGCGAGGTGGCGGTCCTGGTCATTGACGACTTTCACATAGGAGCGGCCGCGCAGGACTTTTTCCAGCATCCGTTGTGGAAACGACGGCCAGTCCTTCTCCGCGAGCGGCGTGCCGATGATGCCGTTGAGCGTGGGCTGCATGGAGCCGGTGGGGATGCGGAACGGTTGGAGATAATAGGCACGCAGTCCCAGCGCGATGACGATGGCGACAAACATGACCTCCACGTTTTCCTCCAGCCAGCCGACGGTTTTTTCATTCGGCAGTGAGTTTTCGCAGGTGGCGCGGATTTGCTTCGAGGCTTCGTCCACCTTGGCGCGGTCGCCGGATTTGATGGCGGCCAGCAAATCACTGCGGCGGGATTCGATTTCCTCGACCTGCCCGGCTTTGAGCAGGTCACGCTTGTAATGCACGAACTTCCGCGCGCCCTTTGCAAGGTGCAGCGCTTCCTCTTTCCACTTCGGGGTGAACATGGCGCGCAGTCTCGCGGCACTTCCCGGCGACTGCAAGCGCGGAGAAATCCAGAGGGTTTCCTGCTGAAATGAGTTTCGAAACCGCATCCGCCGCACTTAGCTTCGCGCCGTGGCCGATGCCGGACCAGATTATCGCTTGCAGACCGACGGAAAATTTTTCCGTTCCGGAATGTCGCGTGTCGAACTGCGCTCGGTGACCTACGGGCCGTTTCCCGGCGGCTGGCCGGAGTCCTTCGATGTGGATTTCCAGCGCATCGCGGCGGCGGGCTTCAACTCGCTGCGCTTGTTTGACATGCCGGACCACCGCCTGCTGGATGAGGCCGCGTGCCATGGACTCCGGGTTTTCGGCGGCCTCAAGTGGGGCCAGAACGCGGATTTTTTCCGGCGTCCCGCACTGCTGAGTGCGGCGCGGGTCGCCCTGGCGCGGGCGCTGCGCGAAACGGCGGACCATCCGGCGCTTGCCGGTGTGTATCTGGGCAATGAAATTCCCGCCGACCTGGTGCGCTGGATGGGACCGCTGCGCGTGCGCCGCAGCATCGAGGATTTGATCGAGCTGGGCCGCACGCTCGCACCCGGTCTTCTTTTCGCCTACGCCAACTATCCGAGCACCGAGTATCTGGAACCCGAAAACGCCGACTTCTCGGCATTCAACATCTATCTGGAAAACGCGGATGATTTCCGCAGTTATGTCAAACGGCTGCATCACATCGCCGGGGACCGGCCGCTTGTGATCTCCGAGTTCGGGCTGGATTCTAACAGAAACGGTGTCGGGTGCCAGGCTGAGGCGCTCCAATGGGCGATGGAAATTTCCCGCGATCAGGAATGCGCCGGCTTCACCATTTATGCATGGAGCGACCGTTGGTGGAACGCCGGCACGGAAGTGCTAGACTGGGATTTCGGTCTAACAGGCCGCGAGGGGCACGCCAAACCCGCGCTGGCCGCCATCGCCTCCGTGATGGCATCAGCAAGCCTGCCGCCGCGCGCATCACATGCGTTTTCCGTGATCATCTGCACGCGCAACGGCAGCGAGCGCATCGGCGCTTGTCTGGAAGCCGTGGGAAAACAGGAGGGCGCGGATTTCGAGACGATTCTCGTCGATGACGGCTCGACGGATGGCACTGCGGACTTGGTGGCGGAGCGATTTCCGTGGGTGAAACTTTTGCGGCTCGCTCCCTGTGGCCTGAGTGCCGCCCGCAATGCCGGGGCGGCTGCGGCGGGTGGCGAAATCCTCGCCTTCACCGATGATGACTGCATGCCGGACCGTGAATGGTTGCTTCGTCTCGACCGGGTATTCGCCGACGGGCGCTTTGCCGCCGCGGGCGGGCCGAACCTGCCGCCGCCGCCGCGATCATGGCGCGAGGCGGTGGTTTGCGCGGCACCTGGCGCGCCCAGCCATGTGATGCTCGATGATGTGGAGGCCGAGCATCTGCCCGGCTGCAATCTGGCAGTGACCCAAACCGCATTCGATGCGATCGGCGGCTTTGATCCGCGGTTTCACACGGCCGGCGATGATGTGGATTTCTGCTGGCGGCTGAGCGACGCCGGATACCGGCTCGGCTTCGCGCCGGGGGCTTTCGTCTGGCACTGGCGGCGGCCGTCGATCCGGGCGTTTCTGCGCCAACAGATTGGCTACGGTGCGGCGGAAAAACTTCTGATTTCCAAACATCCGGCGCGTTTCACCCGGCGCGGCACCGCCAAGTGGCGGGGATTCGTCTATGGCGGCGGCCCGGTGCGCGTGGCGGCGGATTCCATCATCTATTTTGGAGCCATGGGCAGTGCCGGTTATCAGGCACTCATCAGCCGCATGCTGCCACTGCGCGGATTGGACCGGCGCTTCGATTGCTGGCGCGCGCGCCTCGCGCTCACTGCCGTGGCTTGGATAGCTCCAAGGCTGCGGGCATGGGCGCGCTGCCGCAGATGGCTGGTGGAATCCTGGCCCGGGCAGAAGGGCGATTCGGACGGCTCCGGATCTCATGAATGGGAAGCCGGCAGCGGCTCGCGTGAGCAATTTCTGGATCGCCTGCTGCACGACGGCTGGAAATCCGGCGGCGGCACCGATCTCTGGGATCTGGAAAAAGGCGGCACCCGCCTCCTGCTTGCCACCGAACACGGTGAAAACGGCGCAAAGAACACCCTCGTCCGCGTCTGGGGCGATCCCGAAACTCTGCCGTCATGGTTGATGCCCGGCGCAGCCGCGTTAGACTCCATGCCATGACCGCGATCAACGACCGCCTCGAACTCACTCTGCGCGATGGCACCCCGGTGATTGTCCGGCCCTTGATCGAAGAGGACCGCGCCTTGGTGGCCGAGGCCTACCGGCGCCTTTCTCCCGAGGCCCGCTACCAGCGGTTCTGGACGCGCACCGGCGAGATGCTCGGCAAGAAAATGCTGGACCGTCTGCTCGATCAGGATCGCACACTTCATCTCACTTGGGCGCTGCTTGATCCCGCCCGCAGGTTTCCCGGCGTGGGAGGCGCAAGCTGGTGGCGCAATCCTGACAAGCCCGATGAGGCGGAAATTTCCGTCATGGTGCTTGACGATGACCAACGCCGCGGCATCGGCACCCTCTTGCTCGCCGTGTTGTGGATCACCGCCTTCCGCGCCGGCGTGGAACAGATGGTGGCCTACACCCTGGTGGAAAACCACCGCGCCGCGAAATGGATCCGCGACTGCGGCGGGGCAGGGGAGTGGGACGGCTACAAGCTCGTCTTCCGCTGGGACCTCAACAACCTCGACGCCCTGCCCGAAACACCCGCCGCCGCCGACCTCGCCTCATGGCTCGCCGAGCTTTCGCGGCGGCTTTTGTGAGATTCAATCCGAATTCAGAAAATCCACGAAAGTCACGAAAAGCACTAAAAATAAGGGAAGTACGAAGTCATGCGCTGTCATGAACCGTGCAGGATCGGGACTGCTGTAAATCCTTGAGCCTTTCGTGGAATTTCGTTTTTTTCGTGGTTGAATTTGGGTTTTCAACTTCAATCACCAAAATGGTAGCGCCCGCCGCGCACACTTACATTCGGCGGGATGTGTTTATTCTCGAAGGCATCATATCCCTCTTTGAGATTGTTCCAGAAGTCTTCCCATTCGGAAGAGGCGGCACGTTTCATGCGTTCCTCCGTCATGCGGAAGGGGAAAAGATGCACGCGGAAAAAGCGCTGGGTGTCGGCGTGGGCGGCCGCGCAGAGCGTGTAGATTTCCTCGATCTTTTCGTCGGTCATCGCCAGACAACCGATCGAATACCGGTTGCCATGCACCATGATCAAGCTCCCCGTCCAGCCATGGAAGCGATCATATACATTGGGATATCCGATGTTGAATGCCAGATGATATCGGCTGTCCGGTTTCATCGCAGACGGCGGCACGAAGTAGAAACCCTCCGGCACCTGGCCATCGCCCTCGGCGAGTTTCGGGCCAAGCTTGCCGGATGCTGCCGCGATGCGGTAGCTGCGGAAGAGTTCGAATTTTCCGGAGGTGCGGTTTTGAACGAAGAGTTCGAGCACGCGCTCCTCCTTGAAGGCACGGATGAAGACCGGCGCGCCGAATTCCAGGCCGGCCTTTTTCAAATCGCGCTCAAGCGCCGGGCGCACCCGGGCTTCAGCCGCAGCGGCGCGGGGATGACTGGAGAGGGGCATGGGTGGCGCGGTGGGCTCGTCAAATGCAGCCAAGCGCATTGCGAAAAGAAATAACAAGATGCACGTGGAGTGATTCATTCGCCGTAGTGATAATACGGTCATAAGAACAGTATCCTGCACAGGATTGGTGGATCGTCAAGCTGGCGATTCTGAAGCGAGCGTGGAATTGGACCAAGGCCGTTTTGCGCCCGCGGGCATTTTGAAGAGACAGATTGCGCCCGGGCTGGTTTTAAGCGACAACACGTCAGCCACACATGACCCAGCTTTTGATCGAACCCGCCCGCCGCACCGGATGTGACGATATTCCCGCGCTCACCGAGGTGCTGCAATCCGCAGCCCAGCGCCAACGCTCACCCATCGATGATGTGCTGGACGCCGGGGTGGTGGATGAGGAGCCTTACATGCGCGAACTCGCCCATGATCTCGGCCTGGAGTGGCTGGATGTCATTCCTATTCCGGAGGTGCCGCTGCCGCTGCGCGAGGCCTGCGGGCCGCGGATCGCGCTGCGCCACCGCTTGCTGCCGGTGGAAATCACCGGCGAGGGCGATAAAAAACGCCTGAAACTCGCGACCTTCGATCCTTTCAACCTCGTCGCCCGCCAGGCCGCAGCCCAGGAACTCTCGCTGCCCATCGATTGGTGCATGACATCCCGCAAGCGCCTGCACGAGGCGCTGCGCCGCCTCTACGGGGTGGGCGCCGATACCTTCGAACAGATCCTCGAAGGCCGCGATTTCGACTACGACGCCATCGAGTCCGGAGAGGACGAGGCCAACATCATCGACCACGACGACGACGAGGAAGCCAGCGTCGTCAAGTTCGTCAACCAGATCATCCGCGAGGCGCTCGACCAACGTGCGACCGACATCCACGTCGAGCCGCTCGCCACCAACCTGCGCATCCGCTACCGCATCGACGGCCGCCTGATCGAGGTGGCCGTGCCGGAAAACATCAAGGCGCTGCAAAGCTCGGTGATCGCGCGCTTGAAAATCATGGCGCGCCTCGACATCGCCGAGCGCCGAGTGCCGCAGGACGGCCGCATCAACCTACAGTTCGAGGGCGCGACCATCGACGTCCGCGTCGCCACCGTGCCGACCGTCGAGGGCGAGAGTGTTTCCCTGCGTCTGCTCAACCAGGAGAAATTCAACCTCGCCAAGCTCTCGATGGAGCCGTTCGTGCAGAGAAAGATCGAGCAACTGCTGCACCTGCCCAACGGCATCATCCTCATCACCGGTCCCACGGGCTCCGGTAAATCCACCAGCCTTTACTCCTTCCTCAGCGAGGTGAACCACCCGGAGCGGCGCATCGTCACCGTCGAGGATCCGGTGGAAAACAAACTCACCGGCGTGATGCAGATCGCCGTGAAAAGCGAGATCGGCCTCACCTTCGCCAACGCCCTGCGTTCCATCCTGCGTGCCGACCCCAACATCGTGATGATCGGTGAAATCCGCGACCTCGAGACCGCGGAAATCGCCATTCGCGCCTCTCTAACAGGTCACTTGGTGTTTTCCACCCTCCACACCAACGACGCCATGGGCGGCATCAGCCGTCTGGTGGACATGGGTGTGGAACCGTTCCTCGTATCCGCCGCCGTGCGCGCCTTCCTCGCACAACGTCTGGTGCGCCGCCTTTGTCCGAACTGCAAGGTGCCGCGTGAAATTTCCGACGAGGACAAGCGCAGCCTCGGCATCCCGCTGGAGATTCCCGGCATCCCCTACACCACCAAAGGCTGCGACCGCTGCCGCGGCACCGGTTTCTCCGGCCGCCTCGCGATCTATGAAGTCATCCTCGTCACGCCCGCCATGCAGGAACTCGTCGCCCACAGCGCACCCGCACCCAAGATGCGCGAGCAGGCCTTCCGCGATGGCTACGTGCCGATGCGCACCTACGGATGGTTCAAGGTGATGCAGGGCATGACCACCATCGAGGAAGTCATTTCCGTCACCTCGTCGGACATCGGCGGCGGGGAATGAATTGAATATTGAATATTCATCTGAAACCTCCGTCATCCGTTCACCAATAATCAATATCCAATAATCAATCTACAATCCTCGCCGTGCCCGTCTTCGCCTACAAAGCCCTCGCCACCAACGGATCGGTCACCACCGGTGAGATTGACGCCGCGGACCGCCCGGAGGCGTTGCGCATGCTCGACAAGAAGGGGCTGCAGCCGGTAAATCTGCGGGAAACCTCCGCCGCCGTGCAGACCCGCAAGCCAGCAGGAAAGGCGAGGGTGGACGAGGAGGGGAAAGCATCCGGAAAGACGGAGGCGAAGGAAGACGCCATCCCCGAAGGTCCCATCAAGCTCAAGCGTGGGGAAGTCGTGCTTTTCACCGAAGAACTCTCCGACATGCTCGCCGCCGGCCTGCAACTCGAGCCGGCGCTCAAGTCGATGGAAAACCGCCAGGAACTCGGCAACCTCAAGGCGGTTTCTTACAAGATCCGCCAGATTGTCAGAGATGGTGTCAACTTCTCCGTTGCCTTGAAAAAGGTGAGCCCCAGCTTTGGCCCGCTCTACTGCTCGCTGGCCGCCGCGGGTGAGGCCTCCGGTGCGCTGGATACCATCCTCAAGCGCCAGGCTCACTACCTCAAGACGCTATCGGAACTGCAGAGCCGCCTGATTCTCGCGATGATCTATCCGGCCTTTCTGGTGCTTGCCGGCATCGGTGTTTCGATCGTTTTCGTCACTACGCTCATCCCGCAGCTCACCGCCTTGATCGAAAGCACACCCGGCGGAAAAGTTCCGTTAGGTGCGGCCATCCTCATCGCCGCCTCGGATTTCATGAGCAAGTGGTGGCTGGTCATCCTTCTCACGCTCATCGCCAGCGGCATTTTCTTCAAGGCATGGAAGGACAACGATGCCAACAAGCCCGCGTGGGACCGGATGAAACTCCGTTTGCCGCTCGCCGGTCGTGTCATCACCAGCCGCTTCTACGTCCAGTTTTTGGAAACCATGGCCAACCTCGTCGGCAACGGACTGCCGCTGCTGCGCGCGCTCGAACTCTCGCGTGACGCCACCCAGAACCGCTCGCTGCGCGCCGCGCTCGACCAGGTGATCGTCCAGGTGGGCGACGGCCGCTCGTTTTCCAAAGCGCTCATCCGCAACGGCTCCTTCCCTCCGCTGCTCATCGACATGATCGCGGTGGGCGAGCAAACGGGGAAAATCGACCAGTCGCTGCGCCGCGCAGCCGAGCGCTATGACAAGGAGCTCGACAAGGACCTGCAGCGCATCATGGCGCTGATCATGCCCACCGTGCTCATCATCATGGCCGGCCTCATCGGCACCATGGCCTACCTGATGATCACCGCCATCTTCCAGACGATCTCGAATCTCGGGTGAGCGGGAGAGCCAAAATCCGCATTGCCCGGCGCGGTGGAATGGCGTGAAGTGCCTGGGTGCGCCACGAACCGATTTCTCCAGGGTTTTTCACCCGCAACCGCTCAAAGCTCCGCAAACTGCTGCGGCCGGACAGCATCGTCATTCTCCACTCCAATGACATCCATCCGACGAATGCGGACGGCACGATGCCATTCAGGCAGAACAACGACCTTTTCCACCTGACCGGAGTGGACCAGGAGGAAACCACGCTCATCCTCATGCCGGATGCGGTGGATCCGAAGGAGCGCGAGATTCTTTTCGTGCGGGAAACCAACGAGCACATCGCCATCTGGGAAGGCGAGAAGCTCACCAAGGAAAGGGCCCGTGCGCTCAGCGGCATTGAGCGCGTCGAATGGAGCAGCGCGCTGGAGGGATTTCTTCACCGTCTCACCACGCAGGCGGAGCATGTCTATCTTTCCACCAACGAGCATCCGCGGGCGGCCAACGTGGTGGAAACCCGCAACGCGCGCTTCATCAAGGACTGCCAGGCACGCTATCCGCTGCACCGCTACGAGCGCCTCGCCCCGCTCATGCACCGGCTGCGCGCCATCAAGGACGCCGAGGAAATCCGCATGATCCAGAAGGCCTGCGACATCACAGAAGCCGGCTTCCGCCGCGCGCTGGGATTCATCAAGCCGGGCGTGGGCGAGTGGGAGATCGAGGCCGAGTTGCTGCATGAATTCGTGCGCCGCGGCTCGCGGGGGTTTGCCTACACGCCGATCATCGGCTCCGGCGGAAGTTCCTGCGTGCTGCACTATGTGGAGAACGACAAGGTCTGCCGCGACGGGGATATCCTCCTGATGGACGTGGCTGCGGAATACGCCGGTTGGAACTCGGACCTCACCCGCGCCGTGCCGGTGAACGGCCGTTTCACGAAACGCCAGCGCGAGGTCTATGACGCGGTGCTGCGCGTCTTCCGCGGCGCGAATGAACTGCTGCGCCCCGGCGTGACACCGGTGGACTATCAGAAGGAAGTCGTCGGGCTGATGGAGCGCGAACTGGTGGAACTGGGCTTGTTCAGCGCCAGGGAGGCGAAGGCCCAGGGGCCGGACAAGCCGCTGGTGAAAAAGTATTTCATGCATGGCATTTCACATCACCTCGGGCTCGACGTGCATGACGTCTCGCCGCCGCACGAGCCCATCGCCGAGGGCATGGTCCTCACCATTGAGCCTGGTATCTACATCCGTGAGGAAAATCTCGGCATCCGCCTTGAGAACGACGTCCTCGTCGGTAAAAACCGCAATCTCGACCTGATGGCCAACATCCCGATCGACCCCGACGAGATCGAAAGCCTGATGAACGGTTGAGTGCGCGGCCCGTCTGCTGTCCGGCACCCGGATAATGGCCGGAAATGGGAACAGTTGGCCGGAATCGGGACTGCAAATCGCTTTCAAAACCCGAAAATCAAGAGCAGTGTATCACCAACGAAAGGCGACAGCGTGCCACGGCAGACTGAAAACCTTTCCGACATATTCTCAATTCCGCGCAACTGAGCCACAGGGCCGATCCGAACTCCGGGGGGAAGTCGAATCAAGGCCGGCAAAGCCAAACGGAATCTTTGGGGGGAAATGTGCTTTCGGGCGCGGACTGGTAAAAGTCCGCGCCCGTTCTGCGTTTGTGGCGCAGGGATTGGCGCTTGGCGGCGGCGATGGAAGCGGCTAATCCCGCGCCATGCGCAACGACATCGAGCGGGTATTGATCGACGAGGCGGTGATCGAGAAACGCCTCGACGCCATGGCCCAGGACATCGAGCGGGACTTTCCGGGCGGCACGCTGGTGGTGATCATCCTGCTCAAGGGAGCGCTCGTTTTCGCGGCGGACCTGCTGCGGCGCGTGCCGCGCGTGCTCGAGATCGAGTGTCTCAACGTGGCCAGCTACCACGGCGGCGTCGAGAGTTCCGGGACGGTGGATTTTCTCGACCGCCATTTTCCCGAGGTGCAGGGGCGGCATGTGCTTTTGCTGGATGACATCCTGGACACCGGCCGCACGCTGCACGCGGTGACCGAGCGCCTGATGGAAGAGGGTGCGGTGGCCGTTCACACCGCCGTTCTGTTAGCCAAGGACAAGCAGCGCGCCGAACACGTGCAGGCGGACTATGTCGGCTTTGAGATCGGCGATGAGTTCGTGGTCGGCTACGGCCTCGACTATCAGGGGAAATACCGGAATCTGCCCTACGTGGGCGTGTTGAAACTTCCCGCCACATGCTGACTCCGGCGGGTTGGGGCGCGGACCGTGGAGCCATCCACCCAGTGGCTGCCGATCATCGTGGCGCGCGGGTTTGCCGGCACGCCGCGCTCGTTGTGGTGGATCATCGAGATGAGCATGTCCATCGCCGCCTCGCCCACCAGGTCGTTGCGCTGGTTCATGCCCGCCCACTCGCCGTGGTCGGGGCGCCATTCGTATTGGATCAGGCCGATGTCCTGCGGCACGCGCAGACCGAGCTCGTGCAGCCAGCGCTTCACCTCATG
>RPOS01000093.1 GCA_003820635.1 Verrucomicrobiaceae bacterium | reverse complement strand
GGAGGATCTTGTCGCCCAGCTCCGCTCGCTCGATCCGGTGGAAGCCGCACGCACGGCCTTGCAAAACCGGCGCTTTGTTTCCCGGGCTCTGGAAATCTGTTTTCTAACAGGTCAGAAGGCCTCCGAGCTGCGCGACCAATGGGAAAGCCAGACCCGTGAAATTTCCGCCAGCCTGCGCGGCATCGTCATCCAGCGCACACGGTCTGAGCTCCACGTGCGCATCGCCGCCCGCACCCGGGCGATGCTTGACGGCGGTGCGATCGAAGAAGTCGCCGCTCTCAGCAAGGTTTCCACCAACTGCGAAAAGGCGATAGGTTTCCGCGAGATCCGCGCGCTGATAGATGGAGAAATCAACCGCGGCACCTGTGAGGATCTCATCAACGCCGCCACCCGCCAATACGCCAAGCGCCAGGAAACGTGGTTCCGTCGCGAGAAGTGGCTCGAGCCGCGGGAGTTCTAGGCTCCCCCCTTGTCATTTTTCCGCACCGCATCCGCCAGCGCCTGGGAGGCCACGGGCAGGGTGATGAACAGCGCGATCAATGCGAAGAGCGACTTGAGGATCACGTTGATCTGCGGGAAGTCGAGACACGCGGCCAGCAGGAAGCAGGCCAGCCCGAAGGCGCTCGCCTTGGTGGCGGCATGGGTGCGGGTGAAGAAATCCGGGAAACGCAGCATGCCAATAGCTGCTAGAAACACCGCCACGGAACCCAGCACACAGAAGATTTGGATGAGAATTTCCTTCATGATCAAGGTTCGCGGGTAAGGGTTCTGGCCAGCGCCACCGTGCCGAAAAACACGATGACTCCCAGCACGACGATCACATCCAGGAATACCGGCGTGCCTTCATCGATGGCATGCAAAACCACTGCCGCGGCGGTGATGACCGCCAGCAGGTCGATGGCAAGTATCCGGTCCGCGGCGGTGGGGCCTTGGAACAGGCGCCAAGCGGTCATCGCCAGCGAGAGCGCGAGCAGGGAGTAACAGATGAGGAAAGTCATGGCGGATAAGGGATGGTCCGGCGCAAGGCTCAGCCGCGGCCGAAGATCCTGATGAGGGGTTGTTCAAAGGTTTCCTTCATTTCCCGGATGGCGGCATCGGCATCGGGTGCGTCCAGCAGGTGCACCAGCAGTATGCCGCGGTCCGGGTCGAGGCCCACGCTCATGGTGCCCGGGGTCATGGAAATCAGGCAGGCGAAGAGGAGGCGCGGCAGTTGCTGCTGCAAGTCCAGTGGCACCTCCACAAAGCACGGGTTGAGCTTGATCTGCGGCCTCAGCACGAGCAGCGCGAGGCGGAAGGTGGAAATAGCCACTTCCCGCAGATAAATGAGGCCGAACATAATGGAATGATAAAGCTTCATGATCATCAGCGTGCCGGGGTGGTGGTTTGCAGCACCGCTTCAATATAACCTGCGGGGTTGATGAGTTGATCGGCCGCGCGAAGCGCCACATCCATGAAAAATCCAGGGAAAATACCGAACATCACCGTGCAGGCCGCCAGCGCGATTGCCGGGGCCATCATCATCAGCGGCATCGGCCGGTCGGGCTGCTTCTCACCGGCGGGCGCGTCTTTCCAGAAGGCCTCGTTCCAGATCTTGACCATCGAGTAGAGCGTGAGCAGCCCCACCGCAAGGCATGCGGCGATCACCGTCCATTGGCCAAGCGCCAGACCTTCGCGGACCAGCGCGAACTTGGCGAAAAATCCGGACAAGGGCGGAATCCCGCCCAGCGACATCGCGGGGATCAGGAACAACAGCGCGAGCCACGGCGCTTTTTTGTAAAGCCCGCCGGTTTTCTTCAGCGTCTGGGAGCCGGTCCTGTGACCGATGATGCCGCCGATCAGGAACAGGTTCGCCTTCACCAGAATGTGGTGGACGATGTAGAACACGGTGGCCGCCAGCGCTCCACGGGTGAAGAATCCCAAGCCGACGATCATGTATCCGATCTGGCTGATGATATGAAATGACAGGATGCGCGGAATGTAAAACTGGCTGGCCGCGCCGAAGACGCCGGTGATCATCGTCAACACGCCGATGGGCAGCAGCAGGCTGGCGAGGAATTCCTGATGGCCGGCATATACCAGCGTGAAAACCCGGATGCAGGCGTAAACACCGACTTTGGTGAGCAACCCGGCGAACACTGCCGCCACCGGCGTGGGCGTGACGTGATAAGACGAGGGCAGCCAGAAATAAAACGGGAACACGCCCGCCTTGATGCCGAAGGCCACCAGGAACAGCACGGCTGATGAAAGCACCAGGTCGCTCTCGCCCAAGGGCGCGAGTTTCACCGCGAGGTCCGCCATGTTGAGCGTGCCGAGCATGCCATAGAGCACGCCGAGGCCGACGAGGAAGAACGCGGAGGCGATGAAGTTGAGTGTCAGGTATTTCACCGCCGCCTCAAGCTGCGGCCTGCCGCCGGGCAGCGCGACCAGCACAAACGATGACATCAACATCACCTCGAACCAGACATAGAGATTGAACAAGTCCCCGGTGAGAAACGATCCGTTCACGCCCATCAAGAGCGCCTGGAAGAGTGGAGTGAAGTATCCGCGGAATTTTCCGGTGCCGCTGCCTGCGGCGTAAACCGCCACACCAAGACCGATCACCGCGGTCACCAATACCATCACTGCGGATAACAAATCCGCCACCAGTGTGATTCCGAAAGGCGCCGGCCATGAACCGGTGCGCAGCACCAGCACGCCGTGCTCGGACACTTGTGCATAGAGGAACACGGACACCACCAACATCGCCGTGCAGGTGAGGATGTTCAGGGCATGGCGCGTCGCCTCACCCGCCTTGCGCAGGCACAGCAGCACACCCACCGCGAAAATCGGCAGGACCAGCGGCAGCGCAATCAATGGGGAGTCGGCAGGCATGGGAAAGAGCTGAGGCGTAGGCGGTCAGGTGTCGGATTTGTGAAAGGTGTCGAGGTCGTCGCTGCCGGTCTTGTGCCAGGCGCGCAGCACCAGCGCGATGGCGAAGGCCAGCACGGCGAAGCCGATCACGATGGCGGTGAGCACCAGCGCCTGCGGCAGCGGATCGGCATAGGCTCCGGTCAGGGTGGTGGCATCCCCCGGGATGATCGGTGGCGTGCCGGTGGAGAGCCCCGCACCGGCGAAAATGAGCAGGTTTGCCGCCTGGCTGAAAAGCATGATGCCGAGCAGCACGCGCACGATGTTGCGGCGCATGCAGAGATAACATCCGCAGGCGAAAAGAATGCCGATGGCGATGGGCAGGAGGTTTTCCATGGTCAGTTTGTATCCCTGCGGATCTTGATGGAGCTCTGGGTTTGCGAAAGCAGTACCAGCAGCAGCTTGGCGGCCACCCCGGTGACGACGAGGAAGACGCCGATGTCGAACAAGAGCGGCGTGCCGAGCTTGAGATCGCCGAGCGCGGGCAGCCAGATCTGGCCGCCCCACAAGCCGGTGAAGAAGGTTTTCCCTGTCAGCCATGGCAGCACGGCAGAGAGCAAAGCGACGAGCAAACCGATGCCCGAAAGCCTGATCAGGTCAAACTTCGGCACCCGTTTCGGATCCACCATGGCGCGCAGCACCAGCGCGCTGGCCAGCACCAGTCCGCCGATGAATCCGCCGCCCGGCAGGTTGTGGCCGCGCAAGAGCAGATAGATCGAAAAGACATATTGCACCGGCACCACCAGTCTGGCGGCGGCAGGCAACATGCTGTGATGGAATTCGTTCATTGCGGAAAGGATCTATCAGATGAGCCGGGTGCCTTCACGCGCGCTGGCGCGCTCGCTGTGGTTCTCGTCGGTATTGCGGAATTTGCGTTTGCGGAAGAGCAGCGCGGTCACGCCCAGGCAGGCGAGCGATAGCACCAGAATCTCGCCTAGCGTATCGAGCGCGCGGAAGTCCACCAAGATCACGTTGACCACATTGCGGCCGTAGGCCTCGGTGGCAGAGCGCTCGACCAAGCCTGGTGAGATCGGCTCGTGCAGTTGGACATGCATCGCCTTCCACACCACCAGTGTCATGGCCAGTCCGGCCGCCGTGGCGATCAGCGCGTCCCAGCGGCGTGTGCGGCTGCGGGAAATCTCGCGGATTTGCGGCAGCTTGAGGATCACGAAGGAAAACAACACCACGGTGAGCGTCTCCACCAGCAGCTGGGTGATCGCCAGATCCGGTGCGCCGTATGCGGCGAAGATGAAGGCCACCGAATAGCCGACACCACCGAGGGAGAGGATTGCCGCCAGGCGGCTCTTGGAGCGCACCGCCGCGAGCGCGGAAACGGCCATCACCAACACGGTCATCGTTTCGAACACCCCGAGCGGCACCTTGGAGAGGGTGGTGAATTCCTCATACACCCGTGCCGTGGCATACAGGATGAGGCCTGACGCGGCGATCAGCGTGACTCTCACATAAACCCGCAACTGGCCCTGCTGGATCCAACCGGTGAGGAAAGCCGCCAGTTTCAGGATGCCATCCAAGCACCTGAAATAAAGCGCGGTGGGCGTGAGCCAGTGGATTTTCTCCATGCTCCGCGCGGCGATCGAAAATCGAGAGCGCACATTGAACCACAGGAAGCCGGCCGCCAGCGTGGCCACACTCAGCGCAAGCACCGGGGTGAATCCATGCCACAGAGTGAGCTTGGCCAGCGCCGGATCATGTCCCAGCGACGAGGCCGCCGGTGAAATCAGATGCTTGTCCAACAACCATGGCATCAGGCCGAGCACCAAGCCCAGCGCCGCCAGCAGCACCGGCGGCAGCACCAGCCCCCAGCCTGGGGCATGATGCGCCGATGCCTCTCCGGGGCTTCCCAGAAACGGCCGCACCCCCACGATTAAGGCGATGGCCACCGCCAGTGAGTTGGCCAGCACGCCGAGCCCGGTCACCGCGTGGCGGGCGAATGGAATGGATAGCTTGGCCTCATATAACAACTCCTTGCTGATGAAGCCAAGCGTGGGAGGCACGCCGGACATGCTCAGCGCGGCGGCAGCCGCCGCGAAGGCGAGCCATGGCATGCTCTCGCGCAGCCCTGAGAGCGAGCGCACATCGCGGGTGCCGGTGGCATGATCCACCGTGCCGGCCACCATGAAGAGCGCGCCTTTGTAAAAGCCATGCACCAGCGCCAGGAACATCGCCGTCTTGAATGAGAACGCGTCGCCGAAGCCGAGCAGCATCACCAGTGTGCCCAGCACGCTCACTGTGGAGTAGGCCAGCAAGCGCTTGAGGTCGGTCTGCAGCACGGCCATCACCGCGCCGGTGAGCATGGTCAGTGCGCCCACCGGGATCACGATCAGTCCCCAGAGTTCGGTCTGGGACATCGCCGGAGAAAGTTTCGCCAGCAGGATGACACCGGCCTTCACCATCGTGGCGGAATGCAGATAGGCGCTCACCGGCGTGGGCGCGGCCATCGCGCCGGGCAGCCAGAAATGGAACGGCACCTGTGCGGACTTGGTGAAAACCCCGGCCAGTACCAGCAGCAATGCCGGCACGAACAAGGGGCTTTCCGCAATCGCCTCGGAATGTGCGCCCAGCGCGGAAATCCTGGTTTCCCCGGTGATTTGCGCCAGCAGGATCAAGCCGCCTAACAGCGCCAGACCACCGGCGCCGGTGACCAGCAGCGCCTGCAGCGCCGCCTTGCGCGCCACCGGATCGTAAAACTTGTATCCCACCAGCAGGAACGAGGTCAGGCTCGTCAGTTCCCAGAAGACAAAGGTGAAGATCATGTCGTCCGCGGCGATCACGCCGAGCATCGCCGCCATGAAGATCTGCACGATCACGAAGAAGCGCGCGACTTTCGAGTCCCCGTCCAGATAGGCGCCGCCATAAATCAGCACCAGGCCGCCGATGAAGGCTACAAGGCAGAGAAACAGCCGCTCGAATCCACTCACGCGCAGCGCCATTTCCACATCCATCGATGGCATCCACGGGCGTGACCACTCGAGCGCCGGCCCTGCGCCTGCAGCCTGTGTGAGCAGCCAGCCGACCAGCGCGAAGGGCACCAGCGCCAGCAAGGACCCCGCCGCCTTGGATCCCACGGCACGGACGAGCCACGGCGACAAAGGCGCGGCTAACAGCGGTGCGGCAATGATCCAATACAATTCCATGGCAAGGTGGCTTCGTCAGTTGCCGGGCGTCGGCGGACAAGCAGGCGACGCGACACGACGCGCCGAAAAGCCGCACGGATCACGCAGCTGTCAAGGCGATGCGGCCACGGTTGCCGCGTTTTGGAAAATTTCCAGAATCTTCCATCGTCGGCAAGCTTGCTTGTCAGCCATTCGCATCCATAGTTCCAAACGTGCATCGGGCATTGATAGCAATTTTGGCGGCGGTTTGTGGCGGCATGGCCTTTGCACAGCCTGTTGCGGCGGAAACGCCCGCCGATAGCCGTGGCCCGGCGAAGGTGGTGGTGATCCCGATCCGCGCGCAGATCGCCAAGCCCGAGCTCTACATCCTGCGCCGCGGGCTCAAGGAGGCCATCGAGAACAAGGTGGACACCATCATTCTCGACATGGAAACGCCCGGCGGCGCGCTCAACGTGACCTTCGACATGCTGCTGGCCCTCGAAAAATTCCCCGGCAAGACCGTCACCTATGTCAACCGCGAGGCCATCTCCGCCGGCGCGCTCATTTCCGCCGGCACCGATGAAATCTACTTCGCCCCCGCCGGCGTGATCGGCGCGGCAGCTCCCGTCATGGCCACCGGCGGTGAGATCGACGCCACCATGAAGGCCAAGATCAACAGTTATCTCAAGGCCCGCGTGCGCGCCATTTCCGAAGGCAAGGGCTACCGCGGCGAGGTGATCTCCGCGATGATCGATGCCGACTACGAATTCAAGATCGGGGAAACCGTCATCAAGTCCAAGGGCGAGCTGCTTTCGCTCACCGCGCAGGAAGCCGTCAAAACCTATGGCGATCCGCCGCAGCCGTTGTTAGGCGCCGGTATCGCGGATAGCCTTGATGAGCTCATCACCAAGCTCCACGGGCCGGGCGGGCATTCCGTCACCCGGCTGGAGATCACCTGGTCTGAAAAACTCGCGCAATACATCACCGCCTTCACGCCGGTGCTGCTCGGGCTGGGGCTGCTCGCGCTGTTTGTGGAGTTCAAGACGCCGGGCTTCGGGGTCTTCGGTATCTCGGGTGTCGTATTGTTGGGAATTGTTTTCTTCGGGCATTATGTGGCGGGGCTTTCCGGCTACGAACCGGCGTTGATTTTCCTGTTAGGACTGCTGCTGGTGGCCATCGAGTTGTTCTTCTTCCCCGGCACCCTGGTGCTGGCACTCAGCGGCATTGCGCTGATGCTCGCCTCGCTGGTCTGGGCGATGCTCGACCTGTGGCCGGGCGAGCCGGTTTCCTTCGAGGGCGACATGCTGCTGCGGCCGCTGGCCAACGTGCTGGCTGGTGTGGCACTGGCGGTGGCGGTGTTTCTCGTGATTCTCAGATTCCTGCCAAAAGGCGGCCCGTGGGGCCGGATGGTGTTGGAGTCCGCCGTGGGCGGCGAGCCGGGGCCGGTGCATGCGCTCAACTCCCGTGGTCGGGACGAGCCCGTGGGCACCGCGCTCATCGGGCAATCCGGTGTGGCGGCCACCGCGCTTTTCCCCAGCGGGCAGATCGAGATTTCCGGCAGGCGCTACGAGGCGAAACTTGCCATGGGTTTCGCGGATGCCGGCATACCGGTCAAGGTGACGGGTGTTTCAGAGTTCGGCCTTATCGTGGAGGTGCTGTCATGACGCTCATCATTCTGTTGTTCTCTCTGGGAATCGTGCTGCTGGCCGTGGAGGTCATCGTGCCGGGCGGCATCCTCGGATCCATCGGCGGACTGATGATGTTCGGCGGTTGCATCGCGGCGTTCATGCGCTACGGCACCGGCGGCGGCATTCTCGCCGTGACGGTGGCTGTCGTGGTGGCCATTCTCGCGTTTTACATCGAATTCCGCGTGTTGCCGAAAACCGCCATCGGCCGCCGGGCTTTCCTCGACAAGGAAATCACCGCCGTCAGCGCCGCCTTCGGCAGCGAGGCGCGGGATTTGATTGGCAAACCCGCCACGGCCCTCACTATGCTTTCCCCCAGCGGATACATCCTGATCGACGGCAAGCGCTACGAGGCGTTCTGCCAATCCGGCCAGGTGCCAGCCGGGGCCGCGCTCGATGTCATCGACGCTGACAATTTCCGTCTCATCGTATCCGAAACCAAAACCAACTGACTCCGCCATGATCGACCTATCCACCATCATCCTCATCGTTGTTGCCATCCTCGGCCTGCTGCTGTTCGGCATCATCCTCTCGTTCTTCAGCGTCTGGCTGCGCGCCTGGCTGGCCGGCGCCTATGTCGGCTTTACCGACCTGATCGCGATGCGCCTGCGCCAAGTGCCCTACGGCATGGTGGTGGACGCCCGCATCACCGCCAAGAAGGCCGGTATCGACATCGACATCAACGACATCGAGGCACACTTCCTCGCCGGTGGCAACGTGATCCCCACCATCCAGGCGCTCATCGCCGCGCAAAAGGCCGCCATCAGCCTGGATTGGAATCGCGCCTGCGCCATCGACCTCGCCACCAAGGGCTCCGGCAAGAGCGTGGTCGAGGCTGTTAGAACCTCGGTTGACCCGAAGGTCATCGACTGCCCGAATCCCGCATCCGGACGCACCACCATCGACGGCGTTGCCAAGGACGGCATCCAGGTGAAAGTCCGCGCCCGTGTGACCGTGCGCACCAACCTCGACCGCTTCGTGGGCGGTGCGAAGGAGGAAACCATCATCGCCCGCGTCGGCGAGGGCATCGTCACCACCATCGGCTCCGCGGAAACCTACAAGACCGTGCTTGAGTCGCCGGACAGTATTTCCAAAGTCGTGCTTCACCGCGGCCTCGATGTGGGCACCGCGTTTGAAATCCTCTCCATCGACATCGCGGACGTGGATGTCGGCGAAAACGTCGGCGCGCAGCTCCAGGAAGCGCAGGCCGAGGCGAACAAGAACATGGCCCAGGCCCAGGCGGAAATCCGCCGCGCCGCCGCCGTGGCGCTCGAACAGGAAATGATCGCCCGCGTCGCGGAAATGAAGGCCAAGGTCGTCGAGGCCGAGGCGCAGGTCCCGCTCGCGCTGGCCGAAGCCTTCCGCAGCGGCAACCTCGGCGTGATGGATTACTACAAGATGGAAAACATCAAGTCCGACACCCAGATGCGCGGCAACATCGCCAAGGACGGGCAGTGATAAGGGAAATCTGATATTTGATATTTCAAATCCGACACCTGACCTCCGCCCCATGGACTGGATTTTCGACAACTTCCAAATCGTCGCCCTCGTCGCGTTGGCCATGGCATCCTGGTTCAAAAGCCGGATGGATGCCAAGGCCGCCGAACGCGAGGAGCAGCAGGCGCGCGAGGAAATGGCGGAACGGGGTGAAGTGGATCAGGACTTCGGTCCAGAGGAAGTGTGGCGGGAAATCATGGCAAAGCCGGAGCCGCCGCCGCTTTACAGGACGGTTCCGCCACCTGTGACGGCTGCAGTGTTTGAGGCTGAGGCCGAGCTCAAGCGCCAAGCGGAGATTCAGGAGCGCCTGCGTCAGTTGCGCGAAACCAAGGCCGTCACCACGGGCGGAGCCGCCGCCACGCGCACGCGTAGCGCCACGCAGCAGACGGGCTTTCACGCGCCCGCAGCCGCCCGCGGCGGCCTGCGCGGGGCTGTGAGTAGCCGCAGTGAGATCCGCCGCGCCGTGATCCTGCGGGAAATCCTCGGCCCGCCGCTGGCCCTGCGCCAGCCCGCCGCCGACCGGTCCATGTGACATCCTCCGCCGCATCCCGGTCTCCGCGCCAGCCAGCTGCTGGGAGCGCGAGTCTGAGAGTCGCATGCCCATGGTTGGAGAAAGAACCCGACCTTCGGGGCTTTCTCCTCCGCATCTCAGGGCAATGCCAAGAGTGAGAAGGCGAAGGCGACCTACAAGACGGGCAGTGCGGCCGACCGCTACGCCAGCGCCATGGAAACCATGCCCCCGCTGGCCAATGGTAAGGTCCCTCAGGAGGCCGAGAAGCTCGGTCTGCTCAAACCCTGCCTTCAACGCCACGGCAATGGTTCACCGGACCACGACATGGCCGAATCATCGCGAGCTAGCCACACGCCTGACATCGCGGCCTTGGTCGATCACGAGGAGGAGGCAGCGGAAGTCCAATCGATGGGCTGTGCCACGGAGATCCTGCGACGCCTGGTGGCTGACATTGTTACGGAGGAAAAACATGCGTCTCACCATTGACTGCCTCACCATCACCCTTGGCCTGCGCGTCTATTCGGGTGGACTTCATCCTCGGTGGCGAGACGTCCGAAGTTGATCTACTTACGCAGGCGGCGAACGCCAAGGTCGTGCTTCTCGGCCACCCGTATGCCACCGGCAACTATGTCCATTTCAGCGGAGCGCAAGGGGCGGCGGCATCCATCAACGAGTTGAATTCGAGTTCTACCAGCAAGGCCACCTGCGGCCCGATCACGGTAATCGACGCGAACAGCTTCCAATGCACGAGGTTCGCCACCACCCAGCCTGGCTATGGCAATAACATATCTTTCACTCAGTATCCACTGATGCGGAGAACCACAAACACGGCAGAAGGCTTCTACCTGACGCAGAAGCTCCGTGGTCGGGGTGTCGCCTGCCTCGTCATCGGAAGCCCATAACCACCATCACCATGCAACACTACGACTACGAACACAACGGGACCGAGGTGACTCTGTGGAGAGCTTCCGGCAACGTTGGCAAGTCCCTGGCAGAATGCTTGCAGGAGCTTGACGCGGCGGGGGGCAAATACAACCGGGATGAAATTCCGCCCGACCCCGGCGACAAGTCGAGGTTCGCCCCATGCACTCAACGGCAGATCCGCCTTTGGCTGTTGTCGCAGGGTATCACGGGTGAAGCGCTAAGGTCCATGATTGAAGCCACGCCCGACGCCACAATGCGCGAGGCCGCGTTGATTTAGTTTGAATATGCCACGGAATACCGCCGCGACCATCCGCTGGTCACGATGTTCGGGACCGAACTCGGGTTGACCGAAGAGCAAATCGACGACGCATTCGTAGCGGCCACAAACCTGTAATCCAACCGTGCGCCATATCGACCTCGACTACGTATCCAAAGCCATCGTCGGCATCGCCTCGCCGGCGTTGGGCCTCATCACGTCGTTCCAGGAACAAGTCGAATGGCACCTGCGCGTGGCGTCATTGCTCGTGGGTCTGGCCGTCGGCGCCATGTCGCTCGTCGCGATGGTGCGGAAGTGGCGGGGGAGGTGAGCCGTCTGAATCGTTCTTCACTACGGGCCAAAAGCGTCTGATTGGAACCGCCCTGTAAGGAGCCGTGCGCAGAGTAGTGTGGGACCGGAGATCTAACTAATGCCGGGGGCCGGATTCGACAATGCGTATCATGTAAGTTTGGCAACTTTGCAGTCGGAGCGTGATGCCAAATCCCGTATCCGATGAACCGCGTGAGTATAATCCTTGGGGAACTCACCATCGAGAAGTCGCAGCGCCTCGTCAAATCTAGAGATTTCTCGTAATACCTCGGCTTTCATTAACCTTTGGTTGTCGTCTTCTTCCGACAATATGCTCTCAAATCGTTGGAGATTCTCCCAATATGCATCGGAAAGGCCCGTAGTCTCCCCTTGTCGAATACGGTCATTGCCGCGCCACCATAAGCGCATTCTGATATATCGTTATTTCTTTGGCGTGCTCGCCAAGCCTGATTGAAGTGCCGCAGCGTAATCGTCCTCTGATGGTTCCACTGCGTAATCCAAATCTTTCCACTCCGGTTTCTCAGAACCTGCGGAATACAAGTCAATTTGCCCGATCTCCTCACACTCGTCCGACCAGAACAAAGCCCCTTCAGATGGACTCTTCCTGAGCCAAGGTTCGTCGGGAAGCATGGGTGCCTCACGCTTTCCGTCAGTCCAGAATGTCGCACCGAATGTATTGCCGGAGCCAATGGTGGAGAATTTGACCGGATTTAGGCATCCGGGTGCCTTCATTATGAGGGTTGGTCCAGGTGTCATATATCAGTCAACGTTCGAATTCACCGGCCCCCGAAGGCGGTCCGGTGCAATGAGGGGTTAGGCGTTTTCACGGCTGGCAGCCAGTATTCTCTCTACCACGAGATCCATATCCACCGACGGATTTGCCGCTACCGAACGCGCCCAAGTCTGGCCATCCAGCACGCATGTTGACAACATGCCTGGCGGCAGCGCCTGCACGAGTGCGGCAGTCGATG
>RPOS01000092.1 GCA_003820635.1 Verrucomicrobiaceae bacterium | reverse complement strand
TTCCGTCATTTACCAGTCTGGCGTTCCCGCTACAAAACCAAGCAACACCAACATGCCAATCCGCAAACAACTCCCGCTCGCCCTCGGTCTTGCCCTGGGTCTCCAAGTCCCCGCCCTCGCCGGCCCGGAAGCCGCCCCTGTCCAAAGCGCGCCGTCCAATCCCGGCGACTGGTGCGAATGGCTCCAGAACAAGCCCGGCACGCTCTACAAGAACAAGGAAAACCCGATCCTTCAGGGATTCCAAGTGGGTGGACGCTTCCAATACCAGGCCGCCTACCTTGATGGTGAGGACGTCAATGGCCGCGATTTCAATGACACATACGACGAATACCGGCGCGTGCGGATCGAAACCAAGACCGATTTCCTCCAGTTCTTCAGTGCCAACGTGAAGCTCAACATGGTCAACGACGGCCGCCGCAGCGGCAACGATCTGGACTGGGGCTACGATACATTCGACGAGGCGGTGTTCAGTTTTGATATCAAGAAAGCCTTCGGCGCGGGTGCGCTCGACGAGTTCAAGCTCAACTACGGCCGCTTCAAGTTCAACATGACCGAGGAAGTTCACATGTCCTCCAAGGAAATCTACACCATCGAGCGCTCGGCCATCGCCAACAAACTCTACGGCGCCAACAACCGCCCGACCGGTGTGACCCTCGATGCCGCGCTTGGCAAGTGGTCCGGCACCGTCGGCGTGTTCAGCGGTGAGGACGATTCGGAATTCATCGGCGGCTGGAACGACGGCCAAGCCTACTACCTGTCATTGGCCAACGAGATGTCCGACGAATGGCGGCTGGTTCTCGACCTGGTCGTCAATGACGAATCCGGCGCGGACGATTTCCTCGGCTACGCATGGGCCACCGCCTTCAATGCGATTTACGAGAAAGACCGCTTCGGAGCGCTCGCCACTCTTGCCCTGGGTGAAAACAACGGCAGCGGAAACCGCGGTGGCTCGTTTCACTCGCTCATGGTCATGCCTCACTACTGGATTCTTGAGGATCGTCTGCAGGCGGTCTTCCAATACCAATATGCAGGTGCCAGCGAGGATCAGGGAATCGGTAGCAACGGACGCTATCTTAACTCAAGGCACAGCACCGGAGTGGACGTCAACAGCGGCCGTGGTGACGAGCTCCACACGCTCTATGCCGGTCTGAACTATCACCTCTGTGGCGACAACCTGAAGTTGATGGGCGGAATCGAATACGCCACCTTGGATACCCCCAAGGGCGACGTGGATGCCGTCACCTACTTGATCGCCTTCCGCACGTTTTTCTGAGCGTTGCATCTTCGGCCGTTTTCAGTTGCTGGCAGCCGCTCCGGATGGGGCGGCTGCTTTGCGTTTGAGCACAAAAAAATGTCCATTGCCCCGCCCTTGGAAAAGAGCCGGGCGATGGACTGTTAGACCGGACGCCTGTTGAGGTTTATTTCTTGTCCGGTGAGTAGGGCAGCGATGACTTGTGGACGATCAGGCGGAGCTTGCCGTCATCGCCTTTCTTGAAGACGAAGGTCTTGTCCACCATCACTTCCGTGCCGTCCTTGGCCGTGACCCACACGTTGCCCATGGTGATGGCGATGTCGCCGTGGATCTGGATGCCATCATCGCCGTCGCCGAGATTGTCATAGCGTGCCTTCACCCAGGGCTTGAGCGCGAAGCCCTTGTCCTCCGGGAAATTCGGATCGCCACCGACGAAATAGGCGAGCGCGCCTTCCTTGGTCGGGCGGAAGGTGTTTTTGCCGTAGGTGAGGGTCGGCTTGAAGAAGACCTTGCCCTTGTCGTAGTCATAGGCCTCGCTGAGGACCTTTGTTGCGAGCGCCTTGGCGTCCTTGCCTTCCTCGTTGGCCTTGCCGATGGCAACCAGCGCGTCACACCATGCCTGCTGAGCCGCATTGACCTCGGCCTTGGTGATGGTGGATGACGCCTTGTCCTTTGCGCTGAGCGGGAGGGCCGCCGCAAGGCTGAACGTGGCGATGGTGAGGGAACGGATCAGTTTTGATTTCATGGTCGTTTCGTTGTCTGTAAGGTTGTGGTTGAATGCGAAGCGGGGATTTGCCCCGGAACGCGATCACAAATCGTCGCTAACGGTTTTTCCGCCATTGGAAATCATCGCCAAATTTCCACCCGCCGCAGGAAAGCCGATTCATGCCCGGCGGAGCAGCCACCACGCCACCACCCAGACCGCACCTGATAGAAAGGGACATCCAGAAAGACGGTTGTTGGAAAGGCCCACCTGTTTGCCTGCCTTCCGCTCCTTCTATTCTTTGGATTTGAAATCCCGGCATGTTTGCATCCGGTTGCAAACAAGCGCTCCGCCACCGAGCGCTTGTCATCTGTCATCACCTAATTTTCCGCACGCCGCCCTGAAGCGGGCCTTCGATGGCGGGGTTGCCTGTTCGGGTGAGAGATGGCCAACCCCGGCTTTAACCCTCCGCAAAGGCGCTTGCTCGCATTCGGGATCCGCCCAGTGCCGCCGGGGGGACTCGAACCCCCACGGTCCTTGCGGACCAACGGATTTTAAGTCCGGAGCGTCTACCATTCCGCCACGGCGGCTTTTTCCGGTGCCGGGCGGCGAGTAAGGCGGAATCGCCGGTGTCCGTCCAGCACCGGCTGCTCAACCGACCGATTTTAATAAATTTTAAAAAACCCAACCATCTTGAGAGGTTTGCTTAAAAGTTTTCTAAAAATTCTTGTCATCCTACGTAATCGCGTGTAACTCATCAGGCGTCCCATGAAACGCACCCTTAGCCATGCCCGGTTCCCTTGGGCCTCAGACATTGTATGCCATGGTCTGCCTGATACGGAGAGATTTCTCAGGATGATTTTCATTTATGGGCCCCGGCAGTTGTTGACCTCCCGGATCAGCATGAAATGTGCCGCCCTCATGGTGGCGATGTGCTCGCCTTCGTTATTGTTTTGCTCGATTCTGACGATTCCGGCGCTGTTGTTCCGCTCGCCTGAGCAGCACGCGTATTTCTATTTTGGCAAGCTACTCAATGAGGATCCGAGTCGCTGGCTGGTGCTGCTCCTGGCGGGAGTTTGCGCGCTCATGTCGCTGGCCATTCCCGCCGCATTGCTCACCCCGGGTTCTTCCCCCAGTCACTGACCCGGATCAGGGTGCCTACCCCCGTTGACTCAAAAGTAGATGACACCGGAGCGGGTCCGGGGCGGTGGCGCAACATTACGGACTCATCCGCTTCCCCTTGAAGACCAAATGGCGACACTCATGAAGTAAACCGAAGAACGGCACTCCGAGAGCCGGATGCGGGAAATCCGCCCGTCCGGTTCGATGAGGGGGAGCAGCGGAGCGGCTACGCCGTCCGTTGCTCCCTACTCTACTCGCCGTGGGCGATTCCCTGGCCGTGTGTGCATGAGTTTCTCGCCATCGTGACGCATCCGAAAATCTACAATCCACCCTCGCCGCTGGCCACGGCGCTCGCTGCCATCGAAGCATGGCAGGCCAGTCCCGGCTTGAGGTTCATCGGGGAAGGTCCGGGGTATTGGGAGGTCATTTCCACACAGGCGAGCGCCGGGAAGATCAAGGGCCCGAAGATCCACGATGCCAGAATCGCCGCGATCTGCCGGCACCATCGGGTAAAGCAACTCTGGTCAGCGGATCGGGATTTCTCGTCTTTCCCGGAATTGGTTTGTGACAACCCGTTGGTTCAGCGGGAGAAGTAGGCAACTCCGGCTGTGAAGATCGGCTGGTGTTTGTTACCGGGGATGTTTTTGGCGACGAGTTTTCCGGCGCGTTCGGTGTGGCCCATCTTGCCGAGGACGCGGCCGCAGGGCGAGGTGATGCCTTCGATGGCGCCGAGTGCGCCGTTCGGGTTGTGGGCGATGTCCATGGATGGGGTGCCGGATTCGTCGCAGTATTGGGTGGCGATCTGGCCGGTGGTGGCGAGTTGGGAGATCACGTCTTGGCTGGCGTAAAAGCGGCCTTCGCCGTGGGAGAGGGGAATGGTGTGGATGTCTCCCGCTGTGCTGTTAGAAAGCCACGGCGAGAGCGTGCTGGTCACGCGGGTGTGGGCGTAGCGTGAGATGTGGCGACCGATGGCGTTGTGGACGAGGGTGGGCCGCACCGATGGATGGGGGACAGGAGGTCCCCCGGACGGACTGGGACTGGTAGTCCCAGCCACGATTTCGCCGTAGGGCACCAAGCCGGTTTTGATGAGGGCTTGGAAGCCGTTGCAGATGCCGAGGATCAGTCCGTCGCGGTTCTTGAGCAGGTCCATGATCGCATCGGCCACGCGCGGGCTGCGGATGATGGTGGCGATGAACTTGGCGGAGCCGTCCGGTTCGTCGCCGGCGCTGAAGCCACCGGGGAACATCAGGATCTGGGATTGGCGGATTTTTTCCGCAAGGGCGGTGAGGGATTCCTCGATGTGTTTGGCTGTTAGATTGCGGAAGACGAGGATTTCCGGATCGGCGCCGGCTTCGCGGAAGGCCTTGGCGGAGTCGTATTCGGAGTTGGTGCCGGGGAAGGCGGGGATCACGACCATCGGTCGTGAAATGTTGGATGTTGAATGTTGAATGTTGAATTTTTGAACCGCCAAGACGCCAAGGCCACCGGGGGAAGACGGAGATTCCGGTTTGGTGGGATAAACGGGTTCAAGGGTGGATTCCCAGGCGGATTGGAGATCGGCGAGGGGGTGGGATTCGTTGTTGAGGATGAGGACTGGCTCGGGGGTGGTGTGGCCGATTTGTTGCGCGGATGGGAGGGCTTGGCGGATGCAATCCGCCGCCACGGGGTCGTGTTCGAGGAGGAAGGTGAAGTAGGCTTCGGAATAGATGGCGGCGGGCGAGACGCTCGCGCCACTTATGAATCCGATGCGGTTGCCGAAGCAGGATTTGGCGAGGGCGGCGGCGAGGCCGGGGGCGCCGATGTGGTGCAGGGATAGAAGTTTGCCTTGTTGGTTGAGTTGGTGGAGGGCTTCGGCGGTTTGTTTGAGTGCTTCGAAGTCGGGCAGGTTGTCGGCGTTGCGGGGGATGGTGACGAGGGAGACATGAGAGCCGGGTTGTTTGAACTCGGGGCTGAGCGCGAGGCTGGCTTTGCCGGGGGCGAGGGCGAAGGAGACGAGCGTCGGCGGAACGTCGAGGTCGTTGAAGGAGCCGGACATCGAATCCTTGCCGCCGATGGCTGCGAGGCGGAGATTGTGCTGGGCGTGGAAGGCACCTAACAGCGCGGCGAAGGGGAGTCCCCAGCGTTTGGGATCGGTGCCGAGTTTCGGGAAATATTCCTGGAGGGTGAGGCGGATGTCGGAAAGGCGCGCACCGGAGGCGACAATTTTGCAGACGGATTCGGTGACGGCATAGACCGCGCCGTGGAAGGGGGAATTTTCTGATAGATAAGGATCGAAGCCCCAGGCCATGTGGGTGCAGACGTCGGTGTCGCCTTCCAACAAGGGAAGCTTGGCAACCATCGCGTCCGGCGGGGTGATCTGGTGCTTGCCGCCGAAGGGCCAGAGGACAGTGCCCGCGCCGACGGAGCCGTCGAACATTTCGCCTAGGCCGCGTTGGGAGGTGATGTTCAGGGAACGTAAGTGAGAAGTGAGAAGTGCCGCGTGAGAAGTGGAGGAAGGCGGCGGGCAGGATGCCCGCGCCACATGAATGCGGGCGGATTGCTGGACGCCGTTGGTGTCGAGGAAAGCGCGGCTGAGGTTGACGATGGTTTGGCCGCGCCAGGTCATGATGAGGCGGCCGGAGTCGGTGACGTCGGCGACCTTGACGCATTCGAGGTTTTCCTTGTCGGCCTCGGCGATGAAGTAGTCGATTTCCTTGGGATCCACGCAGACGGCCATGCGTTCCTGGGATTCGGAAATGGCGAGTTCGGTGCCGTCGAGGCCGTCGTATTTTTTCGGGACGGCATCGAGATCGATCACAAGCGAGGGGGCGATTTCTCCGATGGCCACGGAGACGCCGCCGGCGCCGAAGTCGTTGCAGATTTTGATTTTGCGGGTGAGTTCCGGGTTGCGGAACAGGCGTTGGATTTTCCGCTCGGTGGGAGCGTCGCCTTTTTGGACTTCGGCGGAGTTTTCGAGCGCGTTGTCGTCGTGTTCCTTGGAGGAGCCGGTGGCACCGCCGACGCCGTCGCGTCCGGTGCGGCCGCCGATGAGCAGGATGACGTCGCCGGGCGCGGGGCTGCCGCGGAAGACGTTGGCGCGCGGGGCGGCGGCGACGACGGCGCCGATTTCGAGGCGTTTGGCGACGTAGCCCGGATGATAGACTTCGGCGACCTGGCCGGTGGCGAGGCCGATCTGGTTGCCGTAGGACGAGTAGCCGTGGGCCGCGGTCTGGCAGATTTTCTTCTGCGGGAGCTTGCCGGGCAGGGTTTCCGAAAAAGGTGTTAGAGGATCGCCCGCTCCGGTGACGCGCATGGCCTGATAGACGTAGGAGCGGCCGGAGAGCGGATCTCGGATGCAGCCGCCGAGGCAGGTGGCGGCACCACCGAAGGGCTCGATCTCGGTGGGGTGGTTGTGGGTCTCGTTTTTGAACATGACGAGCCACTCCTCCGTCGTGGAATTTTGGATTTTGGATTTTGAATTTTGGATGGTGACGGGGACCACGATGGAGGCGGCGTTGACTTCTTCGGAGACTTCGAGGTTGTCGAGCTCGCCGGAGGCGCGGAGTTCGCGCATGCCGATGAGGGCGATGTCCATCAGGGTGACGGGTTTGTCGCCGCGGCCGAGTTGGTTTCTAACATCCTGATAGGTCTGCCAGGCGCGGGCGACGGGGCCTGCGGGGTCGTCGTAGGTGACGTCTTCGATTTTTGTTAGGAATGTCGTGTGGCGGCAATGGTCGGACCAGTAGGTGTCGAGCATTTTGAGCTCGGTGATGCTGGGGTCGCGGTTTTCCTCGTTGCGGAAGTAGCTTTGGCAGAAGGCGACGTCTTCCGGGGACATGGCGAGGCCGTGTTCGGAGCGGATGGAGGCAGGGTCGGCTGTGGTGAAGCCGGTGAGGGTGCGGACGTCCTTGGGAGTATGGGGGGCTTGGCGGATGCAATCCGCCGCCACAGGGATCTCGTGCGAATCAACGGCGTTGATGACGTAGTTTTTGACGGCGGAGATTTCGTCAGCGGAGAGATTGCCATCGAGAACGATGATCTTGGCAGAATGAACGTCGGGGCGGTCGCCGCCGGTGAGGATCTGGACGCACTGGGCGGCGGAGTCCGCGCGTTGGTCGAACTGGCCCGGGAGATACTCGACGGCGAAGGCGGTTTCGTTTCCGCTGATGGTCAACTCGCGAAAAATGTCATCGACCTGCGGCTCGGAGAGGATGTGGGTGGCGGCTTCATTGAATTCAGCCTCGCTGAGGCCGTCGGTTTCATAGCGCTGGATGACGCGGACGTTTCGCAGCCCGGGCAGGCCGAGCGACTCGCGGAGGTCATGCAGGAGGTGGCGCGCCTCGGCGTTGTGGGCGGGCTTTTTTTCGACGAAAATGCGGTTCATCAGCAGCGTGGCTTGGGGAAGCGCCGGATGCTAAAGCACGGGCCCGCGAGGGCAAGAGGAATGGCGGACGTGGCGGATTCGCCGCTTGATTTGTTAAGATTTCCAAAATAGCTTGCCGACCTGATCCGAGGCATGGCGAAGCAACGCAGCAAGACCCGCGCAAGGCGGCCGCTGAGCAATCAACGGCGCGAGGGGGCATCGTTTGCGGAGATGTTGAGCCTGGCAAACCGACGCGCGCACGAGCGGGCGAACCGCCGCAGCGGCAAGCGGGAGACGAGATCGGTGTGGGCGGCGATCGCCGAAACGCACGTGCATGAGGATGCGGCATCGGTGGAGTGGACGCGGCGCATGATGCGCTGGATGCTGGCGCTGATGCTGCTGCCCTTGTGCTGGGTGACGACGTGGACGTTTCTCTCGCGGTTTTCGGAGGCGACGGTGGAGCGTGGTTTCTGGCAGACGGCGGAGTTCTGGTATTTCGCGCTGGGCGTGCTTTCGATGGTTGGCTGGTTCTGGTCGGGCTTGTTGCAAACGCTGTTTCTCTATCTCTATGTGCTGGGCCACGAGTTGACACATGCGGCGTTCGTAGTGCTTTTCCGCGGGCGGGTGAGCAACATCCACGTGAGCACGGAGGGTGGCTACATCACGACGAACAAGACGAACCTGATCATCGCGCTCTCGCCGTATTTCGTGCCATTCTGGTCGGTGGTGTGCGCGATGGCCTATGCGGTGCTGCGGCTGACGGTGGATTTGAAACCCGGTTGGGATCTGGCGTTTTACGCGGCGATGGGTGTGACGTGGACGTTTCACATGGTGTGGACCTTGTGGATGATCCCGCGGGACCAGCCGGACTTGAAGGAAAACGGCACTTTCCTCTCGCTGGTGGTGATTTACCTGTCCAACCTGATGGTGTTGGTGGCGCTGTTGTGCATGGCGGCGGAGTCTCCGCTGCACGATGCGCGGGAGTTTGCCATGGAGTGGCTGCGGCACGCGGCGACGTGGGGAGACGTCTTCTGGCGGCGGGCACAGTGGCTGATGGAGGAACTGCATGCGGCCGGGCGGTTTTGAGCGACTGGTTTTTTCCGGGTTGCCATCAAGCAGTGCGAAGTTGGATGCTGCGGCGTGATTTATGCGGATGCGAATGCGACGACGCCGGTCCTGCCGGAGGTGCTCGATGAAATGCTGCCATGGCTGCGGCAGGGCTATGCGAACCCCTCGGGCTCCTATGCGGCGGCGAAACTTGTGCGCGCGGCGATTTGCCAGGCCCGCGAGCGGGTGGGCGGCTTGATCGGCGCGGAGCCCCAGGAAATGGTTTTCACCGGCTGCGGCACCGAGAGCGTGAACACGGCGCTGCGGTCGCTCGACGCGCTGTGCGGGCCGGGTGCGGCGGTGGTTTCCGCCATCGAACACAGCGCGGTGCTGAGATGCGCGGAAAGCCTGGCTCGCGAGGTGCGGCGGGTGCCGGTGACTGCCGGTGGAGTGATCGATGTGGAGGCGTTTGCCGCGGCGCTCGATGGAGCGGCCTTCGTTTCGATCATGACGGCAAACAACGAAACCGGAGTGATCCAGCCGCTGCGGCAGCTTGTCGGGCTGGCCCGGGCGCGCGGCATTCCGGTCCACACGGACGCGGTGCAAGCTGCGGGCAAGATGCCGCTGGATGTGAAGGAGACGGGCGTGGACCTGCTTTCGCTCTCGGCCCACAAGTTCCATGGCCCCAAGGGTGTGGGTGCGCTTTATGTGCGGGACGGCCTGAAGTTCGAGCCACTCCTGCGCGGCGGCGGGCAGGAAGCCGGGCGGCGCAGCGGCACGGAAAACACCGCGGGCATCGTGGGCATGGGGGCGGCGGCCGGACTTGCGGCGGCTTTTCTAACGGAATCCGGCGCATCATCCGTGGCGGCCGTGCGGGATGCCTTTGAGGCGCGCGTTCTGGCGGAAATTCCAGGTGTCACCGTGAACGGGGATGTGACCCGCCGCTTGCCGAATACCAGCCATCTTTCATTCGACCAGTGCGATGCGGCGGGTCTGCTGATCCTGTTAGACGAGGCGGGCGTAGCCTGTTCCGCAGGCTCCGCCTGCATGACGGGAAAGCAGCGGCCGTCCCATGTGCAGCTGGCGATGGGTATCCCGGAGGCGCGTGCGAAAAGCAGCCTGCGCATCAGTTTTTCCAGACTCAACACGCCACAAGACGCGTGCGCCGTGGCCGGGGCACTGCGCAAGGCGGTGGAGAAACTGCGGCGCGTCCAAGGCCCGGGCGTGGGGCCGGTGGTGGTCTATACGCCCTGAGGCGCGGCAAGTTCACTTGTCGCTTTCCTTGAGGCGTCGCTGCTCGCGGATCCGTGCGATGGCTTTTTCCGCGAGGTCCGCCACCTTGTTGTCCTCGGACTCCATGAAGCCTTCCAGCAGCTTGATGGCCCAGTCGTCCTCGAAGTTTGCAAGGCCGCGGACGATGTTGAACTGCTCGTTGCCGGTCTTGGCCAGGCCGGCGAGCTGCGTCCATTTTTCCTGCTGGCTCTCCGGGCTGAGGCCGGACTCTGGATCGGAAACGAAACGGAGCGCCGAGGCGAAGGCCCGGTTGCGGAGGTCCTCGTCGCGTGTGCCGGCGATGAAATCGCCGAGCAGGTGGAAGGCCGAGTCGTCAGCCCATGAGCCGAGCGAAATGATGGCGGCCACCTTGTCCTTGCCCTCGTTTCCATCGAGCGCCTTCTGGACGAGTTCCTGCGCCTTGGTTCCACCGCAGCGGCCTAACAGACGGAGCAGTGAATGGCGCACCGCTTCATCCACGCTGCCTTCATAAGCGGTGGCCAGGCGGTTGGCGAAGTTGGCGCGGCCGGGAGATTTCTTGATGATCTGCGCCAGCGTTTCCTCGGCTGCCTTGCGGACTTCATCGTTTTTGGTGGCCTCGATCACTTCGAGAAACTTGTCGAACTGCTCGTCGCCGGCCATGAAACGCACGGCCTGCAGGGCGGCGACGGCGGAGCGCGGGTCCTCGGTGCTGCGGCTGGCGTAGGCGATGAGCGTGGGCACCACGGCGGGGTTTTTGCGCTTGCGCAGCACGTCGCGGATGAGGACCTCGCGCACATCCGGCAGCATCTCCTGGGTGGTGGCGAACTCGGCGATGCGCGCGTCCACATCGGTGCCGTCGGTGGCTTTGGCAAGGAACAGCGCCTTGTAAACCGTCTGGCGTGCCTCGACCACGCCGGTGTTGGTGGCGGCCTTGAGCAGGAGCTCGAGTTTGAGCGAATTGACCGGGACTTCGGTGGCATCGCCCTTGGCGGCCTCCAGGATCATTTCGTTGTAAAGCTTGGTCTCGCGGTTCTTGCCGCTCTTATCCAGTAGAAACCAGCCGAGCAGGATGACCAGCACTGCAAGGATGGCGGCGATGGCGGTTTTGCTGGAATTGGACAACTTGCGCTTGCCAGCGGGTGCTTGCGGCACGGGCGGGACGTGGATTCGTGCGGATACCGCCTTGGCCACGGTCACCGGTGCGGGCTCGGGCTCTGCGGGCGGCAACTCGTGGGAGGTGGTGTGAACGCTCGGCTTGGAACCCTCCGGCGGCATCAGCGGCTGGGGCGCGGTGAGGGTTTTGCTGTCTTGCGGCGGTTCCTCCGGAGTGGCTGGAACCGCGAGCGCCACTACCGGCACTGCGGCGGTGGCGGATGAAACGGCGGGTCTTGCGACCGGGGCCTCATCAGCGGCCACTTTCACCGCGCTGGCCACCGGCACCGAGGCCGTGGCCACGGATACCGGATCGGCTCCCGGGATGATCAGGCGCGGGCGCTTCTGCTGCGCCTGTGCCGTGCCCAGACTCATGGTGGGGTTGGGATTCTTGTCGTTTTGCAGGAAAACCGAGAGCGACTCGCGGGCGGATTCCGGTCGGTCCTGTGGCAGGCGGTTGATTTGCCACATCACCCAGTCGCACACCCAGAGCGGGATGTCGGAGCGCAGTTCCTGCAGCGGCTTGACCGTGTGGCTCAGGTGCGCCTGCATCACTTCCTGCCCGGTTTTGCCATCGAAGGGATAAACTCCTGCCAGCGCCTGATAATAGACGCAGCCCATCGAATAGATGTCCGAGCGCGCGTCCAGCGGGACCCGCTCGAATTGCTCGGGGGGCATGAAGAAAATCGAGCCGAACACCGCCTCCATCTCCTCCAGTTCTTCCCGGTTTTGAGACTGGGTGAGCGTGGCCAGCCCGAAGTCCACGATCTTGATCTGGAATTTCCCGGAGGGCAGCCAGGTGAGCATCAGGTTGGACGGCTTAATGTCGCTGTGGATCAGGTCGAGTTCCTGGGCGGCGATCAGCGCCTCCTGCGTCTGCATTGCGAGTTCCCGGAAATCCGGCCAGGTGAGCGGGGCGCGCTCGATGAGTTCGTCGAGCGTCTTGCCGCTGATGAGTTCCATGACCACGTAGGGCCCGTCATCGTCCTGGCCGACATCATAGATGGTGACGATGTGTGGGTGCTGGAGCGAGGCTAGCGCGCCGGCTTCCTTCATGAGCTGGCGGGTGGATTCCTCCTGCAGCGCGGGATCTCCGGTGCTTTTTGAAATGCGCTTGATGGCGACCTCACGGTTCATCCGCGTGTCGTAGCCCCGGTAAACCGCGCCCAGTCCGCCTTGGCCGATTTTTCCGCGGATTTCGTAACGTTCTTCCATGATGGTCGGGCCTCGGGTGGTGGAAATGGATGCCGGGCGGTAATCCCGCTTGCCGCATGGCTCAAGAGGCCGCGCGCTCAAGCCGCTCCCGGCGGTAGAGTGTGGGTGACAGCCCCACGATGCGCGCGAAACTCCGGTTGAACTGCGAGAGCGATTGATAGCCGATGAGGAAGGCGATCTCGGAAATCCGCGCCTCGGGCTTGAGCAGCTCGCGTTTCGCCC
>RPOS01000091.1 GCA_003820635.1 Verrucomicrobiaceae bacterium | reverse complement strand
CTATCCGAACTGGGCGGTCCAGAGCGCAAATGCAGCGCCAAGGATGATTCCGCTTCTGAGCTACAAATTCAAAATGGACGGCGTGCTGAATTGGGCGGCAACTCTCTTCAACGACGACAACTCATATCCGCAGGACGGCCCCCGCTGGCCCGCGCGCCCTTGGTCGATGAAGGGCTGGTATTACAAACCGGGCGAAGGTCATTTGTGTTACCCCGGAACGGGAGGGAAATTCTGGCCTTCCATCCGCTTGTCAAACTGGCGCGACGGCATGGAGGATTACGAATATCTCAAGCTGTTGGAGCAGCGGTTGCCTGCACTCCCTGCCGACAAACAGGAAATAGCCAAGGGCCTGCTTTCCCTGGGGACACTGGTCTCGGCACCGTATGACTACTCGCGAGACCCCGCCGATTTTGCCGATCTCAGACGACATATCGCTGGACTGCTTACCCAGGAAAACGGTTCAAAGGAGAACGCTGCAAAACCCTAACGGATCGGATTGAAGCCCGAAATCCAAATGCCCGCCCATTCACCTGCCGAGTCTCCTCCCCCGTCGCCTACGGAGCCACAACCCGTGTCCGGAAGATGGACGGTGGGGACGCTTTCCTATAACCGGAAGCAATTGGGTTGGCTGATCTTCTGGCTGCTGTGGGGAGATTTCACGCTCACGCTGATGGTGTCGGTCATGCCGCAGTTGCTGCCCATCAGCCTCAAAGGGATCGGCGCGAGCAATATCCTGATCGGCTTCGTGACCGCCAGTCTTCCTACCGCAATCAACGTGGTGATGAATCCTTTCATCTCCACAATCAGCGACCGTCACCGGGGGCCGCGTGGACGGCGCATTCCATTCCTGCTCTGGCCTACGCCGTTCATCACCTTGTTTTTGATCCTCATTGGCTTCTCGACTGACATCGGCGGCTGGTTGGCCGGCACCGGTTTGGTGAAGGCCATGGGCTGGGCGTCCAACGCCGTGATTCTGGTGCTGGTCTGCGTCTTCGTCGTGGCATACCAGTTCTTCAACCTCTTCGTAGGGTCGGTGTACTATTACTTGTTTGCAGACGTGGTGCCCACGCCGGTCATGGGACGGTTTCTCGGGTTGACGCGGATCGTCAGCCAGTTGGCTTTGTTTGTCTGGGGGCGGTGGATTTTCGGCCTGGCCGAAACGCACATGCGCTCGATCTATGTCGGCATCGGTCTCCTCTACCTTGTCTCCTTCCTTCTCATGTGCTGGAAAATCCGGGAAGGGCAATACGCGCCGCCTCCGAAGCGCCTGCCCGGAGGACGCATCACGGGATGGGTCAAGACCTACGTCAAGGAGTGTTTCCACTCGCCCTTCTACCTGTGGATTTTCCTGATCACGACCGTCTGCTGGTTCGCCAATTCTGCCAATACGCTGATGATCTTCTTCTCCCGAGATGACTTGGGCCTGACGCTGGATGCCATCGGAAAAATCAACGCGTGGGGCACGCTGGCAACTATCCCGCTGGCCCTCGTGTTCGGCTACTGGGTGGATAGAATCCACGGGGTGAGGATGATCGCCGTGGGGGTAATCATCATGGCCTTGGGTGGTGCGGTCGGATTTTTTGCCGTGCATGACGCCACCTCCCTCCTGGTCTTTTCACTCGTCTATCAGACAGGGTTTCTCGCCTTCACCACGGCGATGATGCCGATGTTCATCGCGCTATTCCCGTCCGACCGCTTCGGCCAGTTCAGCTCGGCCAACGCGATGATTTCAAGTGTCGGCATCGTCTTGGGCAATGCGCTGTGCGGATGGTTCATCGATATGGTCGGTGACTACCGTTGGCTGCTGGCGTGGCAGGGCGTATTCTTCACCCTGACGCTGATCCCATGGTTTTTCACATGGCGTGGTTGGCATCGATACGGCGGCCCTGCAGGCTACCAGCCGCCCACACCAGAACATGCCGCATCCGACTTGCCTTGAACAACGACCACTCCATGAAACTTATCTATAACTTTCCAATATCACGCTGGGATGAAGGCATTCCCATTGGCAACGGCTTGCTCGGCTCGATCATCTGGGGGGATACCCGCGAAATCGTCCTTTCGCTCGATCAGGCGACGCTCTGGGACGAGAGGATTCCAGATGCTTACGCCAGCAAGGATTGGAACTTCGCGGAGATGCTCAGGATGATTCGCGAAAAAAAATGGGATGCATTGAGCGAACGGTTCGAGTCCCCCGGCAACGACCCGTGGCCGACCAAGCTGCGCGCGTGCCGCCTGATTCTGAGTCTTCCGAAGAATGACGCATGGACCAAGGCCGAACTCGATATCTCGACTGGGGAAGCCGTGATCTTTTCGCGCAAAGGACAGGTTGCCGTCGTCTGCGACGAGTCCCGGCCGCTCCTTGTGATCAAGACCACCGGTCTGAAGCCGACCTATCGGTTGGACTATCCCGACTACCGGGGATGCGCCGGGGCAAACCCTGCCGCCAATAGCCTCAGTGCGCTCGATTATCCCCCCGCCGAGCATGGCACGCGCGAGAATGCTGATTACTGCATTCAACCTGTGACCGGGGGGCAAGCCACGGTCACGGCCACCCGGGTGCGCCAAGATCGGGGAAACATGGAAATCTACACCTGCGTGACCGGCCTCGGGGATCCTGAGATGATGGTCACTGAGGCCTGCGGATTGGTCGAGGCCTGCGCCGAGAAGGGATATGCCGGCATCAAGCGCGCGAGCTCCCGGTGGTGGAAGGATTACTGGTCGAAGTCACGGGTCCAAATCTCGCACAAGAATATCAACCAGCACTATCAGCTCGGGCAGTATTTTCTGGGCAGCTCTTCCCGCACCGGGACACCCCCGATGCCGCTCCAGGGTGTCTGGACAGCGGATGATGGAAATCTGCCGCCATGGCGCGGGGACTTTCACCACAACCTGAACACCCAATTCTGCTACATCTCCTACCTTTCCAACAACCGGATCGACGAGGGTTTGGTCTTCCTTGAGCACATGTGGAAGATCCTGCCGAAGCATCGTGAGTTGGCGGCGCGTTTCTTCAAGGCTCCCGGCGCGTTCATTCCATGCGCCATGTCGTTGGCGGGAGAGTTGATCAGCGGGTGGGCACCTTACAGCTTCAATCTCACCAATGGTGCGTGGGTGGCGGAGATGTTCCACCGGCATTGGAAATACACCAGCGACGAGACGTTTCTGCGCGAGCGCGCCTACCCGTTCTGTCTAGCTCAGGCGGAATTTCTGCTTCATCACCTCAAGCCCGAACCTGCCACCGGGCGTCTGTTGCTTCCGATGTCGAGTTCTGCCGAGATCTACGACAACACACCGCGTTCATATCTTCCTGCCAATACGAACTACGACCACTTCCTCATGCTAAAGCTCTTCAACGATCTTGAGGAAATGAGCATGGCGCTGGGACAAAAGTCGGAGAGCACCAAGTGGAAGCGATGTGCTGAATCATTGGGTTCGCCCGCACTGTCCCACATCCCTTCGCCCGACGGCTTGATCCGCGGTGAAGTGCTCGGCATCGCTCCCGGCATGCCGCTGGACCGCTCGCACCGCCATCATGCGCATCTGATGGGCATCTATCCGCTCAACCTGCTGCATCCGGACAATGGCGGCAGAGAGAAGGAACTCATCGCCGACAGTCTCCACCAGGTCGACCTGCTGGGGACCGGCGAATGGGTGGGCTACAGCTTCTCCTGGTATGCGGGGCTTTGCGCCCGGGTTGGCCTCGGACAGACTGCGATCTCGATGCTCGAGCGCTATCTCGACGCCTTCGTTTCGCCGAACGGCTTCCATTTGAACGGCGATTTCAAAAACCTCGGTTACTCGGTTTACAAATACCGCCCCTTCACACTCGAAGGTAATTTCGCCGCGGTTCAGGCCGTCAATGAGATGCTGCTTCAAACCATCAATGGCATCATCCATGTCGGTTATTCGCTGCCGGTGGGAATCTCCGCATCGTTCGAGCGGTTGCGCACCGAGGGAGGCTTTCTGGCTTCCGCGGAAATTTCGGAAGGAGGAACCCCTGATAGCATTGCGATCCACAGCACCGTCGGCGGCTGCTGCCGGATCGCCAATCCCTGGCCGGGAAAGGCCGTTGCAATCACGTCGTCCCGCACCGTGAAGGTGAAGGGGGCGATACTCGAGTTTGAGACCTGCGCCGGCGCGGAATACTGCCTCAAGCCCTTCCAACAGAGATTCAAAAGAATTTCCGATACCACCTGCATATCCTGAAAACGATGACAAGCCTCACCATCACTGATCAGCTCATTCCCGCCGCGGATCTGGGACCCCAAAACCCATTGCCCCAGTTAAGCCGCTCCACGGGGGAGAGCAAGCCCCTGACGGTTTACGAAAGCGTGCCCGTTGAGAGCCGCAAGTATCTCGGCTATGGCGTCAGCGCCGATGTCGCGGACCCGGCTCTGCCTTATCTGGTGCAGGACGGATACACTCGCGATCGTCAGGTCCGACCATTCAAAACCGCCATCCTCGAAAATGATTACCTCAAAGCCACCATCCTGCTGGAGCGGGGCGGGAGACTCTGGTCGCTCCTTGACAAGCGATCTGGCCGGGATCTGGTCACGGTGAATCCCGTGTTTCAGCCGGCCAATCTCGCCATCCGCAACGCCTGGTTCAGCGGCGGAGTCGAGTGGAACTGCGGCGTGCGCGGGCATACGCCCCTCGGATGCGATCCGCTCTTTGCGGCGGAACTCACGCACCCGGAGGGCTGGCCCGTGCTGCGGCTTTGGGAATTTGAACGCATCAGAGCCGTCACTTACCGGCTAGATTTTCTTCTCCCTCCCGACTCGCCATGGCTGATGGTTCGCGTCGCCATTTCCAACCCCCATGCGCATGAACTTCCGATGTATTGGTGGTCGAACATCGCCGTGCCGGTGTCGCCGGATGTGCGGGTGCTGGCACCCGCCGCGCGGGCGCTCAATAACGCATACAATGACGGGCTTCGTTGCATTCCGATCCCGCTCCACGACGGGGTCGATGTGACCTATGGGTCCCGGAGCAGGACTTCCAATGACTACTTTTTCATGGTGCCCGAAACATCCCGGCCTTGGGTGACAGCGCTGGATGCGGATGGCAGCGGGCTCATCCAAACCTCCACGCGCGCCCAGCGGGGAAGGAAGCTGTTTGTTTGGGGGGAAAGCACCGGAGGCAACCAATGGCAGAAATTCCTGACCGAGGGTGATGCCAAATACCTCGAGATTCAGGCTGGTGTTTCGCCCACGCAATACGAGTCGTTCCCCATGGCCGCCTTTTCTGAGATCGAATGGCTGGAAGCCTACGGGTTGATGGAGGCGGATTCACAGACAGTCCATGGCTGTGATTGGCAGGCGGCCACCGGCGCGGTGGCGGCCGAGTTGGAGCGGCGGCTTCCGGCGGCTGATCTGGAAAAAATGCTGGCTTCCAATCGGGAGTTCTTTTCCAAAGCTCCGGAAAGGATCATTCAAAATGGTTCGGGATGGGGGGCGCTGGAACGCTTGCGCCGTGAACGCCAGGGAGAGCCGCCGCTCGTCCGTGGCTCGGGCATCGTCTTTGATGAAGAAACCCTTTCTGAGGAGCAGTCTCCATGGATTTCGTTACTGGATAAGGGGTCGTTTCCCGAGGTTGACGAACCAGTCTCGTGGATGATCCAGGACGAATGGGTGCTCATGCTCGAAAAAAGTGCCGATGTTTCCTGGCTCGCATCATTGCATCTCGGTGTCATCCGCTATCACCGGGGGGATCTGAGCGGGGCGCAGGAAGCATGGCAGGAATCACTGCAGCAACGCCTCCATTACATCACGCTTCGCAACCTCGCCCTCCTTGCCACTCGGGAGGGGCGCTCCAGCGAGGCCGCCAGACTCTACCTCGAAGCGCGCGCGTTGAACCCCGACCTCGCGCCGCTGGCCTTCGAATGCCTGCAAAGCCTCATTGCCGACGGGCACGATGCACGCGCGCTGGATTTGTTCGAGGAGATCCCACCCGCCATCGCCGCCCTCGGGCGGTCCAGACTAATCATGTCCCGGGCCGCCGTGCGAGCGGGTCGGTTGTCCTTGGCTGAAGAACTGCTGAAGAATCTTGAGGTTGCTGACATCCAGGAGGGGGAGGTTTCGCTTTCCGACTTATGGTATGAACTCAAGGCGAAGCAGATCGCTCGGGATGAAAACAGTGAAGTGACCGATGAGATTCATCGTAAGTCCCTCCTCCTGCCGGTGCCGCCGCACCTGGATTTCCGCCAGGCCCCGCGCAATAATGCTTCTTTATCAACTCCATGATGCCGCTTACATCCATAGGGCCGGTCTTGCGGGAAGCGGGCGTGGAGAGCGCGTTGCCAACGATTCTTGGCGCGGCCCACGGTGATGCTGAATTTCATACTCCGGCGAACATGGAACCGATTTCCGCTTTTTTCGACCGCCACCTCGGGAGGACTGGTCCCAAGAGAACAGAACCGTCCCTTGCGAAAACAATGACGCACGACTCAAAACAGCCAGGGCAGATTTCTATTCGATTTTCCAACTAACCTCCACCCCATCCCATGACATCCATCGAACGAGTCAGAGCCGCCATCAACCTGCAACAGCCCGACCGGGTTCCGGTTGATCTTCACAATTTTCAACAGGCGGCCTACGCCACCGGCTTGCCAATGAGTGAGGTATTCAAGAACGGGGAATTGCTTGCCGAGGCCATGCTGGCCTCCTGGCGGGAGTTCAAGCAGGACATGATCTTGCTTGAAAACGGGACCGCCTGCAGTGCCCAGGCCTGTGGCTTGGAAGTGGTTTACCGCGACGACACGGCCCCCGTGGCAGACAAACCCCTGATCGACTCCCTGGAGGAGGTCGCCAACCTGGAAGTTCCCGATCCTTACAAAGCCTTCCCGATGTGCGAGATCCTCAAAGCCACCCGGATTCTTTCCAAGGAACTCGGCAACCGGGTCTGGATTTGTGCGCGCGCCGACCAAGGCCCTATGGATCTTGCGGCCCAGATTCGCGGAATGGATGAATTGATGATGGATATCGCCACCGGCGAAGAGGAGGAGGGTATCCATGCGCTCCTGGATTATGCGCGTCGGGTGGCCACCCGCTATGCTTTTGCCCTGATTGAATGCGGCGGTCATTCCACCTCCATTGGCGAGCCGGTTGCCGGCCCCGATTTGCTCTCGCCGCGTCACTACAAGCAATATCCTTGGAGACACGAAAAGAAGATGGTGGATGAACTCAAGGCCCACGGCATCTTCCTTCACAATCATATCTGCGGCAATACCGGCCTTATTACCGAGGATTTCATTGCCACAGGCGCTTCAGTGCTGGAAGTCGATCACAAAACCGAGCCCCGCAAAATCAAGGCGGCGGCCCGGGGCAAGACCTGTTTGCTGGGGGCGATTGATACCGGCCTGATGGCCTTTGGAAAACCCGAGGAGGTTGACGCCGCTTGCAAGGAGCTGATGGCCATTTGGAAACCGGATAGCGGATTCATCCTCGGCTCCGGTTGCGCCCTCGCACCAAATGTCCCCGCCGAGAATATCCACGCGCTGGTCGAGGCAGCGAAAAAATATGGCAATTACTGATCCGGCAAGCCCCATAAACGAATGCTTCCACATCAACCGCATGACTCGGATTTCATCCATAGGACCGGCCTTCGGAAAAATGGGAACCGTTCTTGCCATGATGTGCTGCTTCGCGTGGGGCGGCATATCGCAAACGGCCGAAAAAGCCACGAATGAAACCATGAAGATAAGAAGCATCCTGATTCTGCCCTCTCAACGGCCTGCACCCCAAAAGCAATACCCTAGCAATTAATAACTAATATTGGTTTTATGATCATCCCCGAAGAAAAAATCAAAATCGAAGAGTGGTACACCAGCGAGATCCCTCGGAGTGAATTTAAAACGTTCCTTAAGCGGGATAACTGGCACGCTTTTGTATATTTCGGCCTTTGGCTGGCCCTTTTGGTGGCCGTGGGCGCATTGGCCTGTTGGTTGTTTCCGAGCTGGTGGTCGCTCCCTGTTTTTCTGATTTACGGAGTGATCTATACCGGAAACAATCCCCGCTGGCACGAATGCAGTCACGGGACGCCGTTCAAAACCGGCTGGCTCAATGAATTCTTCTACTGGTTCTGCGGGTCCATGGAACTCCGGGACATGGTGGATTTCCGCTATAGCCACTCACGCCATCACTCATTCACCATCCAAAAGGAGGTTGACCCTGAAATCCCGGCCCAAAGGCCGCCGAACCTCTGGGCCTTTTTCCTCGACTTCTTCTATCTGTGGAACGGCCCCTTGGCGATGACGAATCTCGTCCTCCATTCCCTGGGGATCGTCAGCAAGAAGGCCGGGGCGTACGTGCCGGAAGAAGATTACCAGAGAATGTTCTGGAGCGCACGGGCGGCGTTGCTGCCCCACCTCATCGCAATCGGCTTGGCCATCGGATTAGAAAGTTGGTTGCCCGTCCTCCTCTTCGGCCTGCCCCGGTTTTACGGTGGGTTCTTGATCTGGACCTTCATCGTCCTCCAGCATGCCGGTTTGGAGGAAAACGTCTGGGATCACCGGCTTAACTGCCGCTCGTTCAAGCTGAATCCGTTCACCAGCTTCCTGCTGATGAACATGGAAAAGCATATCGAACATCACATGTATCCGCTGGTCCCCTTCCACGCTTTGCCGGCTCTCAACCAACGCATTCAGGCCCAGTTGCCCAAGCCCTATCATGGTCTGCTGGGGGCCTTGGGGGAGTTGATCGTCGTTCTTTTCAAACAGCGCAATGACTTCGGCGCGACCATCCGCCGGATTCTTCCGGAAATGGATTAAGGTGCTTTTTATGAACCAGAAAAATATGAACCAGGAAAATATGAACCAGGAAAAAAACGAATGGGTGGATGCGGGACCAGCGGCCGACGTTCCAGAGGAGGATATCCTCGAACGCGTCTTGGAGGACCGAATCGTCGCACTCTACAAGCTAAATGGCCAGATCCATGCCACCGACGGACTCTGCTCACATGAAGCAGTTCGGCTCTGTATGGGGCTGGTCGATGGCGACACCATCGAATGCCCCAAGCACAACGCCCGGTTCCATATTCCCACCGGGAAGGCTCTGCGTCGCCCGGCAAAAACCGACATTCGTGTCTATCCGGTGCGTATCGACTCTGGGCGGGTTTATCTGAGATTCAGATAGATGTGATTTCCCTGAATAGCCCGGACGAGGTCTCGCCCGCGATGTTTGAGAAATTTTCGCGTCCCTACGAGGAACGCCTCGTCAAGGAACTGGCGGCAGAAGAAATTTTCACGGCCATCCACATCTGCGGAGACACCACGCGCATCGTGGATTCGCTTGCCGGGTATGACTTCTGCGGATTTGAGTTGGACTACAAGACGGACATGGCCCTTGCCAAGAAAACTGCCGGCGCAAGACACGTGCTTTCGAGAACATTGATCCCAGCGGCGTCATCGCGCGCGGCACGGCGGGGCAAGTCCAGGAAGCGGCGGGCAATCGGATCGGCGTGTGGAAGCCCGGCGGGCATTTCATCCTGAACGCAGGCTGCGCCATTCCCGCCAGCACCCCGCCGGAAAACATTCACGCCCTCGTCCGTGCCGCGCAGGAGTTTGGACAATATGACACGCTGTAGTGTTTAGACACCTTACGTGAACTTTCAAGCGCCAACCAATAAGCACCCTTGTGGCCAAAGAGAATATAGCGCTGGACTGGATTCTCCGCCACCAACGATCAGAAAGCGCACCTGAATCAATCTGAATTGCCAAAGACCTTGCCCGTAAGGCTCGTATGCCGTGCCACCACTGGAAGGAGGCCATCGGGCAGGACGGAGTTGGTGGTGACAACTTCCTTTCGGGCAGTATTTCCACGGCGTTGCGCAACTTCTATCAGGGTCTCGTTGGCCAGGGTTTTGCTTCCCGGCGGATCGCCTCCAGCGGAATCGCCCCCCCTTGTGTTTTTTGTCATGCGCCGGGCTGGCGTTTGGCCGCATCCACAAAAGCCAGCATGTTTTCCAGAGGCACATCCCCCTCGACCGCGTGCGCTGGGGAAAAGATGTAGCCGCCGCTGCGCCCCATGGCCAGGAGCCGCCCGCTCTCCTCGCGCACTGCATCCGCGTCCTTGTAAGGGAGGGTTTGCTGGGTGGAAAGCCCGCCCCAGAATGTCAGCCTGGAATGATACCTGGCATGTATCTCCTCGACGTTCATGACCTCCGGCTGAAAGGGGTTGAAGCAATTCAGCCCGATCCCGATCAGGTCGTCAAAAAGCTCGTCCACATCCCCGCAGGAATGAATGAACTGAAACTTCCCCGCGTCGCGCACGAGGGCATACATGCGCTTGATATGAGGATATATGAACTCCCGCCACTTGTCGTAACCCATGATCAATCCCTGCTGCTGCCCCCAGTCGTCGCCGAAAATCACGGCGTCGATATCATACTTCAACGCCTCGGTGATGTGAGCGATGTTGTATTCCGCGATGCGCCCGAGCAGGTCGTGAACGAAATCCGGCTCTTCGATGATGTCGATGAGCAGATCCTCCATCGAACGCATGGTCCAGGCGCGCTCGAAGAGCGAGAATCCAAGGTCAAACAGGCGGAACCGGTCCGGGTAGCGGGCGATCTTCCGCTCAATGTCTTCAAAGACCCGCGGATCGCGCGGGTCGGGAAATCTGACCTTTTCCAGATCGCTGTATTCCTTGATCAGCTGCTCCGCGGGCATTCCGATGTCCTTGTCCATGCTGCGATCCCAGACGACCCCGAACAAATCCCGGCATTTGTCGTTGCCAAGATCGTCGAAGACCCCAATGGCGCTGTTCAGTTCGACAATGTGGCAGCCCGTATGCTCGATGAGGGACTCCTCGTCACAGCCGAAATGATTGCAGAGCAATTCCTGCGATTCCAAAGTGAACCGGTACGACCATGGAACATAGGACGGCTTTCCCCCGGAGAGGACTGTTTTGATCACATCGCGTTTGGTTGAAGCCATGGAGGGATTGTTATGCTTGCGCCGATCTTCCCGCAATGGCTATTCTGTTCCTGAAAACAGCACATTTTGCGCAGTCATGAAAACAGCGAGACAATCCCCAAAAAGACGCGTGGCAATGCTTATGGGCTGGTACAATCATGCCTCACACAGCGGCATCGCCCGGTATGCGCGCGACGCCGGCTGGATTCTGGACAACCATTCGGTCCACATCGGCCACCGTCCCTCGCTCCATTCCATCGATGGCGTCGTCTGTTGCCTGTATGGCCAACCGGAATTGACCGCCCTCGTGCGCAAGATCGACAAACCGGTCGTGGACCTGCAGTGGCAGGTCAAATCGCTCGACCTGCCGCGCGTGCTGTCGGACAACGTCACCGCCGGGCAAATGGCCGCCCGGCACCTCTTGGAACGGGGATTCAAACAGTTCGTATTTGCCGCGCCCGACGTGCGGGGACACTTCGCCAGCCGTGAGCGCCTCGACGGATTTCGCGCCACACTGGCTGCGCATGGCCATCGGATGAAGGTCTTGGATGGCAGGAACGCGGTAAAGGCCAGTCAGGCATCATCCATCTATCAATGCGCCGATTGGCTTGCGGGCCGGCTTCGGACCATACCGAAACCCTTCGCCGTGTTTTGCACCAACGACGATTTCGCGGTGGACATTCTCGATGCCTGTTCGATGGCGAACATTCTGGTGCCTGAAGAGGCGGCGGTGGTGGGCTGCGACAACGACGAATTGATCTGTCCCCTTGCCTCGGTGCCGCTGACCAGCGTGGACTTGAATCTCGAGGAAGTCGCCTATCAAGGCGCCAGGCTGCTCGATCAACTGATGGACGGCAGGAAGGCGCCCCGCCGGCCGGTGCGAGTCCCCTGCCGCGGCGTGGTCACCCGCCGCAGCAGTGACATCCTTGCCGTGGAGCATCTGGGCGTGGCCAAAGCCTTGCGTTTCATCCTCGACCACCACACCAATCCGCTCATTGGCGTCGCCGATGCCGCAGCCGCAGCCGGCATGTCGCGCCGTGGGCTGGGACTCGTCTTTCACCGTCTCGTCGGACGACACGTGAGCGAGGAAATTGCCCGTGTGCGCATGGAAAGAGCCATGGCGATGCTCGCCACGGGCGAACACAACGCCACCGATGTTGCCGCGGTCTGTGGCTATTCCGGGCTCAAGCATCTGGCCCGCGCCTTGGTCCGCGCCACCGGCCACGGCCCCCGCCAATTCGCGAAGAACCTCAAAAAGCCCATTCGCAAAAGGCAAAAAAGGGGGCAGATGACATGAAAGCCTTTTGCAGCCATGCTGGTTCCCGGTCATTTGGCATCTACCCTTTCAACAGCTTTATCACGCACCTTGAACTGGGGGCCATCTGTACCCTTTGATGCCGTGATCGGTTCCATGGGGATTTCAGCCAGGTTCTTTCCGCAGGGCTTCTCTCGGGGACATATTGGTGAATCTTCGGAAAGCCG
>RPOS01000090.1 GCA_003820635.1 Verrucomicrobiaceae bacterium | reverse complement strand
GGCAACTTCAACATCATCCGTCTTGAGCACATGGAGAAGATGAAGGACCAGGCCATCGTTTGTAACATCGGCCACTTCGACAACGAGATCCAGATCGACAAGCTCAACGAGGCCAAGGATGTCGTCCGCATCAACATCAAGCCGCAGGTGGACAAATACACCTTCCCGGCTGGCAACAGCATCTACATGCTTGCCGAAGGCCGCCTTGTGAACCTCGGCTGCGCCACCGGCCACCCGAGTTTCGTGATGTCCAACAGCTTCACCAACCAGACGCTCGCGCAGATCGACCTCTGGAAGAACAAGGACAGCTACAAGGCCGGCGAAGTGAAGGTGCTGCCCAAGCATCTTGACGAGGAAGTCGCCCGGCTTCACCTCGCCAAGATCGGTGCCAAGCTCACCAAGCTCACCCCCGAGCAGGCCGACTACATCGGCGTGAATGTGGATGGCCCCTACAAGGCCGATCACTACCGCTATTGACATTGGATCATGCGCCATGGCCTGCCGCTCACGGGCGGCAGGCCGCATGACGTCCTGCTATTTCTTCTTCGCATTTTGCATCGCCTGGGAAAACCAGTCGTTGCTGGGCGCGGCGGTGGGCCGCGGGTTGCGGTTGCCATGCGACGGACTGCGGTCGCCGGGCGCGGAGCGGCGTTGGCCGTCGAGGTCGGGTTTGGACTTCATGGAGAGGGCGATCCGGTTGCGCTTGAGATCGACCTCCATGACGGTGACCTGGACTTTCTGGCCGACCTTGACGACTTCCGAGGCGTCTCTCACGAACTGGTCGGAGAGCTGTGAGACGTGGACAAGGCCGTCCTGATGGACACCGACATCGACGAAGGCGCCGAAGGCGGTGACGTTGGTGACGATGCCGGGGAGCTTCATGCCCACTTGCAGGTCGGCGGGTTTTTCCACGCCTTCCTGGAACGAGAAGAGCTCGAATTGCTTGCGCGGGTCGCGGCCGGGCTTGGCCAGTTCTAACAGAATATCCTGAAGCGTGGGCAGGCCGACATCGGCGCTGACGTATTTCTTGAGGTCGATCTTCTTGCGGGCGGCTTCGTTTGTTAGAAGTTCTTCCACCTTGAAGCCGACATCGGCGGCCATTTGTTCGACGAGCGCGTAGCGTTCCGGGTGGACGGCGGAGGAGTCGAGCGGGTGGGCGCCGCCGCGGACGCGGAGGAATCCGGCGGCTTGTTCAAAGGCTTTCTCGCCGAGGCGCGGGACTTTCTTCAACTGCTCGCGGGAAACAAACGCGCCGTTTTCGTTGCGGAAGGAAACGATGTTTTCGGCGAGGGTGGAGTTGAGACCGGAGACATAGGAGAGCAGTTGTTTGGAAGCGGTGTTGAGTTCCACGCCCACGGCGTTCACGCAGGAAATGACGGTGTCGTCGAGAGACGTCTTGAGCGCGCGTTGTTCGACGTCGTGCTGGTATTGGCCGACGCCGATCGACTTGGGATCGATTTTGACGAGTTCGGCGAGCGGGTCCATGAGGCGGCGGCCGATGGAAACCGCGCCGCGCACGGTGACATCCTCATTGGGGAATTCCTCGCGTGCGACATCGGAAGCGGAGTAGATGGATGCGCCGCTTTCGTTGACGGAGATGATCGGCAGGGTGACCTTGAGTTTTTTGACGAAGGCCTCGGTTTCGCGCGAGGCGGTGCCGTTGCCGATGGCGATGGCCTCGATGTCGTATTTCTTGAGCAGTGTGGTGACTTCCACGGCGGCTTCGTAGAGCTGGTTGTTAGAGCCGGCGGTGCAGTAAAGCACGGTGTGGTGGAGCAGCTTGCCGGAGCGGTCGAGCACGACGGTTTTGCAGCCGGTGCGGAAGCCGGGGTCGATGGCGAGCAGGCGTTTCTCGCCGAGCGGCGAGGCTAACAGAAGTTCGCGCAGGTTCTCCGCGAAGACGGTGATGGCGGTTTCGTCGGCGCGTTTTTTCGCCATCAGGCGGGCCTCGGTTTCCATCGAGGGCATGAGCAGGCGCTTGCAGCCGTCTTCCACGGCGAGGGCGACTTGCTTGCCGGACTCACCGGTGGATTTCACCCATTCGGGCATGGCTTGTTGGACCACGCGGTCGAGCGGAACCTCGACGCGCATAAGGAGGAAACCTTCCTTTTCGCCGCGGCGGATGGCGAGCATGCGGTGGGATGGGATGGACTTGAGCGCTTCGCTCCACTCGAAGTAGTCGCGGAATTTCTGCGCTTCGGCGTCCTCCTCCTTGCCATACATGACCTTGGAGGAAACGGTGGCTTCCTCCTCGTGGATTTTCCGAACACGACCACGCAGTGTGGCGTCATCGGCCACGCGTTCGGCGATGATGTCGCGGGCACCGGCGAGGGCATCGGCGGCGGTGGGGACTTCCTTTTCGGCATCGATGTATTTCGCGGCTTCGTCGGCGGGATCGGCGCTTTGGTTTTCCAGCAGCCAATCGGCGAGGGGAGTGAGCCCGCGTTCGATGGCCTTGGTGGCGCGCGTCTGGCGTTTCGGACGGAAGGGGGCGAAGATGTCCTCAAGCGTGCTCAGGGTGATGGCGGCTTCGAGTTTCTTCTTCAGCTCGGGCGTGAGCAACGAGCGTTCCTCGAGCGACTTGAGGATGGCGGAGCGGCGGGTGTCGAGCTCCGCGAGCTGGAGCATGCGGTCGCGGATCGTGGTGATCTGGACTTCGTCGAGCGAGCCGGTCTGTTCCTTGCGGTAGCGGGAAATGAAGGGCACGGTGCCGCCCTCGGCGAGGAGCTTGGCAGTGGCGGAAACGGAGGAAAGCGAGATGCCCGTCTCGCGGGCGATGGTGTCGAGGTGGTGCTGCATGGGCGGATGAAGAGCGGCGATGAAAGCAGGTTTCCGGTGCCGGACAAGGGGCGAGGCGGATGATTTTTTCCGGTTGCCGGGGGCGGATTCATGGGCGAGGGATCGCGAGCAATTGCCATGAGCGAAACCACCCTGCAAACCAGCGGCATCCCCGAGCTTGCGCCGCGTCCTTCCAACGCCTTCATGCCGTATCCGGTGTCCACGCTGAGCCCGCCGATTGTCCCGGCGGACCTGACATCATTCAAGACCCGCGGGATTTCCCAAGTGGAGCGCGATTTGCGGCAGAAACTCACCGAAATCCGCGAGGACTACCTGCGGGCCATCGACCACTTCAATTGGAACAAGCTCGTTTACGAGGCGGAGATCCGCTTCGAGCCGGTGGTGGGTGAAATCTATCACCTTTACGACATGGGCGGGCGGCGGGCGCTCTCGATGATCGACCCGGACCAATGGCCGCACCGGCATTTGGCCACCGTGCGTCTGAATTATGACCGGCAGTGGCTGGTGGTGGGGACGGCCGAGGGGGTTGGGTCGGCAGAGCTTTTCGGGGCGCTGTGAGATCACTCGCTGCGCCACGCAAGGTGGGACTGTAAAAAACCTTCGGACCCAACAAGCATGCCCGCTGAGCTCTTTACGCGCCGCCTTGTCCCGGCTAGGCTGCGCGCCGATGCGTTGGTTTGCCGCACTGTTGATCTATCGCTTGTTGCTGCCGCTGTTGTTTCTCACGGCGTTTCCCGGGTGGATCGTGAAGATGCTCAAGCGCGGCGGCTTCGGCACGCGGCTCGGCGAACGGGCGGCGATTTACACCACCGAAGCTGAGTTCGAACCGCACGGCGCGGTGCACATTCACGCCGTGAGCGTGGGCGAGGCCTTGCTCGCGCTCAAACTCATTCGCGAGTGGCTGCGGCAGGAGCCGCAGCGCCGTTTCGTGCTGGCCACCGGCACCGCCACCGGCCACCAGGTTGCGAAGTCCGCCGCCATCGCCAACGTGCGCGTCACCTACGCGCCGCTGGATTTCCGCTTCATGGTGCGCCGCTATCTCAAGCGCTTCGAGCCGGCGCAAATCGTGTTGATCGAAGGCGAGGCCTGGCCGCATCTGCTGCTCGCCTGCCGCAAGCGCGGCATCCCGGTTTCCCTGGTCAACGCCCGCATGTCGCCGCGCTCGGCCCGCCGCTATCGGAAGTGCGCCGCATGGCTGAGACCGCTTTTCTCCATGCTCGATGCCGTGGCCATCCAGGAAACGGAGGACGCGGAAATCTGGCGCGAGCTCGGCGTGCCGCCGGAACGCATCCACCACACCGGCAGCCTCAAGTTCGATCCCGGCGGCGGCGCTCATTCTGTTAGAAGGCCGGAGTTCCAGGAAATGCTCGCCGCCTTCGGGGAAAGCCGCCCCATCATCCTTGCGGCCAGCACGCACACTGGAGAAGACGCGTGGATCGCCGCTGCCATCCTCGCCGCCACGCCGGATGCGCTGCCGGTGATCGTGCCGCGCCATGCCGAACGGCGTGCCGAGGTGAAAACCGAACTCGAGCGGGCGGGCTTCGATGTCGTGCTGCGCTCGCAGTTTCGGCCACCCGCGCCGAGCGGCGATCGCCGCCACGTTTTGGTCATCGATTCCACCGGCGAGCTGCGGGATTGGACAGCGCATGCGGACGTCGTGATCATTGGAAAAAGCTTCCTCGCCACCGGCGGACAAAATCCCGCCGAGGCCATCCTTGCCCACAAGCCGGTGATTTTCGGCCCGCACATGGAAAACTTCCAGCCACTTGCGGACCGCCTCGTTGCGGCAAACGGCTGCATCCGCGCCGCCGATGAAAATGGCCTGCGCGCCGCCATCCTCACCGTGCTCAATCCGCAAGCCGCCAGCATGACACGCAGCGCATCTGAAATCCTCAAACGTCACGAGGGCGCCACACGGCGCATCATCGCCCTGCTTTCCGCGCCTGCCAGCACCGCAAAATGACTCAACGCGGAGTTTGTCATTTGCAAAATCACTCCCTAGATTGCGCGTCGTGAGCGAGTCAGAAACCAATCCACTCAACGACCTGCTGTCCAGTTTCGCCCTCGGCCCCTCGTGGGCGCGGGCCACCGGCACAGGCCAGCAGGAACGCACAAGCAAGCCCGATTTCAAATCCGGCGAGCGCTCTCCCCGCCGCGACGAGCGCCGTGGCGATGACCGCAGAAGCGGCACGCGCGAACGCGATGGCGAGCGCCGCCCGTTCAAAAGTCGTGGTGGAAAATTCGACGACCGTCGCGCTGGTCCGCCGCGTCATGAGGAAGCTCCGCCCGCCCAAGGTGTGCGCGTGACACTCATCCCGGATGCCCAGGCCGTGCACCTCATCGGCAAGGAAATCCATCAGGTCGCCCGCGTCTATCCGCTCTACGATGTCGCCAAGATCCTGCTTGCCGAGCGCGCTCGCTGCCGTGCTGTCTTCGAAGCATCCGAGCCCCACCCACCGCTGCTTCGCGGCAAGCTCGATGAATCCCTTTTCCTCTCCCGCGAGGATGCCGTGCGCCACCTCTGGCAGTCCGAACTCAAGGGCCGGCTCATTGAGGAGGAAACCATCGAAGTCGATCCGCCGCGCGGAAACTTCCAACTCGTCGCCAAGTGCGGGCTCACCGGCTTGTGGCTCGGCCCGCCGAATTTCCACACCTATCAGGCCAACCTGCGCAGCATCCACCGCGAGTGTTTCCCGAACATGCCCTTCGAGGCCTACTCTTCCAAGGTCCGCACCGAACGCGGCGAGGAAGCCGTCAACGCGTGGCTGGAAACCATGAAGAAAAAAACCCGCTGGCGCATCAAGGGCGACGGCGACAACGCGTGGATCGACGACCGCGCGGAGGCCGAGCGCGCCCTTGCCGCGCGCTGTTTTGACCAAGCCTTCGAGGAAACCCGCCGCGCCGAGGTGCAGGCCTCCATTCCGCCTGAAAATCTATCAGCCCCGCTGATGACCTCGCTCAAGCTTGCCGGCAACCATGCCCGCAATCACCCGGCCATCCTCATTCCCACCGTATGCAAGGCCGTGGAATCCGAGCACCTGCCGGTCTTCAAACGTCAGGGCAAACTCTTCACCGGTCCCGCCCGCCCGCACCCGCTGCCGCCCGGCCAGACACTCGCCGAGCGCCCCTCCATCATGGTCGAGTGGATCCGCGCCAATCCCCCCGCCAAGCTCGAAGGCCTCTGGAAAGCCGTCCTTCCCGAAGGCAGCAGCGCCCCGCCAGCCGAGTTCGCCGCCGATCTCTTCTGGCTCCTCCATCAGGGGCACATCCTGCTTTTTACCGATGACACTCTCGTCGTGCAGGAAGTCCGCGAGCATCCCGCCGCCGATCCAAGTGCCGAAGCCAAACCCGGCAAAAAGAAAAAGAAAAAGTCCAGGAAACCAAAAACCGAAGGTGAGACAAACCCTGCTGCCCCAGCGGTTTTCGGTCAAATCGAACCGGAAGCACAAACCGCTTCCGCAGAATCCTCCGCTGCCGAAACTCCCACCGGCGAATTTCCAGTGGTCGAAACACCAACTGCCGAAGCTCCAGCCATAGAAACGCCGGTCGTCGCCCCGCCGGTCTGTGAAGGGCCCGTCTGCGAGGGACCTGTGGTGGTAGGACCAGAGGAATTCCCCAAGAATTCCGCCGCCGGGGTTGACGACCCTCCCTCCCTGTGATTGAAACCTGCCGACCCGCTGATCAGGAACGGTGGCTGAGTGGTCGAAAGCACTCCCTTGCTAAGGGAACGTAGGGGTAACTCTACCGAGGGTTCGAATCCCTCCCGTTCCGCGGCTCGTGTTGCTCAAGCGAAGTAATACACTCTAAATCAACAACTTGCCAACCATCAAGGCAGACCGTGACAGGTTTTTCTGACAAGTTGACTCGAAAACCGGGGTCGATGACCCGGAAACGCAAACGTCGCAGCTGTGTCGTGGAAATCGGCAACGGCCCCGCGAGAATCAAGATCTAGACGATGAATCGTCGGGACGGGTATCCCGAGTTCACGCTATCATGGTAGGAGGCTGGCACTGCGTGAGGCAGTATTCGTCCTGCTAGCGGCAATAGCGGGGAAATGCGGCTGATTTTCAGCAGTCTGATTTTTCGCGCTCTTGCCAGTGCGCGGGGCATCATGCAGCGTCCTGGCGTGAACACTGTATTTCCCGAGTCGCCACCGCGGGCGTGGGCGGAGATTGATTTGGCGGCCATGAGGAGAAATCTCGAAGTGGCAAGGCAGACCAGCGGCAGCGAGTTGATGGTGGTGGTGAAGGCCGGAGCTTATGGCCATGGACTCGAGGAGGTGACGCGCGCGCTGGCCGGGCAAAACATAGCGTTTTTCGGTGTGGCCAACGTCGGCGAGGCCCGCCGCATCCGCAAGGCGGGGGTGGAGAATCCGATTTATCTGTTAGGCCCGACATGGGCTGGCGAGCGGGAGGAAATCGTGGCCCGTGAATGGACGGCCTGCCTTTCCTCCATGGATGAGGCGCGGCATTTCAACGATCTGGCTGCCGCGGCCGGGAAACGGCTGAAAGTACATCTGGCGGTGGACACCGGCATGGGCCGTGGAGGGTTTGTTTTGGAGGCCTTGCCGGAAGCGATGAGCGTGCTGGAAAGTCTGGCGAATCTTGAGATTGAGGGCATCGGTTCTCATCTGCCATCGGCGGATGAGGATCCGGAGTTCACCCGCGGACAGATCGCGAGGTTTCATGAGATTCTCGAAAAACTCGGCGGTGCGGCGCGTTTCAAATGGCGGCACCTGCTCAACAGCGCGGGTCTGTTAGATTATGAGCGCGGCGCGTGCAATCTCGCCAGGCCGGGACTGATGCTTTACGGCGTTTCCCCGCTGCCGGGCTTTCAGGAAATGCTGGCCACGGTGATGACGCTCAAGTCGCGGGTGACGCTGGTGCGCATGCTGCCCGCCGGGCACGGCGTTTCCTACGGGCGGCAGTTCGTGACCACGCGGCCCACGCGGGTGGCCACTGTGGGAATCGGCTATGGCGATGGCTACCCGCGCCATGTTTCCGGTATGGGTGCGGAGGTTTTCATCCAAGGCCGCCGCTGTCCGATCCTCGGGCGGGTGACGATGGACCAGATCATGGTGGACGTGACAGGGATTTTCGATGTGAGCGAAGGCGACGAGGTGGAGATGTTCGGACCGAACATCCCGGTGGCGGAGATTGCGGAGAAGGCGGGCACGATCGTTTGGGAAATTTTCACCGGCATCACCCCGCGGGTTGTGCGACACTATGCAGGCGCTTGATTTTAGGATTTGAAATCCGCTTTCCCCATCCATTCTGAGCGCATGTCTACGGAACGATTGTCGATCCCCAAATACGCGATGGCACTGGCCCATGTGGCGAGCCTGCGCTCGGAAGACCCGTATCGCAAAGTCGGTGCCGCCGCTCTCGATCACGACAACCGGGTGATCGGCACCGCCTACAACGGTCTGGCTCCGGGGTTTGACCCGCCGCCGGGTTTCTGGGACGACCGCACGGCGCGGCAGAAATTCATGCTCCATGCCGAGGTGAACCTTTGCAGCTTGTTCCGCCGCGGCGAGGCACGGATCGTGGCCACCACCACCATGCCCTGCACCGCCTGCATGCAGACGCTCTGCGCCTACGGCATCAAGGAGATCTATTTCCGCGAGATTTATCATGAATCCGACGCACCGGAGATCGCCGCGCTCTATGGCGTGAAGCTGGAGCAAATCACGGATTTTCCCATAATCGAGTGACATCATGGAATTCGCCGAAGTGACATGCCCGACTTGTTTTGAGGTGTTTGAGGTGGCCATGCCCCATCCCGAGGAAACGCCGACCGAGGTGGACTACGATTGTGAGGTTTGTTGCCGCCCGATGGTCATTGTTTTCACCGGAGACGATGCCTATGCCCGCGGCTTGGCGGATTGAGTGAGGGATTCGCTTGCGCGGGCGGGTTTCCGGTGCAAGGCATGGATGCGTTTCCGATCATGGCGAAAGACCTGCAGCCCGAACACCCTGAGACTCCCGCCCTTCATGCCGGGCGCTACTCCGGATTGATGCCGCAGAAAGGCTGGCCGGTGCGCAATCTGCGGTTCCTCCGCCACCGCGTGGTTCCCGGAATTTTCCAGCGGCGTGCGGGAAACGTGCTCGAACCGGTGCTCGCTCCACCGGAGGGCGACAAGGTGCGCATCACCTGGATCGGCCACGCTTCGTTTTTCCTCCAGTTCGCCGGACACTCGGTGATCGTCGATCCGAACTGGGCGAAGTGGCACGGCCCGGTGAAACGCAGTCGCCACCCCGGGCTCGATCTGCACGGGCTGCCCGAGGTGGACCTGGTGTTGGTGACCCACGCGCATTTCGACCACCTGCACAAGCCGAGCTTGAAAATCCTCCAGGCCCGCGAAGGCATCGTCGTGCCGAAAGGCAGTGGCTCGCTGGTCAGAAAACTCGGTTTCCCCGCGACCCATGAAGTGGGCGTGTGGGATGAGTTGAAGTTTGATTTGTTGGAAATCACCCACACGCCCTCCCATCACTGGGGCGCCCGTTTCATCCACGACACCCACCGCGATTACGGCGGCTACATCGTCCGCGCCGGGGGCAAGAGCGTCTTTCACTGCGGTGACAGCGCCTACTTTGATGGCTTCAGGGAAATCGGCAGGAAACATGCCATCGACATCGCCCTGATGCCGATAGGTGCCTACGAGTCGCCGAGCGGCCGCGACGTCCACATGAACCCCGAGGAAGCCGTGCGCGCCTTTGCGGATCTCGGCGCGAAACTCCTCATTCCGATGCACTATGGCACTTTCCCGTTAGGCAATGAACCGCACGACGAGCCTGTCGAGCGCCTGCTGGTGGAAGCCGACCGCCTCGGCATCAGCGATCAGGTGCTGATCCCGGAGGAAGGCGTGGGCATCGAGTGGTGAACTGATAGATGCACCCGTCAAAATCATGAAACGTCTCCTTCTCACCGCACTCGCCATCCTGCCGGTGCTTGCTTCCTGCGAACCATCGAAACCCGCCATGAACCAGAAACCCGCCGCCATGACTGAAATCCCCGCCGGAGCGGAAGCCGCCACTCTTGGAGCCGGTTGTTATTGGTGCATCGAGGCCGCCTTCCGCCAACTCGACGGTGTTTATTCCGCCACTTCGGGTTTCATGGGAGGCATGGTGAAAAATCCAACCTACGAGCAGGTTTGCGAAGGCGATACCGGTCACGCGGAAGTCGTGCAGGTGGTGTTCGATCCGAAAAAGATATCATTTGAGAAAATCCTCGCATGGTTCTGGGATCTGCACGATCCCACCACGCTCAACCGCCAGGGCAATGACGTGGGCACCCAATACCGCTCGGTCATTTTTCATCACTCCGAAGCGCAGAAGAAAACCGCGGAGGCCTCGAAGGCGGCGGCCGCTTCAAAGTTCAAGGACCCGATCGTCACGGAAATCACCGCTGCCAGCGAGTTCTATCCGGCACCGGAGGATCACCAGAACTATTATTTCCAGAACAAGTCCAGGAATCCGTATTGCCGCTTCGTGATCGAGCCCAAGCTGAGGAAACTCAAACTGGATCACTGAGCGCGCAGCAGCGCCGCAAAGCGCTCCTGCGTGTCCTGATAGACCGTGGCCAGCGCCGGATCCGGAGCGAGTGTCGAGCCTTCGGAACAACGGCAGAAGGTCTGCTGGAGATTTTCCAAATCATGCCCGGCGGTCGCGGCGGCGATCAGCGCGGCTCCCAGGGCTGCCGAATTCGAGACATCGAGACGCTCGACCGGAGCTTGGAAAACATCCGCCACCAGTTGCGCGATGCCGTCGTTTTTGGAAGCGCCGCCGGTCAGGCGGATGCGCTCCGCCTTCACCTCCATCCATTGCGAGTGAAGACGCATGTTGAGGAACTGGCCTTCCAGCAGCGCCCTGATTTGCAAGCCCGGCACCGCGCCGGATTCGAAATCGGGCGATCCTTTCAGCACCGGCCCGCTGAAGTCGTGGCGTGGCGTGATTTCCGGCCCGAAGAATGGCAGCATCAGGTTTTCACCGGCCGCGGCGCGGGTTTGCGCGAGTGCGGCGCGGTCAAAGGCGGACCAATCGAGCCCCAGCCGGTCGCGCAGCGCCTCGCGGGCGAGCGAACCGTTGCGGAAACAAATGAGCGACATGAACCCTCCGGCCGGGTTTCCGAAGACGTGGCCGAAGCCGTTGGGATCGGTTTTCGGACCAGGCATCGCAGCGAAAAACGTGTCGCTGGTGCCGAGGGAAATCACGATGTTGCCCGGCGTGGTGGCTCCCATGCCCACCAGCGAAGCGGGGTTGTCTCCGGTGAACAACGCGCAGCGGCAATTGGGCGAAAGCCCGTATTTTTCGACAAGATAGCTCGAGACCGTTCCTTGAACCGTGGTGGCCGCAGCGGGTGCGGGCAGTTTTTCCAACAAACCGGGCGCGGTGGCTTGAACCAATTCTGAATCCCATGCCAGCGTGGAGAGATTGAGCAGGTTCATGCCGGCTCCATCACCGTAGTCGATGTTGACGGATTTCCCGGCAATTACCGAGGCGATGAACGAACTCACCAGATGAACGCGCGCGGTCTTGGCATAGGCGTCCGGATCGGTTTTGTAAAAACGCCGAATCTGCGGCCCGGTGAAACGCTCTATGGTGATGGAGCCGCTGCGGCGGCACACTTCGGCCGGGTTTCCAAGCGCCGCAGTGATTTCCGTGCATTCCGCACCGGTGGACGTGTCCATCCAGATCGGCGAGGACGCCCGCGTGAAGGCGGGGGAAATCCGCGCGCTCAGTCCGCTGGTGGGATCGAGCGAAGCCAGGCGGTTGTCAAAGGTCGCATCCAGATAGACGGAGCCGTGCTGTTGGCCGGAACCGGCGATCATTTCCACCTTGGAGAGATCGGTGGCGGCTTTCAGGCGGCTGAAAAGCAGGTCCAGCGCATCCAGCCACATCCGTGGATCGGCGTGGACCTCACCATTCACTCCGCCGGGAATGAAGCCGTTCGGGCAGCCGTATTGCGGGAGATCAGCACCAAAATTGACGGAGTGCTGGCAGGCGATTTCACCCGTGGCGGAATCGATGATGACAGCCGTTAGCGATTGAGTGGATGAATCAAGGCCGAGGAACATGGCCTGAGTGTGTTGGGCGGTTTCGGATTTTCCAAGCGGAAGATTCGGCGACCGGTGACCGCCGCTACATAAAAAAAGAGCGGCCGCTTGCGCGACCGCTCTTGGATTGTTCTGAAGTCAGAGACTTCGATGAATTAGAAGCTCACGCTGAGCATGGAGCCGGCGACGAACTCGTTGTCGGAACCGTAAGTGTAGGTGGAATCCCAATCATCGCTAAGGGCGATGGACAGAGCCACGAACGGCGACAGCTTGGCCTTTTCAGCAAAGGCCCAGTCGAGACCAACCTTGGTGGTCCAAGCAGTGCACTGGCCTTCTTCGACCTGGAAGCCCACGTTGCTGCCAACATTGAGGGCAAGGCAGGAGGTCAGTTCGAAGCTACGGCCGAGGGCGAGTTCGCTGTAGCCGTTGTTATCGGCACCGGCGATGTCCCAGAAGTAGGTCAGCGAGGCTTCAGCAAAGCCGAAGTCGCGGGAAAGAGCGAAATACACTTCCTGAGCGTCGTCAAGCGGGCCGAAGAAGAGTTCGTTGCCATCGTCTTGGTCGTTGTAGTAGTAAATGTAACCGACCGAAGCTTTTGCGAAGCCGAGGTCATAGGAGGCTTCGGCATAGAGGTCGATTTCATTGACAGCGTCATTGACGATGTCGCCGCCGCGCAATTCGGTAACTTTGGTATCGTAGTTGGCATACCAGACGCCGGCGCTGAGACCGATGTTGTTCCACTCCGAGGCGATGTCGAATCCGGCTTCGACGAGGTCGAGGCCGAGTGATTGGCCGCGCCACAGATACTCGTT
>RPOS01000089.1 GCA_003820635.1 Verrucomicrobiaceae bacterium | reverse complement strand
CTCCTTTTTCGTCTGCGCGGAGATCAGCGGGTGGTTTGCCAAGGCACGGGAGACCGTCGAACGGGAAAACCCCGTGAGCTTGGCGATTTGATTCTGGGAAACTGCCATGGGGTTGCTGAAATCAAGATTCGAAATAAACTCCTTGGTTTCAAGCGCAATCAAGATCACCGCTCCACAAAACATCAATAAAATCAGTTATTTTGACGCGGTCCGACTGCTGCTTGCCTGAAGCGGTCCCGCAAAACGGAGCCAGTGTGCAAGCTATGAGCTGAGGGTTGCAGGGGGTGGTAAAACCACCACCGAACCAATGAAACGAAAGAGAAGAACACACAGTGCCGATTTCAAGGCCCGCGTGGCCCTGGAAGCCCTCAAGGGCGTCAAGGCCATCAATCAGATCGCCCAGGAAGAGGGCGTGCTGCCCGTGCGGGCCAGCACCTGGAAAAAGGAGCTTCAGGGCAAGCTTCCCGCCCTGTTCGAGTCCGGCGCCAAGCAGCGCCACGACGAGGTAAAAGCCGAGCGCGACCTCGCGCGAATGGGCGACTACAACCATGAGCGCATCCACCAGGCACTCGACCATGCCATCCCCTGGCAACTCTACCGGCCCAACTCCGGTCTTGCCCAAGCGGCCCGACAAAGATGAAAACCAGCTCCGGAATGCGCCCACAAGAACCCGCGGCTCCAACGAGCTTCCGGCGGGCCCATTCTCGCCCGGGAACCTTGTGGACAACTTTCCTCCAAGGGCGGAACCACACCAAACCAAACACCACAAACACCGCCTCCCCGTCCCTCAAGCACCATAGCTAAAATCCGCCCGCCCCTGACTCCGCCCAAGGGACCGCCTCAAACCGCCAGTTCCTACGGGCGATGGGCATGCCGCAGCGCGCCTACCGGAAGCTGCGCAATCCAGGTTAGATTTGCATGGGCAAGCCGCGGATTTCCTGATTTTTCTCTGACGAATCCACCATGAAACGCCGCAATTTCCTCACCACCACGTCGGCCGCTTTGGCAGCCACCGCCCTCCCGGGATGCACCGGAAGCAAGCAAACCACCCTCCGCGTTTATTCGTGGGCGGATTACCTCGATCCGGAACTCGCCGAGCGTTTCGAGAAAGAAAACTCGTGCAAGCTCCAGATTGACACCTTCGATTCCAATGAGGCGATGTATGCCAAGCTCGCCGCCGGCGCCACCGGCTATGACGTGCTGGTGCCATCCTCCTACATGGTCAAGACCCTCATCCGGGAAAACCGACTCCAACCGCTGGATCACGCGAAGCTGCCGAACCTCAAACACGTGGATGCCGCCTATCTGAAACGCGCGCTGGATCCCGCCATGGCGCACTCCGTGCCCTACATGATGGCACCCACCTGCCTTGCCTGGCTTGGCAGCAAGGTCTCCGATCCGGTGGCTTCCTACCGCATGTTTGATCGCACGGATCTGAAAGGCCGCATCACCCTTCTCGATGACATGCGCGAGGTGCTCGGCGCAGCCCTGCGCTCGCTCGGATTCACACTCAACTCGAAGGATCCCGCACAACTCGCCCAGGCCCGCGACGTGGCCGTGCGCTGGAAGAAGAACATCGCGAAGTTTGACAACGAGCAATACAAGAGCGGCATCGCCTCCGGCGAGTTCCACCTCGTGCAGGGCTACGCCGGCGACCTCTTCCAAGTGGCGGAGGAAAACGAAGACATCGTCATCAAGATCGCCGAAGAAGGCACCGCATTCTCCTGCGATGATCTCTGCATTCCCGGCGACGCCGCGCAAGCGGAGCTGGCCCACCGCTTCATCGACTTCCTCACCACGCCGGATGTCGCCGCGCAAAACATGGAGTTCATCGCCTACCGCGCGCCCAACCAAGGTGCCTATCCACTACTCAGCGAGGACTTCCGCGGCAATGAGGTGCTCTTCCCGACGGACGAGGTTTTCGCCAAGTGCGAACCCATCGACGACCTTGGCGACGCCCTCGCGCTATGGTCGAAAACCTGGGACGAAGTAAAGGCTTCCTGAGCGGAACTACGGCCGCTCCAGCAAGACGTCACCACCGAGAACCACCAGTTCCACGCTGCCCTTGAGCGTCTTGCCGAGGAACGGCGTGTTCTGGGACTTCGATTTCATGAAGTCCTTGGTAAAGGTGGTTTCCTTGTCGGGATCAAACAGGATCAGATCCACCGGCTGGCCTTCGGAGATGGAAACCGCGGGCAGCCCCATCAGGCGGCGTGGTTCGGCGGAGAAACGTTTCACTAACAGATCCCAGCCGAATTTCCCGGTGGCGATGAAGTGGTGGTGCAGCGAGACCAGCGCGGTGTCGAGGCCCGTGATTCCGTTAGGTGCGCTGACGAAATCCTGCGATTTCTCAAACGGCGTGTGCGGTGCGTGGTCGGTGGCAATGAGGTCGAAGGTGCCGTCGAGCAGGCCTTCTGACAGCGCCTCGTTGTCCGCCCTGGTGCGCAGCGGCGGGTTCATCTTGTAGTGGGTGTCGAAGTCGCCAATGTCCTCGTCGGTGAAAAGCAGGTGGTGCGGCGCGACTTCGGCGGTGACCTTGACGTCGCCGCGTTGTTTCCACCAGCGGATGGTTTCCATGCCGAGCTTGCTCGAAACATGCTGGATGTGAATGTGCGCGCCGGTGGCATGGGCCAGGCGGATATCGCGGTCGATGATGATTTCCTCGGCGCAGGCGGGGCTGCCCTTGATGCCGAGGCGGTAACTCATCGCACCGCAGTTGAGCGCACGCGGACCGGCCAGCTCGGGCACCTCGCAGTGACTGGCGAAGAACATGCCAAACTCGGTGGCGTATTGCATCGCACGGTAAAGCACCGCCGGATCAGCAGTGGTGTCGCCATCGTCGGTGAGCATTCTCACACCCTGCGCCCTCATGCCGTCGATGCCGGCGAGCTCCTTGCCGTGGCGACCCTTGGTGACGCAGCCGGAAGTGTAAACCGGGATGCGGGCGGTGCGTTTGGCGATGTCAAGCACCTGCGCGACGACGGTTCCGGAGTCGATGGCCGGGCTGGTGTTGGGCATCATCACCACGCCGGTGATGCCGCCGTTGATGGCCGCTTCCGCGCCGGTGGCGATGGTTTCCTTGGCCTCGAATCCCGGTTCGCGGAAATGCACGTGGGCATCGAACATGCCGGGCATCAGGATCCGGCCGGCCGCATCGATCACGCGGGCACCATCAGGCGCGGCCAGGCCTTTGCCGATCTGTTGGATTTTGCCATCGGCTAACAAGACATCCGCCTCATTGAGAGCCGACGAATTTTCGGAAGCGATGCGGGCGTTGGTGATGAGGAGATTCATGGTTAAAAAAGATTAGACCGCCAAAGAACGCGGGAGATCTTGGCGGGCGGCAGCGGAATTACAAGGAGATGGTAAGGCCGGAGCGGTGACCACCACTAGGGACGCGGCAAGCGGTGTTGCCGTTCCACGATGGCGGCGTTGCCTGAGGAAATGCCGTATTCGAGGGCGTGCCGGTTCCAGTTGGCAACACTGTCCACGACTTGAGCGATGATCTCCGCCGGATTTCTCACGTCATGTTCCTGTCCAAGTCGGATGAGATCCTTGGCGTGAATTTCCGAAGCCTTGCCGTTCACGCGGGCCGCGCGGAAGCCGGAGGAGAGCGGATAAGTGGCGAGCGTGAGATCAAAGGCCGGAGCGAGCGTCCAAACGCCGGAGGCATCCATCAGAAACGCGTGGTTTTTGCCGTGATCGTCATCGTTGGCGGCGACGATATTGAAGACCGCCCGGCGGAAAATTTCTTCCACGCTGCGATGGTCGCGGGTCAGGGTGCGGGCGAGTTCCATCAGATCGGCATATTCAAGACCATCGCGCAGCGGCGTGTGGGTCAGACCCGAATAGGAATGCAGGTGCAGGCGTTCACCATTTCCCGCCCGGTCGAAACGCCGGCTGAGAAAATGGCAGGCACCGGCGGCTTCGAGCAGGCGAGTCTCGGACACGGCGATTCCCGCGGCGCGGGCCATCGCGGCATAGGCGGCCTCGATGCGGCCTTCCTGCAAAACAGGCTCGATGTCGAACTTGCACAACCATGCGCCGAATCCAGCACGCGGAGGGTCGTCGAGCCGGATTTCGGAAAAATCATCGGAAACCGCAAGCAGCGCCTTGGGTTGCGCCCCGCCCGGCGACATGCCGCTGCCGATCAAGGCCGCCAGCACTTCACCCGTGCCGCCGCGCAAGGTTTCGCGCGCCGCATCGACCAATGCGCCGAGTTCCGCCACCATGCCGTCGTTGAAATCCTCGTCGTCCATGGCCGGCAGGAATGCCAGCGCGCCCATTTTCCGGGTACCCTGGCAGGCGAGTTTGCGCAAGGCCGTGACCCGGTTCCATGGGATGCCATGGGATTCAAAATGGCGCTGCATGAGACGCTCGCCCCACCAGTCCGGAAGCGCATCTTGGAACAAACCGTGGAGTTCCCCGAAGCCGGGCGTGGGCGTGCAGACCGCACCTTGTGTCGAATTCGGCAGATAGATCGGCGACAGCTCGCGGTCGCCCGCGCGCCATGCGGCATCATATTCAAAAAAGACCGCCCCCCGGTCATTCTGATAGAGACGGCCGACGCGTTGCCCGTTGGGCCCGGCCCAGTGGACTTCAATTTCCATCAGCGGCTCCTTTCCGTTGGCGGCGGGGTGCGCGCTGGCGTTCGGCGCGCTTCACCGCCTCGATGGAATCCGCGGAGGAGGACGCTCCGAAGAGGTCGCGCAACTCTCCATCCACGCCGAGAGCGATGGCGATGCGGATCAGCCTTTGAAAGGACCCCTGCCCTTTCGCCTCGATGAGTTTCAGCGTGGAAACCGCCAAACCGGAGCGCTCGGCCAGTTCCTCCTGCGTCCAGCCCTTGGCGAGACGAAAAGCCCGCAATCGGTGGCCGATCTGGCGCGCCATGACCACAGGATTTCGCTGATTAAAGGCCGATATTTTGTCCATCTGAGCCAATTTAATCCTTAACGGCCAAAATATCAATGATTGAATTCAAGCACCTTAGATTGAAGCACCCGGCTTGAGCCAGTAGAGCACGGCCATGCGGACGGCGATGCCGTTTTCGACCTGGTCGTTGATGAGTGATCGTTCGTAGTCCATCACGGCGTCGCAGAGTTCGACGCCGCGGTTCACGGGACCGGGATGCATGATGTAGAGGCCGCGTTTGCGGATTTCCTCGAGGCGGACTTCAGTGACGCCGTAGAGCTTGTGATATTCGCGGATGCTGGGGAAAAACTGCACGTCCTGACGCTCCATCTGGACGCGCAGCAGATAGACGATGTCCGGTGCCCAGGCCATGGCCTCGTTGTAATCGGTGAAGCGGCGGATGTTTTCAGGCCCGGTTTTCGGCACCAGCGATCCGGGGCCGAGGTAGGCGACTTCCAAGCCGATTTTCTTGAGGATCGTGCTGGTGGAGCGGGCGACGCGGGAGTGCAGGATATCACCGGTGATGAGGACTTTTTTTCCGGCGGGATCGGGAAATTTCTCCTTGATGGTGAAGGCATCGAGCAATGCCTGGGTGGGATGGGCGTGGGCTCCATCGCCGGCGTTGATGACCGAGGCGCGGGTGAGCCGGGCGATCGTGCCGGGCAGGCCGGAGGCCTTGTGGCGGACGATCACGTAGTCGGTGCGCATCGCCTGCAGGGTCTCGATGGTTTCCCTGACAGACTCGCCCTTGGTGATGGAGGACTGGGCGACGTCGAAGTTGGTGACATCCGCCGAGAGGCGCTTGGCGGCGACCTCGAAGGACGAGTGGGTGCGGGTGGACGGTTCGTAAAAAAGCATCAGCACGGACTTGCCCTTGAGTGCGGGGACTTTTTTCACCGAGCGGGTGAAGAGCTCCTTGAAGGGCACGGATTGATCGAGCAGATGGTCGATTTCCGCGCGGTCGAGGGATGCGATGTCGAGCAGGTCTTTACGTGGCATGCCGGAGGTGTGGGAAGTAGTGGAGTGCGCCGAAAACGAGGACAAACAGGGCCATCACGGCGATGAAGGCCGCATGGTGGCGGGAGATTGGTTTGCGGATGCCGATGATGGTGGCAACCACCAGAGAGACGGTCGCGAAGGCCAAGGTGGCGGCGATGGGAAACTGATAGAAATAGAAGCCGACCGCCCCGGCGATGGCGGAGAGGTAGCCGGGGATGATCAATGCGGGATGTGCGGGGAAAAGTTTCGGATTCGGTCTCGCGTTCATCAGCGCGAGCGCCTCGCGGCGGCGGATTTCCGCGATTTCCCGGTCGCTATGCCGCAGGTGCGGCAGGTTGGAGTCCGGTGGCGACTCGGGATGCGATGCGGCGGGAAGTTGCTCGGACTTGCGCAGGGAGCGGACGGGCTTTGCCTCGCGCGCTGGCGGCAAAACGGGAGCGGGATCCATGGTTTCCGGCACGTTGCCCCGCTCCGAGCGCTTCAGAGAATGCACCGGTTGCGCAGCGGGCTTGGGCAGTGCGGCGGCTTCGGCCGTATGCACCACGGTGGCCTCGTGGTTGGCGGGGACAATGGTATCCACCGGCGGCACGCCCTGCTCATCGATTTCCATCACCTGCGGAGCGCTGCCGGGAATGCCGAGGGTTTCGCGGAGCCTGGCGATCTCCTCGGGCGATTTCTTGCGCTGTGGCAGCGGACTCATGGGTTTTCTTGCTCGACGATCCGGACCTCGTCCGTGCCGTCCGTCCCTTCAAGCGAGACCAATACATGATCGAGACGGCGGGTGTCCAGAGTGATGCCGACATAATCCGGCTGGATCGGCATTTCGCGGTGGCCGCGGTCGATCAGCACGGCGAGCTCGATCTTGCCGGGGCGACCGTAGTCGGAAAGGGCGTCGAGCGCCGCGCGGATGGTGCGGCCGGTGAAAAGGACGTCGTCCACCAGGATGATGTGCGCGCCCTCCACCTCGAAGGGGATGTCGCTTTCCTTGAGCGCCGGATTTTCATGGAGGTGCTCGAAATCGTCGCGATAGAGCGAGATGTCGAGCACACCGAAGGACAGCTCGCGGTCCTCGGTGGAAAGATGGTTGAGCACACGCTCCGCCACCTCGTCGCCACGGCTGCGGATGCCTACGAGCGCAAGCGGCTTGCCATCGGTCTTGGCGCGGATGGCGGCGGCGAGGCGTTCCACTCCGGCGGCGATTTCTTCAGCGTTGAGGGTGCGGTCTTGCATGAGTGGTTTCAGTCGAAATTGAGGATGCCGATGTCGCGCCTGCGTTGCAAGCCGGGGAAACCAATCAAATCCGCAGCGGCGTGCGCCTTGGTGACCGCCTCTTGTCGGGTGGCTCCACCGGAAACCACGGCGAGCACGCGGCCACCGTTGGTTTCCCAGAGGCCATCGGTGTTTTTGAGAGTGCCGGCATGATAGACGCGGAAGCCACCGGTGTTTTCCAAGCCGCTGATCGCATCGCCCGAGCGCGAGCTTTCCGGATAACCCGCGGAGGCGAGGATCACGCAGACGCTCCAGCCATCGTCGAAGGAGATCAAATCACTGCGCAGTTCTCCCTGTGCCCCGGCGAGGCAGAAGCCCGCGAGATCACCGTTTACCAGCGGCATGACGGCCTGGCACTCGGGATCGCCGAAGCGGCAGTTGTATTCGATCACCTGCGGGCCATCCGGCGTGAGCATCAGCCCGAAGTAGAGAAAACCGCGATAGGGCAGGCCTTCGCGGTTGAGCCCGGACACGGTGGGCACGACGATTTCCTCCTCGATGCGTTCGAGCATTTCGCTGGAAACGAGTTGGCGGCTGGCCACCGCGCCCATGCCGCCGGTGTTCGGACCGAGGTCGCCGTCGAGAGCGCGCTTGTAGTCGCGCGCCGGGGTGAAGATGAGGTAGCGGTCGTCCACGATGGCGGCGAAAATCGAAACCTCCGGTCCTGTTAGACAATCCTCCGCCAGCACGCGCCCCGGGCCAAATCGCCGTTGGGTGAAAACCTCGTCAAGAAAGGCCAGCGCGGAAGTTTCATCCGGGCAAACCGCCACGCCCTTGCCGGCAGCGAGACCGTCGAACTTGAGCACCGTGGGATATTTTCCACCGATGGCGGCGAGCGCCTCGTCCAGCGATTCGGTGGCCGTGGCGCGCGCGGTGGGGATGCCGTTTCTAACGAGAAATTGTTTCGCGAACTCCTTGCTGGCCTCCAGTTGCGCGGACTCCTTCGGCGGCCCCCAGCACGGGATGCCGTGCTTCACGCAGAGATTGGCGAGCCCCTCCCCTTTCACCAGGTAGCTCTCCTCACCCGCCACGCAGAGGTCGATCGCGTGGGTCTTCATCCACTCGATGAGCGACTCCAAACCATCGGCCGCCACCGGTTTTGCGAGCTCGAAAATCGCATCACTGCCCGGAAAGCAGAACAACTCGGGTTTGCCCGGCGATTCCGCCAATGCCCTCACCAGCGCGTGTTCGCGCCCGCCTTTGCCAACAACCAGAATTTTCATCCGCGGCGGTTCTCGCGGAATCCGGGCGCGGACTCAATGCAATTTCCGGATGGATGGATGATCCGATCCTTCCTTCACGTTGGGCGTAGCCGGCATCCCTTGAAATGGCGCCGCAGGCCGGAAAGCCCAAGCAACGACCCACCGAGAAGGATGATGGTGGTGCCACCATCCGGCACCGCATGCGCAACTATGCTGGAGGACCAGGTGAATTTACCTTCCGCAGCCACCCCCTGAGTCGTGAACCACCACGTCGCCGGCGTGTCGTTGAAGCCATTGCCCGTGAGAAAGCCGGTTCCGCGGATCGCCAGAAAGTGTTTGCTCCGGTAAACCGTGGAGGACGAAGTCATGTCGAATGAGAAGGCCTCAGGACCGGCAATCGTCCACAGCGGCGTCATGGTCGTTGAGGAATCGAAGATCCAGGGTTGCAGGAAACGCACCACAGAGCCATCGGCCACGCTGCCGAATGAGCCGGAACCTGTTTCCACTTCCGCCATCGTCCACGATTTGATCCCTGCCGCAGCGGCAAGGCTCGTGGTGGCGTTTTCACCCGAGTCCTGGAGGATGATCCCTCCGTCCGGAGAGGAGGAAAAATTAATCGAGCCTGAAATGAACGCCGCTTGGATCGCCGATGTCAGGGCGATCAAGGCAATCAGGCACATCACGGGGGGAGATGTCGTTTTCATGATTGTGGTTATGGGGGGATGGAAGAGCCGGATTCCGGCGTCGGAGAAGGCATGCACCCAGCAGGGTCGTGCTGAACAGCGCCGTCGCTCCGAACTCGGGAATCGCCGTAGTCGTTGAGGACCAGCTGAACCTGCCATTCGCGGCCACGCCTTGGGTCGTGAATTCCCATTCTGCCGGGGTGGCATCGAAACCGGTGCCGCTGAGCGTCCCGATGCCCTTAATCAGCAGAAAACCGGCTTGTTGAAACTCAATGGTGGCGGAGGCAAGGTGGAACGCGAAATTGTCCGTACCGGGGATCGTCCAAAGCGGGCTCAAGGGAGTTGAGGGATTGAAAATCCAAGTGGACGGCATGGAGACCGGATCGCCGTTGGTGACGCTGATGAACGACCCGTCCCGCAAGTCCACTTGCGGAAACAGCCATGATTGAATGGCGACCGCTTGAGCAATATCGGTCGTGGCCATGCCACCGGCATTCTGAAGTATGACTCCACCGCCGGCGCCGGATGAGAAGCTGATCGTACCGATCACGGCCGCAGCCCGGGCCGCAGAACCCAGTGCAATGGCCAACAGCGCGACCCAGATGGTGGATTTTTGATTCATGGCGAGTATTTTGCGGATGCGATGGCGAAACCTGTCGTAGTGATTTCCGTATAGAAAGTTACCCTTCATTGAAAATTCAGCAAAGTCATTTTTACTTACGCGATCACGTACCATGCAATTCCGGGATGTCTGAATGATATCCCTGCCCACAAGAATCAGACTTTCCTTCGGAAAAATCTGATTCGCATCTCCGCATTTTTTCTGCAAGCTTCAAGGGCCTGATATTGCTTGGTGAGCCCGCATTTGGAAGCGGTGTTGACCACCAACACCACCTTGCCGTTGTAAGCCGCAAGCGAGGTCGCCTCGCCGGTGATGGGGTTTAAGGGGATGGCGGAAAACTCGACCGCATGGCTGCAAACCATGGTGGCCTGCGGCGGCAAGCGGATCACCGGCAACTTCATCGAGTATTACAACACCACGCGGCTCCACTCGGCCATCGGCTTCATCGCCCCCAAGGACCGGCTCGAAGGCCGCCAGGATGCGATCCACAAAGCCCGTGACAAATAGAACGCCGTAAGATCGCCCGTCAGAAACTCACCCTGAACACCAACCGCAACCAATACCTAACCACTCCGGCTGTAACCTAACTCAAAGCCATCTTTCGGACATTCACGCTGAACCGGGACATTTTTGCTGTCGGCCATAATACAAGGCGCCTGCCCCGATCAGGAAAAAGCAGAGGGCGATGACAATCCAGTCGGTAGTTTGCATATGCAATGCTGTGGGTGGGTTTGCGGGAGTTTTTTCAGGCGGACTGGCCGTAATACGCGCCGGAGCCGTGCTTGCGGAAGAAATGCTTGTTGAGCAGGTGATCCGGCGCGGGAGCCGAGGCGGGATGAAGGGAAAGCGTCTTGATGGCCATGTCAGCGACGATTTCCAAGGCTTGGGCGGTTTCCACAGCCTTGGCGGCGGACGGCCCCCAGGCGAAAGGTCCGTGGTTTCTAACCAGCACCGCCGGAACATCGAGCGGGTTGATGCCGGCGAAGCGCTCGACGATCACCTTGCCAGTCTCCCACTCGTAGTCACCGCCGACTTCCGCCGGAGTCATTTCCCGCGTCACCGGCACCGAGCCGTGGAAGTAGTCGCAATGCGTCGTGCCGAGACACGGCAGGTCCATGCCGGCCTGGGCGAAGGCCACGGCATTGCGCGAGTGGGTGTGTACCACCGCGCGGATGCCGGGGAAGTTCAGATAGAGATGGCGGTGGGTGGGCGTGTCCGACGACGGCCGGAGCGCGCCCTCGATCACGTTGCCGTCATAATCGAGCACCACCATATCATCCACCGTGAGCTTGTCGTAATCCACGCCGCTGGGCTTGATTGCGAAAACCCGCCGCTCGGGATCCGCCACGGAGACGTTCCCGAAGGTGAGGTCCACCAAACCGGTTTTAGGCAAGGCAAGGTTTGCGGCGAGGCATTCCCCGCGGATGGCTTGGTAGGCGGATGACATGCGGTTTTTTTCGTTAGATAAACTCGTTGACGAGGTTCTCGAGCATTTCCTGGCGGCCGGAGGCGATGACGGGCTCCGGCGAGGCGATGACCTGCGCGCTGATTTCCTCAAGCGAGACGGCCCTGCCCTCGATCTTCGCGCCGATGCCTTCATTCCAACTGGCGTAGCGTTTCGCGACGAATTCGGTGAGGCGGCCGTCGGCACGGATTGCGGCGGCGGCCTTGAGTCCGCGGGCGAAGGCATCCATGCCGCCGATGTGGGCGTGGAAGAGATCCTCCGGCTCGTGCGACTCACGGCGGCGCTTGGCGTCGAAGTTGAGCCCACCGGTGGTTAAGCCGCCCGTTTCGAGCACCTTGAGCATGATCGAGGTGGTCAGATAGATATCTGTCGGGAACTGGTCGGTGTCCCAGCCGATTAGCTCGTCACCCTGGTTCGCATCCACCGAGCCGAGCGCGCCGGCATCGATGGCGACGGTCATTTCGTGCAGCATCGTGTGACCTGCTAGAGTCGCGTGGTTGGTTTCCAGGTTGAGCTTGAAGTGATCCATCAGCCCGTATTGGCGGAGGAAATTGAGGCAGGCCGCCGCGTCCGAGTCATACTGGTGGGTGGAGGGTTCGCGGGGTTTCGGCTCGATGTAGAACTGGCCGGTGAAGCCGATTTTTTTCGCGTAATCCACGGCCAGCCAGAGCATGGCGGCGAGGTGGTCGAGCTCGCGCTTCATGTCGGTGTTAAGCAGCGTGGCGTAGCCTTCACGGCCGCCCCAGAAGGTGTAACCCTCGCCGCCGAGCTTGTGGGTGGCATCCATGGCCGCCTTCACCTGGGCCGCAGCGTAGGCGAAGACATCAGCGCTCGGCGAGGTGCCCGCGCCCTGCGAATAGCGTGGATGCGAGAACAGGCAGGCGGTGCCCCAGAGCAGCTTCTTGTTGTGCGCCTTTTGCAGGCCGAGCAGGTGGTCGGTGACCTTTTCCAACGCCGCATTGGACTGGGCGAGGTTGTTGAGCTCCGGCGCGATGTCGCGGTCGTGGAAGCAGTAGTAATCGATGTCGATCTTGTCGAGGAACTCGAAGAAGACATCGGCGCGCTTGAGGGCGTTGTCGATGCTGTTGGACTGGTCGTCCCACGGCATGAGCGCGGTGGGACCGCCGAAAGGATCGGACAGGCCGTTGCGCATGACGTGCCAGTAAGCGGCGGCAAAACGCATGTGTTGGCGCATGGACTTGCCCGCGACGACTTCATCCGGGTTGTAGTGTTTGAAGGCGAGCGGGTTCTTCGAGGACGGGCCTTCATACCGGATTTTCGGGATGTTGGACAGGTGTGACATGAGTTTGGATGTTGGTGGTTTGGAGATGGTCAGCCCTGGATGCCTTGGGCGAGGTGGAAGTAGAGGTCTGACAAGCGCAGCTCGTTTTTGTAGGAACGAAGCCTGGTTTCCTTATCGATCACGCTGAGTTCGATCTTCGCCATTTCCGCGAGGTCTTCGAGGTGCTCGCTTGTTAGAGCGTAGGAAAGCACGGTGTGGTGCGCGCCACCGGCGTGGATCCATGCGGCGGTGGCGGTCTTCAGATCGGGCAGCGGTTTCCACAACACGCGGGCCACCGGGAGCTTGGGCAGTTTGTTTTTCGGAGCGACGCATTCCACTTCGTTGACGAGGAAACGATGGCGGCTGCCGAGATCGATGATCGAGCCGTTGACGGCTTTGCCAGCGCCGCAATCGAAGACCATGCGGCAGGGATCTTCCTTGCCGCCGATGCCGAGCGGGTGGATTTCGATCTTCGGAACTTCCGAGGCGATCGACGG
>RPOS01000088.1 GCA_003820635.1 Verrucomicrobiaceae bacterium | reverse complement strand
TGGCGGTTTTGTTGGATGAGGCGGACCACAGCGCCCGGGCGGGGTTGTTGCTCAAGGCCGGTTCACGCATGCTCGAAACCCAGTCCTTCGCCTGCCCGCTGCTGCTCGCCGCACTCGATCTGCACGAACGCGGCGTGATGAAATTCCAAGTGCCGGATGCGGCGGATGCCGGAGTCCGTGAAAAACTGCGGACCACCTATCTGCCACGCGCCGTATTCGCGCCGGGCGAAGGGAACGAGGTGATCGTCTGCGAAGGCGTGACTTGCCGGAGGTTTGGTTAGCAGGTCTGGAGCGGCGATATCCCCATCGCCGGAATCTTCCCGTCACCCATCAATCATCATGCGCCGTGGCATATCGGCGCAATTCCTCCGCTTCCGATTTTTCCAATCTCGCATGGGGAATCAGGGAGTTCTTGGCTATCTGATGGCGGGAGTGGTCCTGCCCGTTGGCACCCGCGAGGCCGGGAAGCGAGTTCCCCGATGGCCCCTTGGACCAAGGCATTCGTTCCAGAAAGTAAAAAGCGCGCATTGGAATTCCCCCCGGATTTCTCAATGCGCGCTTGTATTTGCAGTTTTCCTCGCAGGATTGATTCCGCGGACTTCCCCCCGGATGTCTAACGGAACCGATGCAATCCCGGCCACGGAAAACTGGTCGCCACTAGCTTATGTTTTCAAAATTAGAAAAGTCAAAAGACTCCAAATGTTAGGAGATGCGAATGTTTTCAGAGGATTTGCGGAGTTTGGTCGATGCAGTCCCGGTCGCCGCGGATGTCTGAGTGGAGATGGCACTCATTCCCGCAATCACTCTAGAAACCCTAAGACCCTACGATTTTTGTTTTTTTGGCAAAGGGGTGTCCACAGGCAGTGAACGAATTGGATCAGAGTATGCGCATTGGCATCTTTCTTGCCTCAACGTCAGAAAAAAATGCTCATCTGCTCACTCTGTCCCCAATTGCGAAAGTTTGGCAAGCGAGCCCATGAAAAAAAGAGTGCAGGCGAAAATCTGCAAAAGTTGACCCCAGAACTTCATGGTGTTTTCCGGCAGGGAAAAGAGCTCTTTCTCGAATGGCCAGGAGGCGAGGTAGAGGCTGCCGCCGATGACGGTGAGGACGATGACCGGTGTGCCAGTCGTGCTTGGGAACGCTTGATAGAGCAGCTTGAAGTTTTTCCATAGAAATCGCGCAAAGCCCAGCCATGAAATGACCAGAAGGCCTCGCAAGACCGCCTCCAGCGTTTTTCCAAACAATGGCGTTCCCCAAGAGTCGATATCCAGCTCGCGTGCCAGAAAAGAGGCGCAAAGCAGGGCCAGTCCACCAAAGACCGCCCATGCGACCGGGTCACCATGGTTCCGGCGACCACGACGAAAATGCAAGACACCTGCCCAGCAGAGGAAAGCTGCCTGCGTCCATTCCATCAGGTGGTCCTCCTCCGCAAGGAGCGGGTCCCACTGGCGCATGAGGTGAAGAACATACGTCACGATGACGAAGCCAGTAGCCAGCAGCAAACCCGAGAACCGGGACATCGGTCGCTGGATTTTGAAGGATGTGAAATTCATGGAACGGCCCACGCTATTGAAGACAATGGTTACCGGTCAATCGCCTGAAGCACATATGTCAGAAAAATGCGCAAATCGGGCTCGGAATGCCGCATCTTGCCATGGGGGCCAGCCGCATCTCAGCCGATCAAATCCCCGATCGAGCCGAAGTCCGGCGAGAACAGCCGCTTGTAGGTGCGCGCCGCATAACCATCGGTCATGCCGGCCAGAAAATCACAAACCAGGCGGGCGCGTGTCGCCTCGTCGGGTGCGGCAATGATTTCCGCCGCGGTGTCCGCGGGTAGGAGTTGGAAATCCTGACCATCGATGGTGCCGCCCGCGATGTAGCGCTCGCCGAGAACCTGCCACATCTGCCGCAGCATCCGGCTGCCCTTGTGTTCGAGTTGTTTCAACTGCGGCGAGAGGAACACCACCTCGAAGGCCAGCCGCTTGAACAGCGCGGACTCCGCTTTGGCATCTTCATCGATGGCCAGGCGGAAATGATAACGATTGGTCGCCGCGCTCAGAAAATTTACATCCACTTCCAGCCGGGTGGACTGAATGTAGCGGCCGATGCGCTTGCCCACAAATGGGTCGACCCTCTTGCGGCGGATCGCCTTCAGCAGATCACCGAGCGGCGTGCCATCACCGGTGGAATGATCGTGTTTCTCCGCCCACGCTTCGATTTTTTCGAGGTTGAGAAACCCTGCGCGCACGCTGTCGGACAGGTCGTTGAGCGAGTAGGCGGTGTCATCCGCCCAGTCCATGATCTGGCACTCGATGGACTTGAACTTGTCGCGCACGGAGCCGGGCGGCAGTTCCATCGGAAAGTCACGACCGCCCATCGCCCAATCGAGGTGGGACTGCTGGTCGTCATAGATGAAGTGATGCTCCGGCTCGCTACCGGTGGCGGATTTCAACTCGGACCACAGCGACTTGTATTTGAGGATGCCGTCGAGAAACGCGCGGGTCGGATCCATGCCCGCCCGCTTGGCGGAGAAAATCCGTTCGGTGAGCAGGCGCAGCGTCTGGGCGTTGCCTTCGAATCCGCCGTGCCCGCGCATCAGGTGATTGAGCGTGCGCTCGCCGGCATGGCCGAAGGGCGGATGGCCGAGATCGTGCGAAAGGCACACCGCTTCCACCAGATCCGCATCGATGAAGAAATCCTCCGCCAGCGGGCTGTCCGGCCGCGCTTGCAGCCAGTGACAGATCGACTTGCCGATCTGCGCGACCTCCAGCGAGTGAGTCAGCCGCGTGCGGTAGAAGTCGTATTCGCCGCTCCAGAAAACCTGCGTCTTGTTCTGCAGCCGGCGGAAGGTGGGCGTGTGCAACACGCGGTCGCGGTCGATCTGGAATGGCGAGCGGTAATCGCCCGCATCCGATTTGCCGGAAAGGCGTTGCGTGTCGAAATCCCCGTAGAAGCGGTTGCGCATGGAGTGGATGATTGAATCTGGAGCGCCGGATTCAAACCACGAAATGCACGAATTGGCGCGAAAGAAAGCGGCCCGGGCATTCTGCCGCCAGAAGTCCATTGGCGGCGGGCAGGATGCCCGCGCCACGATCACGCCGCGTCGCGGTCCGCGCGCTTGCGGCGGCGGATGAGCGGTGCCCGCTCGCCCAGCACGACCTGGCGGTTGATGGTCACCGATTCGATGTCATCGCGCGACGGGATGTCGAACATGACTTCGAGCATCATCTTTTCGAAAATCGAGCGCAGCGCGCGGGCGCCGGTACCGCGGCGGACGGCTTCTTCGGCCAGCGCGCGCAGGGCATCGCGGGTGATGCGCAGTTTCACGCCGTTCATCGCGAGTTGTTTGCCGTATTGCTTGATGAGCGCGTTTTTCGGCTCGGTGAGGATGGACATGAGCTCGTCCTCGTTGAGCTTGCGCAGCGCGGAAATCACCGGCAGGCGGCCGATGAACTCCGGGATGAGGCCGAAGTGGAGCAGGTCCTCCGGTTGCACGCGGTCGAGCACGTTGAGGTCCGGCGAGTCGAGGTTTTCCTCCTTGTCGGTGCCGGCGTGGAAGCCGAGCGTGTTGCTGCCAAGGCGGCGGCGGACGAGATCTTCCAGCCCGACGAAGGCTCCGCCGACGATGAAGAGGATCTTCTCGGTATTGACCTGAATGTATTCCTGCTGCGGGTGCTTGCGGCCGCCTTGCGGCGGCACGTTGCAGATGGTGCCTTCGAGGATCTTGAGCAACGCCTGCTGCACGCCCTCGCCGGAGACATCGCGGGTGATGGAGACGTTCTCGGTCTTGCGGCCGATCTTGTCGATTTCATCCACATAGATGATGCCGCGCTCGGCGCGGGAAACATCGAAGTCCGATGCCTGGAGCAGGCGCAGGATGATGTTCTCCACGTCCTCGCCGACGTAGCCGGCCTCGGTGAGGGTGGTGGCGTCCACGATGCAGAACGGCACGTCGAGCACGCGGGCCAGCGTGCGGGCGAGCAGGGTCTTGCCCGAGCCCGTGGGTCCTAACAGAAGGATGTTGGATTTCTCGATGTCCACATCGCGGAACTCCTCACCGAGTTTTGCCATGTCCTGGCGGAGTCGCTGGTAGTGGTTGTAAACGGCCACCGAGAGCACCTTCTTGGCGTTTTCCTGACCGACCACGAACGCGTTGAGCTTGCCGAGGATCTCGGCGGGCGAGGGGATGCGGAAGCCCGCTTTCTCCGCGGGGGTCTTGCCCTTGGCGGGCGTGCCTCCCATTTCCTTTTCAAGAATGTTGGAGCAAACCTCGATGCACTCGTTGCAGATGTAAACGCCCGGACCGGCGATGAGTTTTTTGACCTCCGAGTGGCTCTTTCCGCAGAAGGAGCACATCGTCAGATTGGAAGCGCGGGCCATGGCTTTTTGGGTAAATGCTGAAATGCTGAAACTATCGGATCACTTGTTTTCGAGTTTTTCCTGGACCGCATCCGGCAGTTGCTTGCGGCTTTCGAGCACCTTGTCCACGAGTCCGTAGGCCACCGATTCCTCGGCGGTCATGTAGTTGTCGCGATCCGAGTCGTGCTCGACTTGCTCGATGGTCTTGCCGGTGTGCTTGGCGAGAATGCCGTTGAGGCGCTTCTTGAGGTTGAACATGAAGCCGATGGTGCGCTCGACGTCCGATGCCGTGCCCTGCGCGCCGCCGGAGACCTGGTGGATCATCACATGCGAGTTGGGCAGGCAGAAGCGCTTGCCCTTGGTGCCGGCGGTCAGCAGCACCGAGCCCATCGAGGCGGCGATGCCGATGCAGTAGGTGTTCACATCGCAGGTGAGGAACTGCATCGTGTCATACATCGCGAGACCGGCCGTCACCGAACCGCCCGGCGAGTTGATGTAAATGTGGATGTCCTTTTTCGGATCCTGCATCTGCAAAAAGAGCAGCTGCGCGATCACCGAGTTGGCCACGAAGTCGTCGATGGGCGTGCCGATGAAGATGATGCGGTCCTTGAGCAGGCGCGAGTAGATGTCGAACGAGCGCTCACCGCGGCCGTCTTGTTCGATGACGATCGGGACGTAGTAACTGTTGCGCGGGGCGGGTGAACTCATGGAGTTGAAAGTCATGTTAATCTGCGGTGATCGCCGTTTCGGCGGACTCGACAACGTTGGCCTGCTTGACCAGGAAGTCAATGGCCTTGCCGATGAGGATCGAGCTGCGGATCGACGGCAGGCGGCCGGCTTTCTGCATGTCCTTGATGAGCTTTTTCGGGGCGATGTTGCGGGATTGGGCGACTTGCGCGAGGTGGTTGACCAGTTCGGCATCGCTGACGGCGATGTTCTCGGCGCGGGCAATTTCCTGCAGCATGAAATTGGTGCGCAGGTTGGTGAGGGCCTGTTGTCCGGCGCTGGCGAAAATCTCGACCTGCTGCGAAGCGATTTCCTCCTCACTCATGCCGGCCTGCACGCCACGGCTGACCATGGCATCGGCTTGGCTCTGGGTTTCCTGGTTCACCAGTTCGTCGGGCAGTTCGAAATCCATCTGGCTGTTGAGCTGGGCGACGATCTGGTTGACCTTCATGTCCTCGATGCGGCGCTGGCGCTCGTGGCGCATGTTCTCGCGGATGATGTCGGTGATTTCGGCAAGCGTCTTGCCGGGGGCGAGTTTATTGGCGAGCTCGTCATCGAGTGCGGGGAGCTCGGCTTCCTTGAGTTCGCCGAGTTTGACGGAGAAAACCATCTCGCGGTTCTGCAAGTCCGCCACTGGGAAATCCGCGGGCAGGGTGAGCTTGACCTCACGGGTGTCGCCCGGGTTCATGCCTTCGAGCTGCGCGGCGAAACCGGGAAGGAAGGCCTTTTCATCGAGGCGGATCCAGAATCCCTCGCGGCCGGAAAGATAGCCTGCGGGTTTGCCGAGGAACTCCTCGGTGGGCTTGCCTTCCACGGTGGACGTGTAGTCGATCACCGCGAAGTCGCCCATCGCGGCCGCCCGGCCCTCGATGTCCTTGAAGTCCGCGAAGCGCTCCTGCAGCGACTTGAGCTGCGCCTGAAGATCCTCCTCCGGCACTTCGAGCGGCGGCACGGTGACGGCCAGCCCCTTGTATTCCGGCAACTGGAACTCGGGTGCGAGCAAGAGTTTCGTGGCGAAGGAAATGCCGCCGTCCGGTTGGCTGGTGATGTCACCCGGATTGCCGAAATCGAGCACCTTGAGCTCCTCCTGCTTGAGGGCCTCGTCGAAAGCCTCGTTGACGAGCTGGCCGTGGAGTTCCTCGGTGATGTCTTTTCCAAAGCGCTTCTCAATGATGGCGCGGGGTGCCTTGCCGGGGCGGTAACCCGGGATTCTCGCCTTGCTGGCGTAGCCGCGGACGATTTGCTCGCGCTGGCCTTGGACTTTTTCCGCAGGGATTTCGACGCGCAGGGTGGCCACGCATTTGGGCTGCTTCTCGACAACAATGTTCATGGTAAGTGGTTGCGGCTTTCGCGCCGGGGCGGAGAAACTAGGGGATTGCCCCGCGGCTTGTCAAACGGGGTCTTCGAAAAGCGCGGAGTCGCCCCGAAAACCGCAAAATATGCGAGCCTTGGGCGTGACTAAACCAGCGCTTTGACATGCGCCACCGCCGCCGCTGCCAGGCCGGCGGGGTTGTAGCCGCCTTCCAGCACCGAGACTATTTTTCCACCGCACCACCTATCAGCCATGGCCACGCAGCGGCGGGTCATTTCGGCGAAAGTATCATCCGTCCAACGCAGGCCGCCGATGGGGTCGCCGTCCCTGGCGTCGAAACCGGCGGAGATGAGCAGGAAATCCGGCTGGAAGGCATCGATGGCCGGAGTGATGTGCGCATCCCAGACCGCCAGCGCGGCATCGCCATCGGAATGGGCGGGCAGGGGGAGGTTGAGGTTAGCTCCTTCGCCCGGGCCTTGTCCACGTTCCTCGGCCGGGCCGGTGAAGGGGTAGATGCCCTGCTCGTGGAGGGAAATGTAGAGCACCGTGGGATCGCTGATGAAAATCGCCTCGGTTCCGTTGCCGTGGTGCACGTCCCAGTCGATGATGGCCACGCGCTGCAGGGCGTGGCGGCTTTGCAGATAGCGCGCGGCGATGGCCACGTGGTTGAAAATGCAAAATCCCATGCCGCGGGTGGCGGTGGCATGGTGGCCGGGCGGGCGCACCGCGCAGAAGGCGGAGGAAACCACGCCCGCCATCACCGCGTCCGCCGCGGCCAGCACGGCACCGCTCGCTTCCATCGCGACGTCATAACTTTCCTCGCAGATGGCCGTGTCTCCCGTGCGCAGCTGGTGGGCGAAACTTTCGACATCCCGGTAAACCAGATCGTGATAATAGTGTTCGTGGGCGAGCAGGATTTCCGCCGTGGTCGCCCGGCGGCCGGGCAATCTGACAAACTCCTCCGGCAGATCATCCAGCGCGGATCTCAACACGCGGTAGCGCTCCGCGGACTCCGGATGGTGGAAGCCGGTGTCGTGCTTTTCATAGATGGCATCGTAATGAATGCCGGCTGTTCTGGTCTCGCCGTTCATCGGTCGATGCGTTGGATGTGTTTGTTTTTCAAAAACGCCGGCCGCGCCTTGAGGATCCTGTCCAGCGGCATCCGGAAGCCGCATTCCCCGTCCTCGCCGCCCTCGGATTCCTCGCCGCCGGCGGCGCGGAACAGTCCGGCCATCGCACGGTTTTCCCGCAGCACGCTGGCCCAGAAGAACCGCACGCCGCGTGCTGTGGCGATGGCGGCCAGTTCGCCTAACAGAAACCCCGCCATGCCGAGATGCCGGGTTTTCTCATGCACCACGAATGCGACTTCCGCGCCCATGCCGTTCGCATCGAGATAATATCTGCCGATGGCCCGCAGTTCCTGGCGGCCGTGGATTTCCTCGAAGATTCCCAGCGCGAGATCGCGGCGCTGGTCCACGGCGGTGAGCTTGTAGGCGGACTCGCCGGTCATGCGGTCGCGCTGGTAGCCGTAGCGGAGGCGCACGGTTTCCTCGTTGTGGGAATAGAAGAACTCCTGCAGCGCGCGCATGTCGCTGGGGTGGAGCGGGCGGAGCAGGAAACGTCCGGTCTTGAAGCGCACCCACGCGCTCTCCACGCCGCTCTGGTCGGCTCCCGGATCGGTGGCGGGCATGGTGAAAAATTTCGGCAGCCAGCCGCGGATGCGCGCGCCTTCTAACAGCGCTTCACGATGGTCCGGGTGGGCGATTTCCACCAACCGCGCCACCCGCTCGCGGATGCTGCGGCCGTGCAGGCTGGCCACGCCATACTCGGTGATGACATAATGCACGTCGCCCCGGCCGGTGCAGACGCCGCTGCCGGGCTCCAGCCCCGCGACGATGCGCGAGCGGCTGCCGTCGTCGGTGGTGGATGTCAGCGCGATGATCGGCCGGCCGTCCTTGCTGTGGCCCGCGCCGCGGATGAAGTCCTGCAGCGCGCCGATCCCGCCGTAAAACCGGTGGCCGCTCGAATCGCGCACCACCTGGCCGGTCAGATCGATCTCCCGCGCGCCGTTGATCGCCACCATGCGGTCGTTTTTCGCGATGCGCCACGGGTCGTTCACCCAGTCGCTGGGGTGCAGCTCGATGTCCTTGTTGCCGTCCACAAACTGATAGAGCTTGCGGCTGCCCATCACATAACTGGCGATGATCTTGCCCGGGTGATGGCTCTTGCGCGAGGAATCCACCGCGCCGCAGCGGACGAGCTCCATCAGCGCGTCGTTGAACAGCCCGGAATGGACGCCGAGATGCCGGTGTTTCTTCAGGGCCCGCGCCACCGCTTCCGGCGTGTTTCCCAAGCCCACCTGCAGCGTTGATCCATCCTCGATGAGCTGCGCCGCGTAGCGCCCGATTCGTGCGTGGCGCTCGTCCAGGACCGGCCGCGGCACCTCCTCCAAGGCGACGGCATACTCGATGAAAAAATCGATCTTGCGGGTGGAAATCCGGCTTTCCCCACTGGTGCGCGGCATCTTCGGATTGATCTGCGCGACCACCATGTGCGCGGATTTCACCGCGGCCTTCACCACATCCACGCTCACGCCGAAGGTGCACCAGCCGTCCTTGTCCGGCGGGCTCACCTGGATCAGGGCCACATTAATGGGCAGCGGGCCATTTTCAAACAGCGAGCCCACCTCCGACAAGGGGCAGGGCGTGTAATCCGCCGCTCCGCGCTCCACCGCCTCGCGCAGCGCCGGGGTGAGGAAAAACGAATTGGTCCGCAGCACCTGCTCGTAGCGGGGATCGATCCACGGCGTTTCCCCGAGACCGTGGATGTGGACCAGCTCCACGTCCTTGAACGCGTCCGCCTGCTCCAGCATCGCTTCCACCAGCGCCAGCGGCACCGCCGCACCGCCGCCGATGAACACCCGGCACCCGGGCTGGACGATGCGCGGCCAGTCGCTTTCCACGAGCGCTTTCATGGCGACAGGCTGGCAGGTCGGGTTTCAGACGCCAAATCAAAAGAGCGGTCGGCATGCGACACCGATGGCGTGGAGTTAATGAACACCGTTAGCCGATTTTTCGTCCCCAATAAGTTGTTACCGCTGAAGCTGGTATTCTGAACATAATCCATGAGACGAAACACAGGCCAGGTGCGGGCAGTCTCCACCTCCGACAAAGGCACCCTCTGAAATCTGCCTCCAGAGCGCCGGATGAGGAGATCATCACCATCGATTGCCACCCACTTTGCAGTCAGCCGTGCCTGCGGAGCCGTTCAGATCATGCCGAGCTTCATTTTGCCCTCTTCGGAAATCATTTCCTGATTCCAGGCGGGGTCCCATACGAGCTCGACCTTGGCGTCGTCGATGCCGTCGATGGTCATGATTTTCGCCTGGGCGTCGGCGGCGATCACGGGGCCCATGCCGCAGCCGGGGGCGGTGAGGGTCATTTTCACGGAGACCACGGTCTTGCCGTCGATCTCCTCGATGCCGCAATCATAGACGAGGCCGAGATTGACGATGTCCACTGGGATTTCCGGGTCATAGACGCCCTTGAGCTGGGCCCAGACCTGCTCTTCAAGCGGGGCGTCCTTGAGCTTGGCGGCGGTTTCCTGCTTTTTCTGTTCCTCTGCGGGATCCACGCCGAGGGCGTCTGCATCCTGCGATGAAATCCGGGCGAGGCCTTGGGAAGTGGCCACCGTGTATGTGCCGCCGAGGCGCTGGGTGATGAAGACCGCGGTGCCGGCCGGCAAGACGAGCGAGTCGCCACTGGGAATCTGGATGGCTTGGACCTCGCGTGTGAGCTGAATTTCCTGCTGCATGCGGCGGAGTAAAGCCCAGCCATCCAGCCCCGGCAAGCGTGGGTTTGGCGGTCAAAAAAATCTCAACACGAACTGGCTGCCCGCCCGGCCTGATTCCGTGCCACCATGCCGCTTGACCGGGCGCGGTGGCGGAATCCATGCTCCGCGCCATGCGCATCCTCACCGGTCTCCAACCCAGCGGAAAACTCCACGTCGGCAATTACTTCGGCGCGATGGAGCCCGCCGTGCACCTCCAGGACCAGGGCGAGGCGTTTTATTTCATCGCGGATTACCATGCGATGACCTCCACCCAGGATCCGGCGGCGCTGCGTGAGAACGTGCGGGAGTTGGCGGTGGATTTCCTGGCCTGCGGGCTGGATCCGGAGCGCGCGGTGTTTTTCCGCCAGAGCGCGGTGCCGGAGGTCAACGAGTTGGCATGGATCCTCTCGACGGTTTGCCCGATGAGCCTGCTGGCGAAGTGCCACTCCTACAAGGACAAGACCGCGCAGGGCATCGCGCCCAACCACGGGCTTTTTGCCTATCCGGTGCTGATGGCGGCGGACATCCTGCTTTATGATTCCAACAAGGTGCCGGTGGGCAAGGACCAGAAACAGCACTTGGAAGTGACCCGCGATCTGGCGGTGAAGCTCAACGACACCTTCGGCGAGGGCACGGTGATCCTGCCGGAGCCGATCATCCGCGAGGACACGGCGGTGGTGGTGGGGCTGGACGGGCGCAAAATGAGCAAGAGTTATCACAACACGCTGCCGATCTTCGGCGAGGAAAAGCCGTTGAAAAAACTCATCATGAGGATCACCACGGATTCGACGCCGGTGGAGGAGCCGAAGCCCGTGGAAAACTCGACCATTCTCGCGCTCTACAAGTTGTTTGCCAGCGAGGCCGACTATCAGGCGATGGTGGCGGACCACGAGCGCGGCGGCATCGGCTACGGTGATTTCAAGAAGCGGCTGGCGGATGCGTATTGGGATTTCTTCGCGCCAATGCGCGAGCGCCGTGCGGAAATCCTGGCTGATCCGGGTTATGTGGACCGCGTGTTGGCGGCCGGTGCCGCGAAGGCCCGCGAGGAGGCAGCCAAGGTGCTGGACCGTGTGCGCCGCGCAGTGGGGCTGGTGTGAGTGGATACGGAAAGTTGATATGAAAACGCGCGTTCTTTGTCTGTTGGCCGATGGTTTCGAGGAGATCGAAATGGTCACTCCGGTGGATTTGCTGCGCCGCGCGGATGTGGAGGTGGTGATCGCCTCATTGCACCGCAAGACCGCCGTGGGGCGCTGCGGGATCCGCGTGGAGGCGGATGCCGCGCTGGTGGGCCTGGATCCGAAAAAATTCGATTTGCTGCTCATTCCCGGCGGCCCCGGCGTGGCGAATTTGCGCAAGGACGGCCGCCCCGCCACGCTGGCGCGGGAATTCGTGGCGGCGGGCAAACCCGTGGCGGCGATCTGCGCGGCACCGCTGGTGCTGATGGACGCTGGCTTGCTGGAAGGCCGGCGTTTCTCCGCCCATCAATCCGTTAGAAACGCGCTGCCCGCCGCCCTCGATGAGCGTGTGGTGGTGGATGGAAACCTCGTCACCTCCCGCGGGGCCGGCACCGCCATGGACTTCGGACTCGCACTCGTGGCGCTGCTCGCAGGCCAGGCCGCGGCGGAGCGGGTGGCGGCGGAGATCATGGCCTGAGCGCGTCCTGCTAAGCGCTTGCGTTCCGCGGGTGACTCGGGAATGTTCCGCGCGTCGTGCCCGCCGCCTGCCGCAAGCCGCTCTGGCTCCTTCCCAACCTGCTGAGCCTGGATGCTCCGCTGGTGGCCATGGCATGGCTCTTTGTCTTCGCCAAGACCTGGCGTCTCGGCTACCACCCGTGGGAAGCCTATGCCTCGCTGGGCCTGGCGGTGTGGATCATCTACGTGGCGGACCGCCTGCTGGATGCCTCGCTCTCAGCCGGGACCACCATCGGCCTGGAGGCGCGCCATCGCTTCCATGCCGGGCACCGCAGGATTTTCAGCATCGGCCTTCTCGTGGCCCTTGTGGTGGCGGTGACGCTGGTGGTGACGAAAATGCCGATGGCCATCTACAAGCACCTTCTGCTCGGCGGCGTGATGGTGGCGGGTTTTTTCGGGCTTTCGATGCTGTCATCCCAAGACCCGCGCGAGCTGCCGCACAGCAAGAACATCCTTGCGGGGGCGACCTTCGCCTTTGGCACGGCGATGACTGCGCATATCTACCGCTACGAATATGACATCTATGAAATGCTGTTCTCGCGGGAGTTCTTGTCCTTCGCCGTGCTGTGCATGCTCAACATTTCCGCCATCGACCTGTGGCAACACGCGTCCCGCACGACGGACCGGGAGGTCAAGGCATCCGATGAACTCGCCCTGACGCTGCCGCTCACGCTGCTGGGAGCCGCGGCGCTTGCTTATGCGCTGCTGGACGAGCAGCAGGGGTCGCGCCCGTTTTTCCATGCCATCCTCACCGGAGCGGGGCTGCTCTATGTGCTCAACCGTGTCCGCAGCTGCTTCAGCATGGATGCCTTGCGCGTGCTGGCGGACGTGGCGCTGCTGATCCCGGTGCTGGTCTTCCTGCTGGCATCCCTGCCGGACGGCCGGTGAGGCAAATCCGGGCGGTTATTGTTGCCATCCTCAAGGCGCACTATCTCAATGACACCTCAGCCGTAACGATGCAGTAGGCGGCAGCCATTGTGGCGCGGGCATTCTGCCCGCTGCCATTTTCCCGCCATATTCGGACCTGCGGATGCATGACAACAACCTCACCATTGGGTGTCGCCAGCGTCTTGCGCGGACGGGCA
>RPOS01000087.1 GCA_003820635.1 Verrucomicrobiaceae bacterium | reverse complement strand
TGCTTTCCAATCCGCTGCTGCTCATCTTCCCGTCCATCTTCTTCATCCTCACCCTGCTCTCCCTCAACTTCCTCGGCGACGGCCTGCGCGACGCGCTCGATCCGAAGTCTTCCAAGGATTGAACTGAAACCATGCCCGCCCTGCTCGACATCCAGGATCTCAAAGTCCACTTCCACACCCGCGACGGAGTGGTGAAGGCGGTCGATGGCGTTTCGCTCAAAGTCGAGCCCGGCCAAGTGGCGGGCATCGTCGGTGAATCCGGTTCCGGAAAATCGGTGACCGCCTATTCGTTGTTAGGCCTGATCCCGATGCCACCCGGCCGCATCGAGGGCGGCAAGGCGCTGTTCCAAGGCACCGACCTGCTGCGCCTGGGAGAACGCGAGCTCAACACCTACCGCGGACGGAAAATCTCGATGATTTTCCAGGACCCGATGACCTCGCTCAATCCTTACCTCAAGGTCAGCACGCAGCTCGTCGAGCCCCTTGCCATCCACGAGAATCTAACAGGAAAGAAAGCGCTGCACCGCGCCATCGGGGCGCTCGAGCACGTCGGCATCGAAAACGCCGCCAGCCGCATCCACGGCTATCCGCACGAGTTTTCCGGTGGCATGCGCCAGCGGGTGATGATCGCCATGGCGCTGATCACCAAGCCGGACCTGCTCATCGCCGACGAACCGACCACCGCGCTGGACGTGACCGTGCAAAAGCAGGTGCTCGACGTGATCCGCAACTTGCAACGCGAGACCGGCACCGCCGTCATCTTCATCACCCATGACCTCGCGGTGGTCCATGAGATGTGCGACACCGTGAGCGTGCTCTACGCCGGACGTGTGATTGAAAGCGCCCCGGCAGCCGGGTTGATCCAGCGTCCGCTGCATGCCTACACCCGCGGGCTTTACCGCTCCAATCCCTCCGCGCACCGGAAAGGCGAGGATCTTTACTCCATTCCCGGCCTGCCGCCGGACCTCGCGCGCCTGCCCGGCGGCTGCGCCTTCCGCCCGCGCAACACGCTCGGCGATGCCTCGAAGTGCCTCACCGACCGCCGCCCGGAACTCGTCGAAATCGAGCCCGGCCACTTCGTGCAGAACTGCCCCGGCTGCCTCGCCGCCCATCCATCCACAGCCCATGCTTGAACTCAAAAACATCCGCAAGACCTTCCACAAGGGCCGCGAATCCGTGGTGGCCGTGGACGATGTCTCGCTGGAAATCCGGCAGGGCGAAATCCTCGGCCTCGTCGGCGAGTCCGGCTGCGGCAAGTCCACGCTCTCGCGCATCATCATGCAGTTGCTGCTGCCGGACAGCGGCAGCGTGATCCTCGGCGGCACCGATCTAACAGCCCTGCCGCGCCGCGAGATCCGCCAGCACCGGCTGGATTTCCAAATGGTGTTCCAGGACCCCTACGCCTCGCTCAACCCGCGGCTCACGGTTTTTTCGACGCTTGCAGAGGCCCTGCAACAACGCCACCCGCAGCTCAAGGCGAACGCGCTGCGCGAGCGTGTCGCAAATTTGCTAGAAACCACGGGCCTCTCGCCACGGCTCATGCAGCGCTACCCGCACGAGTTTTCCGGCGGCCAGCGCCAGCGCATTGCCATCGCCCGCGCGCTCGCGCCGGACCCGCGCATCATCATCGCCGACGAACCGGTGTCCGCACTCGATGTCTCCATCCAGTCGCAAATCCTCAACCTGCTGCGCCGCCTCCAGCGCGACCTCGGCCTGACGATGTTGTTCATTTCCCACGATCTCGCCGTGGTCCGCTACCTGGCCGACCGCATCGCCGTGATGCACCGCGGGAAAATCATCGAACGCGGAGAGGCCGAGGAGGTTTTCAGCCAGCCGCAGCAAGCATACACCCGCCAATTGCTCGCAGCCGTGCCGATGCTGCCGGCCGCGGCTTCGCAAATCTGACACCGAGCGTCGGCTGCACGGTGCCCGCGCTCATGACGCATTCATCCCTTCCACGGGTTCACGATCTGCAGTCCCGGCACGTCATCGAAGTCCGCCACGTTGCGCGTCGCCAGCGTCAACCGGTGTTCCAGCGCGGTGGCGGAGATCAGGCAATCCGCCAAGCCCCGCGTTCTGCCTGCGGCAATGCGGCCCGCGCGTTCCGCGACTGCGGGAGTCACCGCCAGCACGCGGCCCTCAAACGCCGGTTTCACCTTACCCTCCAGCCATTCATTGAGAACCGCCGCGAACGGGGCGTCCTTGCGCCCGACCTGATCGATGCCACGGCGGATTTCCAGCAAGGTGATGACGCTGATCCAACACGTTGCCAGTGGGTGAACCTGCTGCCATGCCCGCACGGCCGGATGGCAGCGCTTGGCGGAGCGCAGTTCCGAGAGCAGGTTGGAATCGAGTAAAAACATCACTCGGAAAACGCCAGATCGCGCGCCACGGACGCATCACGCGGGATTTCGAACGCCTTGTCCTCGGCATCCTGCATCGCCAGCGCATCCAGCAGGCATTTTTTGGCCGACTGATCCGCAGCCAGTTCCTTGCGCAACACTTCCGCGATCCAGCCGGAAAGCGAAAGCCCCCGGTCCACCGCCCGGTGCCGCGCCTCACGGCACAGGCTGTCGTCCATTTTCACGGTGACATTCATCGTGAAGCACGATTGCACGATTGCACGGCGGCATCAACCCCGAAAATAACCGCCCGAAGCCTTCGGCACGGCATCCACCGTGCCGACCATTACCCGGCGAGGATCATTCCCTTTGCCGCGCCACGTATCACGGCGCAAGCGGGACGGCAGCCATGGTTTTTCCCCAATCCCATCGCGATTGAAGCGAATTCCACCGGGATTTTTCAGAGCATGGTCACGTCTCAGTGCCCTGCCGCCTCGCGGGCGAGGAGTTCGGCTTCTTCTTCGTGCGAGTGGATTTGCAACAGGAACTGCACGCCTTCCTTGTCGGCGGCGGCTTTCAGGACATTGCGGATGGCGGAGGCGGTGAAGCCGTTGCGGCCGATCAGCATCGCGACGTCCGCCTTGGCCAGAACGAGCTTGAAACGGACCTTTTTCGGCGCCAGCTCGGCCACCTTGAGCTGCGCTTGCGCCGGGTCGTCGATGAGTTTCACGGCGACATAGAGGAGAAAATTCCGCAAGCGTTCGGTGACAGGTTCCATGTGGCTAGGATGGCCCGGGATTTTCTCCGCGGCAAGCCCCGGTTCGCTCGCCGCGGAGACACCCGGCGATTGCGGGGCATTCTAACGCTCGATGCGAAAGCCCGTGCAGCCATCCAGCGGGGGGATGCGCCCGGCATGGTGGTTCTTGATGTGGCGGGCCAGCGGGGACTCCACCACGATCTCGCGGATGAAGGCCTCCACCTCGCCGGCCTCGCCGGTCACTTGCATCTCGACGCTGCCGTCCGGCAGGTTTTTCACCCAGCCGCACACCTCGAAGCCGCGGGCGAGATCCTTGACGGTGTAGCGGAAGCCGACGCCCTGCACGCGGCCTTCAAAGATGACACGTTTGGCAATCATGACATGTGATGACTCAGTTGAGCTTTTCCGCCAGCTCCGGCGAGTGGGTGTTGAGGAAGCGCACGCGCAGAGGAGAGGGCCGGGAAACGCGCAGGTGGCGCTTGTCCGCAGTGACCACGGTGCTTGCCAGGGCAGGCGCATCCTCCAGCCCGGCCATGGCGGCGGCGCGGTCCAGCGCGGCGGCCTGCAGGCGGTCGGCCGCGTCTTTGGAGTCCAGTTCGATGTCCCAGACGAGAGCGGTGGACGCCTCGCCGTCCGGCAGGAGCAGGTAGCGATCATTTTTCCAGCAGGAGGAAATTTCCAGAGCCGCGCCGGCATCGCCCATGGCCTCCAGCCACAACCGCAGGCCGAGCTGCCCGCCGGATTCCGTGAGATAAGGTTCCTCCGGCACGGCGGGCATTTCCAGCGGCTCCGGCGTGGCGGATTGCGCGGGCAGCAGGATCGCCCGCGTCGTCTGCGGCGGGTTGCGCAGGGCTTTGTGGAAGACCTCGTCGCCCTGCACGTGCAGCGTGTCGGCTAGACCCTTGCCCTCGATCACGGGAAAAGTCGTCAGTCCTTGGATGAACGGCGGCAGGCTGTTGAAAAGCTGCTCCACCTCGTTGTTTTCCGCCATCGGCATGAAGCCGATGCTGCGGGCGCTGAGCGCATAGAAGCGCGCCTCGGAACCGGATGCCGCGCCCTGATGCAACGCCTCGCGGGCGCGCGCGGCATCGTCGCCGGGATAGGTCGGCGGCGGCGGGAAATTCTGGTGCAGCAGGATGCGTGCGAGCAGGCGCACCAGCGCGGCTTGGTCCGGGATACTGGCCGGATCGTAGCGGTCGGTCACCCATGCCTCGCCCGTGACATCGTCGAACCAGCCGCGCGCGCCGACTGCCCGCACCACGGTGAGCTGGGCGAGCAGGTCATCATCCGGCCCGAGCCAGCCGATCAGGCGCCATGCTTCCTGGCGGTCGTCGATGCCGGCCGGGCCGAAGCGGCTTTCGAGAGCGGCGGCCACGCGGTCGCGAAGTTCCTCGCTGGCGATGCGGTGGACGACGGGATTGGAGAGAAAGCGCAGGCCGAATTCCTTCTCGGCGCGGTCGATGGCCTCGCGTGGCACGGCGAGTTCGCCGCCGCCCTGGGCGAGCGAGCGCAGCGATTCGTTCTCGCGCTTGAGCATTTGGTTTTCCTCGGCAGCCATGCGCAGCTGGGTTTCCAGATCCGCGAGGCTGGCGGAGGCGGCCACGGAGCGCCAGTGCAGGCCCTGGAGGATGCCACCAAGGCCCACGGCACCGCCGAGCAGTACGGGAAGCAATGTCTTGGGGGATGGCACGGCGGATGGAAAAAACTGCGGGTTCAGCGGCCCAGCGGACGTGCGTTGGGATTGGCGGGGCCCGGATTTTCACTGAACGGATTGGTCTCGAGCGCCGAGGACTTCACGCCGAAGACTTCCTCGAAGGTCTTGCCGGGCAGCAGGTTGTAAACGATCGGAGCGCTGCGGTTGCCCTGCGGGTCATAGACATAACAAATCCGCTGCACCGGCATTTCCTTGCCCGTGTTCGGGTCCCGGCGGACGACGCGCGCGTCAAACATGCGCTCCTCCACGAGTTGGCCGTCGGACTTGCGGTAGCCATAGCTCACCTTGAAGAGCAGGTTGCCTTGGCCGTCGGAAATCCGGCAGCCGATCGGGTTGCCGTTCGCATCCATCCGATAGACCGTCACCATCATCAGCACGCCATTGGCCGAGAATTTCTTCTTGGTGAGTGTGCGGTTGTCGGGCGTGCGGGTGAACAAGGTGCGCGCGCCGTCGTCGTGGCGCATCACCCGCACGTTCGGGCCGTCCACTGCGTCGAATTCCTTGGACGGCTGCTGCGCCGCGCCGCTCACCGAGGTGGCCAGCAGGCCTGCGGCCACGACGAGCGTTTTCCAAGTTGCAAGAGCGTTCATGGCGGGCAAACTAGGTGCGCCCGGCGGACGCTGCAAGCCGCCAATTCCCCGATGATTTGGAAAACGCGACGCGGCACGCTCGACCTCACCCGCCGCGCCCGGGTGATGGGCATCCTCAATGTGACGCCGGATTCCTTCTCGGATGGCGGCCGCCACGCGGGCCATGCCGCCGCACTCGGCCACGCCCGCCGCATGATCGCCGAGGGAGCGGAAATCATCGACATCGGCGGCGAGTCCACCCGGCCCGGCGCGCTGCCGGTTTGCACGGATGAGGAAATCGCCCGCACCGTGCCGGTCATCGCCGCCCTGCGCGCCGGGTGGGACGGCTTGATTTCCATCGATACGATGAAGGCGCAAGTCGCCGCCGCCGCGCTCGCCGCCGGGGCGGACATCGTCAATGACGTGAGCGGCCAGCGCGCGGACCCGGAAATGCCCGGCCTCTGCGCGGCCAGCGGCTGCGGCGTGGTGGTGATGCACATGCAGGGCGAGCCGCGCACCATGCAGCAGGCCCCGCACTATGCCGATGTGGTGGCGGAGGTGCGCGCGTTTTTCAACGAGCGCTTCGAGGCCCTCACCGCTGCCGGCATTGCGCCAGCGGCTGTTTGTTTCGATCCGGGCATCGGCTTCGGCAAGACGCTGGAGCACAACCTGGCCTTGTTGCGGAATTTGGAAACCCTCAGCCCGCCCGGCCTGCCGCTGCTGTTAGGCGCTTCCCGCAAGTCGTTCATCGGCCGCCTGCTGGAGGACCATGATCTCTCGCTGCGCGACTGGCCCAGCGTGGCCATCACCGCGATGGCCCGCGACAAGGGCGTGATGCTGCACCGCGTGCACGACGTGCGGCCGAATCTGGAGGCACTGCGCATGACCGAGGCGATTCATGGAAATCCGGGCTGAAAATTCTCTATTCCATGGCTGCCGGAATGCGGATAGATTTCGTCCATGGCAAAAGGCTATGAGCTGCATCAGGCGCGGATGATGGCCTTGCAGGGCATGGGCAAGGACCTTGCACGCCGCGCGAAATCCAAGTGCGAGATCACCGGTGCCGCCGGTGTGCCACTCCACCCGTATGAGGTGCCGCCCGTGGGCGAGGATCCGGACATCGAGCGCACCCTGCTCCTCTGTGAGGAATGCCATGAGATGCTTGAGCATCCGGACCGCCTCGCCGGGCGCGGCTGGCAATGCCTCGCCGAAGCGGTGTGGAGTGAAATGCCCGCCGTGCAGGTGGTGGCGTGGCGGATGCTCCATGAACTGGCCAAGCGCGAGGACTGGGCCCGCGAGGTGCTTGAGGAGGTCTTTCTGGACCCGGCGGTGGAGGAATGGGCCCGCGCCACCTGAGGGACGCCCGGGCGCAACTTCGCGGGCGCGGCGAGGTTCAATCCCGCATGTTGAGCGCCGCAACCGCAGCGATGCCGATTTTTCCAACGATGGAGACCGAAACCCAGCCAACCCGAACCGACGACGACAGCGAGGTCGATTTCGGGTTGATGGCGCGCATCGGTGCCGGCGACCACGAGGCCTTCCGGCTGTTGGTGGAGCGCCACCAGCACGCGGTGATCGGCACGGTGGCCAAGATGCTCGGCAACCCGAGCGATGCGGAGGACATCTCGCAGCAGGTTTTCCTGCGGATCTGGCGCAACGCCCGCCGCTACCGGCCGGACGCCAAATTCACCACCTACCTCTTCACCATCACCCGCAATCTCGTCTTCAACGAAACGCGCCGCCGCAGCCGCAAAAAGGAAGTTTCCGCCGACGAGCGCGAGGAATCCTCGCAGCAACAGATCGAGGACAGCGCGGACCGCAGGCCGGACGCGCAGATGCTCCAGGCCGAACTGCAGACCGCCGTGGACGCGGCCATCGCCGCGCTGCCGGAAAGCCAGCGCATGGCCGTGGTGCTGCGCCGCTACGAGCAACTCTCCTACGAGGAAATCGCCGCGGTGCTGGGACTGTCCGTTTCCGCCGTCAAAAGCCTGCTGTTCCGCGCCCGCAGCGCACTGCGGGACTCGCTCAGCGGCTATCTGCAGCACTCCGGCGGCGGATAGCCCTTCGCACTGCGGGAAGCGGTTTTTCCAGCAGGTCCGAAATTCGGTTAGAAATCGTCGCCGCGCGCGTCGTCTGCGGTGTGGAACTCGCGGTCCGGGCCGGCGGAGAGGATTTCCATCTCGCTGCCCGAGAGTGCGTGGAAGAAATACGGCGGGCCCCAGCGGTCGATCAGGCGGCCGGCGGCATCGAGGAATGCGCCATCGGCGGGCAGGCAGGCGAGGTGTTTTGATAGGAGCCATCCGCGTTGAGCGCGGTGCCTTAGGGGCCGACACATCTGGATTTGCGGGTTGCCAAGGGCCCGGGCGCTGACTAGCTTGCCGTCCGGCAGCCGCCCGAAACGGGATCTGTCTGACCAACCGATCGCTTCACCGCAGTGGGATTTTTGGATGCCATCAAACGCTGGCGCTTGGCCCAACAAGGCCTTTCGTCCGGAAAGAAACGCCGGATTCACAGCGAAAACCCGGTCATCCAGGCCTTGGAGGACAGCCTGTGGGTGAAACTGGCGCTCTACGCCACCTTCACCGTGAGCTGCGGCGTGATGACACTGAAAGCCTCACAAGGCACAGCCTTCGCGGATGCACCGATCAAGGGCGCGCTTTACGGTTTCATCATCGCGGTCACCGCCGTGCTGATGTTTCAGGTGAGCCTGCAAACCTCCTGCCGGCGCAACAGCCGGGTGGTGTTGGTGCTGGGCGGCCTGCTCGCCCATCTCGCACTGCTGCGCGTGGTGATGAGCCTCGCCTCGGCGGGCCACATCCCGGAGATGTATCGCTTTTTCTTCGTGCCCTTCGCGCTGGCTCCGATGCTTCACGGCGTGCTGCTCGGCCGGGCCGTCGGCTCGTTTTCCGCCGTTTTCGTCACCCTGATCGGCTGCCTGTTCGCGCCGCAGGGGCAGGCGCTGCCCTACATGATCCTCAGCCTGGTGGCGGGCGTCACCAGCGTGCTGCTCGCCCATCAAGTGCGCCGCCGGCTCCAGCTTCTGCAAACCGGCATCTACGTCGGCGCGGTCACGCTGCTGCTCGGCTTGCTGCTGGGCAGCCTGGATGTGGCTTCCTGTTTCGGCCCCGGAGCAATAGACCATCTGCAGGTCCTCGGCACCGGCAGTGCCGCCGCGTTTGGCACCGCCGTCTTCACCGCCCTGCTCGTCAGCGGCCTGCTGCCGATCTTTGAAGGCGCCTTCCTCCTCACCACGGACATCAGCTGGCTGGAACTCAGCGACCTGAACCACAAGCTGCTCCGCCAGATGCAGCTCGAAGCCCCCGGCACCTTCCACCACAGCCTGGTGGTGGCCGCCCTCTCGGAAGCCGCTGCGGAAAAAATCGGTGCCAACGCCCCGATGTGCCGCGTTTGCTCCTATTTCCACGACGTCGGCAAGCTCAAGAAACCCGGCTATTTCATCGAAAACCAGCACGAGGGTGCCGAGAATCCGCACGAAACGCTCACCCCCACCATGAGCACGCTCATCATCCTCGCCCACGTCAAGGACGGCGTCGATCTTGCCGTCAAACACAAGCTCAACCCCCGCATCATCGATGTGATTCAGGAGCACCACGGCGATTCCATCGTCGCCTACTTCTATCACAAGGCGCGCGAGCAGAAGAAACTCGAACTCGAAAAGGTGGACCGCCGCCTCGAAAACCCGGAAGACCTGCCCAGCATCGACGAGAAGAACTTCCGCTACCCCGGCCCCCGGCCCAGCAGCCGCGAGTGCGGCATCATCGCGCTCGCTGACTCCATCGAGAGCGCCTCACGCACCCTGCGCAAGCCCACCCCGGCCCGCATCCGCGCACTGGTGGACGACCTCGTGCACCAGAAAATCCAGGACGGTCAGCTCGACGACTGCCCGCTCACGCTGCGCGAAATCGCCATCGTCAAGGACAGCTTCGCCACCACCTTGCGCAGCATGCTCCACACCCGCATCGACTACCCGAAGGACGATGATCGCCCGAGCGCGACGCTCCGCCGGGCGGCACCGGACCGCACCAGCAGCCGCGGAGGCCGCGTGATCCCGCGCCCCTAGCAGATCTGAGATTTTCATTTCACGGAAAACCCACCGCCATGTCGCTCGAAGTCATCATCGGCAACCATCAGGAACGCACCGAAATTCCCGAGAACTGGCTCACTGCTCTCGAAGACGTGGCCCATCACGCAGCCAGGCTCGCGCTCGCCCATGCCAACACCGGCGATACGCCGCTCCACCACCTCGCCACCCTAGAAGTCGCTCTCGTGGACGATGAGACCAGCAGCCGCGTCCACCGCGACTTCATGGACATCGACGGCCCCACCGACGTCATCACCTTCCACCACGGTGAAATCGTCATCGGCGCCGAGGTCGCGGAACGCCAGGCCGCCGAATACGACGAACCGCCCGCTCGCGAAATCCTGCGCTACCTCGTCCACGGCTTGCTTCATCTGGCTGGCCACGAGGATGCGGATGCAGCCGAGCGCGCCGCCATGGAAAGCGCCCAGGAAGCCATCATCACGGAATTGTGGACACCCGCCCTGCAAGTCCGCCTTGGAATCTAACGACCCCAAAACGATGCGCCGCCGCACCTTTCTCATGAACACCGGAAAAACCGCCGCCATGATGCGCGCCAGCCTGAAACAAGGCGTGAACATCTGCACGTTCTGACCATGCCCTTGTTGCGGAAACTCATCCTCTGCGCCCTGCCCGCATTGCTGCTGGCGTCCTGCGCCACTCCCGCAACGCGCTCCTCCTCCGGCCGCGACTACTGGGGCCACCGGCCCGGCCCCAAGGGTTTCAAGACCGTCATCATCGACGCCGGCCACGGCGGCACCGATCCGGGGGCCGTCAGCCGCCACACCGGCCAGCGTGAAAAGGACCTCACGCTCGACATGGCCCGGCGCATCCGCAGCGAACTCGGCGGCGGTTTCCGCACCATCCTGATGCGTTCCGACGACACCTTCATCGATCTCGACGAGCGCGTGCACCGCGCCAACCGCCATGGCGACGCCATCCTCATCAGCATCCACTTCAACAGCGGCCCGGCCCACGTCCGCGGCCCGGAAACCTATTACTGGCGGGTGGACAGCCACGGCTTGGCTGTTAGATTGCAGCGAGCCATGAGCGCCGCCAGCCCGGCGGAAAGTTCCAACCGAGGGCTCGTCCGCCGCCGCCTGCGCCTCACCCGCAACCCGGAAACCCCCTGCGTCCTGTTAGAAGGCGGCTACCTCAGCCACCCGGCGGAGAGCCGTTGCGTCGCGGACTCGCAATACCGTCAGAAACTCGCCGCAGCCATCGCCGGAGCCATCCGCGACCAGGCCGTGCATGGCGATGCCGGCACCGGTCCCCTGCCCCGCCCGCTCTACGAGCCTCCCAGCCGCCCGACCGACGCACCGGAGTGATCCGCCGCGACCTCCAGCCTTGACACCGGTTTCTTGTGCTACAAAATTGAAGCATCATGAAAACAGCCACCGTTCGGGATTTGCGAAACCGCTATACCAGCCTGCTGAGCTGGATAGACGCCGGTGAGGAAATCATCATCACGCAGCGGGGAAAGGCCATCGCCCGGCTGATCCCGGAGCAGGACCAGTCCGCCCGGCGCGTCGATTGGTCCCAAAGCCCGGCGATCAAGCGGGACCGAAGTGACTCCCGCGTGCTGACAGCGGCGGAGTCGCTCGAGATCATCCATGAAGCGTCCGGAAAATGGTAACCTGCGCGGACACCAGCTTTCTGTTTTCCCTCTACGGAAACGACGCCCATACACCCCGCGCGGTGGCATGGATGAAGAAGTGCAAATCCGCGCTCACCCTCACTTCGTTTGGTGAATATGAATTGAGCAACGCCCTCCGCTTTGCCGAGTTCCGCAAGGCGATCGCGCCCGGCGAGTCGGCGTTGTTTTTGGCGCAGTTCGAAGCGGACAAGGCCAGCGGCAGGATCCGGATCCAAGTCTGCAACCTTGCTGAAGTGGTGGAGGAAGCCAGAAGACTCTCCGCCACACACACCCTTGCGGGCGGGCATCGCGGCTTTGACATTCTCCATGTCGCAGCCGCCCTACTCATGAACGCCACGAGGATTCTCACCTTCGATGAGAACCAGAAAAGGCTCGCGAAGGCGGAAAGGCTCGTGGTGCCGTTATGATCCGAAAGTTCAAATCCCGAGTTCCTCACCCTCGGATCTGGCGATGACCACCGCCGCGCAGGAATCGCTGTAGATGTTCACCGCCGTGCGGCTCATGTCTAACAGACGGTCCACCGCCAGCAGCGCCACCACCGCGGTTTCCGCGCCGGGGATGCCGGAGCTTTTCAGGATGAGCAGGATGGCCACCAGGCTGGCGGATGGCACACCCGCCACGCCGATGCTGGTGAGCAGCGCCGCCACCACGACGAAGAACTGGCCGCCGAAGCCGAGTTGCACACCCATCACCTGGGCCACGAAAATCACCGCCACGCATTCATAAAGCGCGGTGCCATCCATGTTCACCGTGGCTCCCAGCGGCAACGTGAAACTCGTCACGCGCTTGGATACCCCGCTACCCTCCTCCACGCAGCGCATCGTCACCGGCAGCGTGCCGGAGGAAGACGCGGTGGAAAACGCCAACAGCAAGGCAGGCCGCATCGCCCGGAAATGCGCCCACGGATTCACACCGCCCACGAAGCGCAGCACGCAGGGCAGCACCACGAACAAGTGAATGAACAAGCCCGCCAGGACGGTTAGAAAATATTTCCCGAGGTTCACGAACAAGTCCGCACCGGTGGCGAAAACCACCGGCAGGATCAGCGCGAACACGCCGATGGGAGCCAGTGCCATCACCCACTTGGTCAGCACGATCATCGCATCACAGGCCGCTTGGAAAAACTCGCGGATCGTGCGCATTTCCACTGCAGGCAGCCGCGTGATCGCCACGGCAAAAAGGATGCTGAAAACGATGACGCCAAGCATTTGGCCATTGTCGGTGGCCGCCGAGATCACGTTCTCCGGCAGCATCGCCTTGAAGACGCCGAGGAAATCACCCGCCTGTCGGTTGCCGGCACCGCTCACTGTTTCCACCACGCGGGCATCGGCCGTGGCAGCGCTCTGCGCGAAGGCATCGCGGATCACCGCATTCGGCTGCCCGTCGGAAAAACCGGGGCGGATCATATTGACCAGCAGCAGTCCGAGCAGGATCGAGAGCAGACTCGTGGTTCCGAAAAAGCCCGCCGTTTTCAGCCCGAGCCGGCCGAATCCCTTCACTCCCTGCAAGCTGGCGATGCCGGACACCACCGAGGTGACGATCAGCGGCACTATCAACATCTTGAGCGCCCGCATGAACAAATCCCCGATGAATTCGCAACCCGCCAGCACCGCACCCACGAAGCCGCCGATCTGCGAGTCCATCCCCGCGCCAGCCACCATGCCCCGGAAAACCAAGGCCGTGAAGGTGGCCAAAACCAGTGCCGCGAGTATCTGCCAGTGTGCCGCGATGTGTTTCATCCCGGCAAGCCAAGGCCATCCCGCGCATGAAATCCAGAACCTTCCGGTGCCATCGAAAATCCGTCCAAAATCCGCAGATTTCCCGGTTGACACCCCGAAACCGGCTCCCTAGCTTGCGTCCCCCTTCGCGCACGCCAGGTGCCCGGAGCCATTTTATTACAAGCACATGAAGACGTTTTCCGCCAAGCCTCACGAAGTCGAGCGCAAGTGGTATGTGATCGACGCCAAGGGCAAGGTCCTCGGCCAAGTCGCCGTG
>RPOS01000086.1 GCA_003820635.1 Verrucomicrobiaceae bacterium | reverse complement strand
CTACTTCGGCATCGGTGACATCCAGTTGGAACCACTGCTGCTGTCATGGCACTTTCCGCAGTTTGACCTCGCCGCCGGCTATGCCGTGTGGGCGCCGACTGGCGACTTCAGTCCGGACCGCCCCGACGTGCTAGCCAAGGGCTTCTGGTCCCACATGCTCACCTTCGGCGGCACATGGTATTTCGATCAGGAGAAATCCTGGGCACTCTCGCTGCTGAACCGCTATGAGTTCTGCCACGAGCAGGATGAAACCGGGATCGATCCCGGCCAGGTTTACACACTCGAGTTCGCGCTGAGCAAAAGTTTCACCAAAACCCTGGATGCAGGCCTGGTGGGCTATTGGCAGCAACAAACCACCAGCGACCGCGACAACACCGGTTCCATGCACGACCGCAAGACAGGCCTCGGCCTCGAGGTTTCCGGTCTGTGCCCGAAACTGGGCATGCTGACCTCGCTGCGCTACGTCTATGAGTTCGATGCGGCGGAACGCCCGGAGGGCCAACTGGTCAGTCTAACGCTCACCAAGCGCTTCTAACAAACACCGGCGCGGCGGAGTGGCTTGCGCCGGGACGCGGGTCCCGGCGCTCCCAAGCGGTTCTTATTGGTTGGCCTTGTCGAACGCGGCGTCGAAGGCGACGTCGCTGACCGGGAAATCCAGGCTGCGCACGAAGCTCGCGGCCTCGGCCCCGCCGTGGACGCGGTCCATGCGGATGTCCTCCCACTCCACGGAGAGCGGCCCGCGGTAGCCGATATCGTTGAGCGCGATGATGATGTCCTCGAACTCAATGTCGCCGCGGCCGGGCGAGCGGAAGTCCCAGAAACGCCGGGCATCACCGAAATCCGTGTGTCCGCCGAAAACGCCGACGGTGCCGTCGCCATGCCCCCACCAGGCGTCCTTCATGTGGACGTGATGGATTCTATCAGAAAACTCGCGGATGAATCTCACGTAATCCACACCCTGATAGCCGAGGTGCGAGGGATCGTAGTTGAAACCGAAACGCTTGTGGTTGCCCACGGCGGCAAGCGCGCGCTTGGCGGAGGCGATGTCGAACGCGATCTCGGTGGGATGCACTTCCAGCGCGAAGTTCACATCCGCCTTGTCGAAGGCATCAAGGATCGGCAGCCAGCGCTTGGCGAAGTCCTTGAAGCCCTTTTCATAATAAGCCTGCGAGGTCGGCGGGAAGGCGTAGATCGAGTGCCAGATGGAGGAACCGGTGAAGCCGTTGACCACCGCCGGAAAATCGTCGCCGTCTTCGCGGCCGGGCTTGGCATCGAAGAACGCGCGGGCGGCCTTGGCGGTCGTGATCATTTTCTTTGCCGCACGTTTGCGCACACCTTCGGGATCACCGTCGCCCCAGACATCCGGCGCGAGAATCGCCTTGTGGCGCTCGTCGATGAGGTCGCACACCGCCTGGCCGACAAGGTGGTTGGAAACGGCATAACAGGTGAGCCCGTTGTCAAAAAGAAGCTCCCATTTTTCCTTCACGTATCTCTTGTTGGAGGCAGCGGCATCGACATCGAAGTGGTCGCCCCAGCAGGCGAGTTCCAGTCCGTCGTAGCCCATTTCGTAAGCCAGCGGCACGAGTTTTTCGAGTGGCAGGTCGGCCCATTGGCCGGTGAAAAGTGTGACGGGGCGTGACATGGTGGTTGGTTTGGTGGGTTGGTGGGAACGATGCGAAATGGCATTTGCGGCATCAATGCAAAACTCACTCCGCACCGCGCAGGATTTCGCGCTGCCATGCCTCGCGCAGAGTGGCGGTGAGCGGGCCGGCAGCGAGCGGGCGCGCCTCGAAGCGCGAGACACCAGTCACCCCGCGGGTGGCGGAGGTGAGGAAGATTTCATCGGCCTCGTGGATGAGCGCGGCGGGCAAATCCCCTTCACGGCAGGAAATCCCGAGCTGCGCGGCCAGCGAGATGACCAACTCCCGCGTGATGCCCGGCAGACAGCCCGAGGCGAGCGACGGCGTGAGCAGTTCGCCGTCTTTGACGAGGAAAAGATTCGCGGTTGCGGCCTCGCACAAGTGCCCGGCAGTGTTGAGAAAAATGGCTTCCTCAAATCCAAGGCCCGCCGCTTGATCGAGAGCGACGAGGTTTTCCGCATACGAGGCGCACTTCATGCCGGCCAGCGGCGAGCGCTCGTTGCGCACGAAGCCGGAAAGGTGCGCCGTGGTGCTGGCGGGTGGCTCCGCCGAGCGCGAAGCAGTCAGGAGCACGAGTCGGTCCGCGCCCGCTGTTAGATCGGCGAGTCCGCCACTTCCGGCCGTGACGGTGAGGCGGATCCGCCCGCGGCCCTCGCCCAGGCCGTTGGCGTGGAGCAACTCCATCATGATCTCCCGCAGCCCGCTTGTTTCGATCCGCCAGCCGAGACGCTGCGCGCCGCGCTCCAGCCTTGCGAGATGCCGCCCGGCCAAAACCGGTTTGCCGTCCAGGGAGAGGATCGTCTCGAACAAGCCCAACCCGTGCATCAGGCCACGATCAGTGGGCGCGATGTGGAAATCCGCCGGATCGAGCCATTGGCCGTTGCACCAGATGAGGGTCATGCGCAGGCAGTCTGGACGGTGGCGCTGACTTGTAAATGGGGGATTGTGCCAGACGATCCATGGCGGCATTCTCCGGCCATGCGTTTCCAGATATTCTTCAGTGGCGTGGCAGTGATTGCCCTCGGCATGGCGGCGATGCGGATTCTGGAAAAGGACGCCGCCATCGCCTTCCTGCAAGGCGCGCTCACCCTGGGCGGCGGCTTTCTCATCTGCGGGCTGTTTTCCCTGAAAATGAAGTGGCACGGCATCATCGGCGGCGGCGTGCTCGCTTTGTTAGGTGCGGCGCGCGGCATCGCCAACCTGCCGGATCTGGCGCGCTTCCTCGCCGGCCAACAAGAGCGCGGAGCCGCGCCGATGCTCGAGTTCGGAATCACCATCATTTGCCTCGTGCTGCTGCTGCGCACGCTCGGGGGACTGCATCGCGAGCGCATCAGCCGCATGCTGGAGCAAGATTGAAGGATGCGCCATCAACAGGCTTGCCCGCAGGGTGTCGGCTGATTGAATCGCCGTATGAAAAAAGAAGACCGCGAGTTTCTCCACCGCCTGTTGGAAAGCCGGAGCCCCACCGGTTTTGAAATGCCCGGCCAAAAAGTCTGGGCCGAATGGATCCGCAGCCATGCCGACCACGTCGAGTGCGATGCTTACGGCTCCACTTGGGCCAGGCTGGCCGGCAAGACGGAGCAGGTCATCATGTTGGAAGCCCATGCCGATGAGATCGGCTACATGATCAAGCACATCGACGAAAAGGGCTTCATCCGGCTCGACCGTGTGGGCGGCTCGGACGCCGCCACCGCCCGCGGCCGGCGGCTCACCATCCTCGGCGACAATGGCCCGGTGCCCGGCATCATCGGCAACACCGCCATCCATCTGCGCCGTGATGAAAGCGGCCACGAAAAAGCCCCCGCCGTGCATGACCTGTGGGTGGATGTGGGAGCCTCAAGCCCGGCGGAAGTCGCCAAGCTCGGCCTGCGCGTCGGCCATCCGGCGGTCTATCAGGACGGCCCGATGGAACTCGCCAACAAGCGCATCGTCGGCCGCGCCCTCGACAACCGCATCGGCGGCTACATCATCGCCCAGGTGATGAAACGCATCGCCACCGGCAAGAAAAAGCCCGCCTTCACCCTGCTCTGCCTCAATGCCATCCAGGAGGAAATCGGCGGCCACGGCGCGAAAATGGCCACTTACCGCCTGCGCCCGGACCTCTGCGTCTGCCTCGATGTCACCCATGCCACCGACACCCCGGGCATCGACGCCGCCAAGTTCGGCAGCGTGAAACTCGGCGGCGGCCCCAGTCTCACCCACGGCACCGCCAACCACCCGCTGCTGGTCAAGCGCCTCATCCAAACCGCCAGCGAAGGGAAAATCCCCATCCAGCACGAGTCCAGCAGCCGTTTCAGCGGCACCGATACCGACAAGATTTTCCACAGCCGCCAGGGCATCCCCAGCGCGCTCGTCTCGCTGCCGCTGCGCTGCATGCACTCGGTGGTGGAAACCGCCCACCTCGACGACATCGCCCACACCATCGAGCTTCTAACAGCCTTCGTGCTCTCGCTCAGGGACAAGGAGGATTTCCACCAGAGCCTGCACTGAAGCCGGGCGGAATTCAGCGCCCCCAACTGCCACTCACCGTCGGCAGTTTCCCCTGGCCGACCACCACATAATTGGTGGGGCCTCTGGCACCTTCGAGCGGCACGCCGGTGGCGCGTTTCCACACGGCACTCATGCTTTCAGCCGTGTGGCAGCCCCAGCTCTTGCAGTAGGCGTTGCGGCTGAAAATCGAGGACTTGAGGCGCGGCAGATCGCGCTCGTGCAGCCATGCGGTGGAAACCGCCATGATGTCATTTCCATAATCGAACATGAATGCGTATTTGTTCGAGTGACCGAAGAAATCGAAAGTCTGGATCGAGCCGCGCGGACGGGAGTTCATGGACTGGATGAAACCGCTGCTGCTGTTGAACCAGATGAGCGTGGCATTGCGGGCGGCGGCCAGCGAGGTGATCCACTGGATGTAGGGCTTGCCGTCCTCGCGGCCGCGGGTTTCATAGCCGGGCCGGAAAACCATCCAGACCAGCGGCGCATCCGGGCCATAGGCCTTGCGGATCTCCACCATGCGCAAAGTGGAGGCACGCACGAAATTCGCCCACCAGCGGTCATGCTGGTCAGGCGGAACGCGCAGGTTCTCCCATTTCCGCAACGCGGGACCACCGGTCACGATCACGTGGTCGGCACGCGCCGGCAGTGCGAGCGTGAACAACAGACTGAAAAGCAGCAGGGCACGGGTGATTCCGATCATCGGCGGGACGCTAGGCCGCCCGCCCACCACTGCAAAGCAAGAACGTCCATCCGCCACGGGGAAAATCAACATCTCGCCCGCACGATGGCATGTTTGGACCTTGGAAACTGCGATTCTCCGGGTTTCTCTTGCCCTGTGGAAACGATCCGGATCCGCGGCGCGCGGCAGCACAACCTGAGGAATATCGACGTCGATCTTCCGCGCGAAAAACTCGTGGTGATCACGGGGCCTAGCGGCTCGGGGAAATCCTCGCTGGCTTTCCACACGCTCTACGCCGAGGGCCAGCGGCGTTATGTGGAATCGCTCTCGGTCTATGCGCGGCAGTTTCTCGACCAATTGGAGAAACCCGACGTCGATTCCATCGAGGGCCTCAGCCCGGCCATCGCCATCGAGCAGCGGAGCGGCGGGCTCAACCCGCGCTCGACGGTTGCGACGGCGACCGAGATCCACGACTACCTGCGCGTGCTGTGGGCGGCGGCCGGCGTGCCACATGACCCGCAGACCGGCGAGCGACTCCAGCGCATGGGCGCGGCGGACATCGTCAATGCGCTCGCGGCGATGCCGGAGGGAACGAAAGTGATGTTGCTCGCACCGGTGCCGGAAGAGGAACTGCGCGAACCGGCGCGGTTGTTAGGTGACCTCCAGCGGCAGGGCTACATCCGGGTGCGGATCGATGGCGAGGTTTTCGAAATCGAGGAGGCGGGAAAATCATGGCCGGATTCGCTGCCGTCGGTGGAAATCGTGGTGGATCGATTCGTGATCCGGCCGGGTGTGGAATCGCGCATGGCGGACTCGGTGGAAACCGCGCTGCGGCTCTGCGGCGTGGAGGCCCGCGCGGCGGTGCAGGAACCGGATGCCGATACGTGGCGCGACCTCAGCTTCCAGACATCGTGGCGCAATCCGGGCACGGGTTTCATCGTCGGCGAGCTTTCACCGAAACATTTCTCCTTCAACTCGCACCTCGGTGCCTGCGACGGTTGCGAGGGCCTTGGCACGGAAATGTTCTGCGATCCGGACTTGATGGAAGAAGGTGCCGACCCGGAAAAAACCTTGCAACGCTATCGGGAAACCACTTCTGAACTCACACGGCGCAAGCTCGCCAAGTTCATGGCCCATCGTCCCTGCCAAGTTTGCGGCGGCCGGCGGCTCAAGCCCGAATGGCTGGCGGTGAAAATCGAAGGAAGTGGCGGACGTTGGCTGGGCATCCAGGATTTCTGCGCGCTGGGCGTGGCCGATGCGGCCCAGTGGCTGGATGGTTTCCATGCCGATCCCTCCAAGGCGGAGGTTTGCCAGCGCCTGGTGAACGATGTGCGCAAGCGGCTTTCGTTTCTGGAGGAAGTGGGGCTCGATTACCTCACGCTCGACCGCGGCAGCGGCACGCTCTCCGGCGGCGAGGCACAGCGCATCCGCCTCGCCACGCAGCTCGGAGCCGGTCTATCAGGTGTGATCTATGTGCTCGACGAACCGAGCATCGGCCTGCACGCGGCGGACACCTCGCGGCTCATCCGCGCACTCACCCGGCTGCGGGATTTAGGAAACACGGTGGTCGTGGTGGAACACGACGAAGACATCATCTGCGCGGCGGATCATGTGATCGACATGGGACCGGGCGCGGGCGCGGCGGGTGGCTTGGTGCTGGCGGCGGGTGCGCCGGGGGAGATTGATTCGCCGACGGGAGAATGGTTGAGGGGGAAAGTTGGGCATGGCGGTTGCAAACCGCCGCCACGTTGCGCGAGCGGCAAGCTCGTCATCCGCGGCGCACGGGAACACAATTTGAAGAATCTCGATATCGAAATTCCGTTAGGGCGGCTCGTTTGCCTCGCGGGGCCGAGCGGCAGCGGGAAATCCACTCTGGCGGATGATATCCTGCGGCGGGCGCTCGCCCGGCATTTCCACCACTCGGGCGAAGTGCCGGGAAAACATGACTCGATCGAAGGACTCGAGCTCATCGAAAAATGCGTGGTGGCCGACCAATCGCCGATCGGCCGCAGCCCGCGCTCGAATCCGGCCACCTTCACCGGCGCGTTCGATTTGATCCGCGACTTGTTCACCAAGCTGCCTCTCTCCAAGCAACGCGGCTATGGCGCGGGCCGCTTCAGTTTCAACGCGGCGGGCGGTCGCTGCGAGCGCTGCCAGGGCAATGGCCGGCTCAAGATCGAGATGCACTTCCTGCCGGACGCATGGGTCCCCTGCCCTGCCTGCAATGGACGGCGCTTCAACCGCGAAACGCTCGAAGTGACCTACAAGGGGAAATCCATCTCCGATGTGCTCCACCTCCAAGTCAGCGAAGCGCTCGCGTTTTTCCGACCCATTCCGAAGCTGCGCCACATCCTCGCCACGCTGGAGGATCTCGGGCTCGGCTATCTGAAACTCGGCCAGGCCGCCAACACTCTCTCCGGCGGCGAAGCCCAGCGCCTCAAGCTCGCCGTGGAACTCGCCCGTCCACAGGCTCCGCACACGCTCTATCTTTTCGACGAACCGACCACCGGCCTGCACTTCGGCGATGTCCAACGTCTGTTAGACGCCTTCCGCCGCCTGCGCGACGCCGGCCACAGCGTGCTGGTGGTGGAGCACCATCTCGATGTGATCGCCGCCGCCGACTGGGTGATCGAGCTCGGCCCCGGCGGCGGATATCACGGCGGAAACCTGGTGACCGCCGGAACGCCGGAAACCATCCGCACAACCAAAAACTCACCTACGGGCGAGGCGTTGATGCGTGCCGGCATGCATTGAATCCCTGTCTTCCCGCATCCCCCTGTTCTGTGGGAAATCCAGGTGAAATTCCACATGCACGACCGTCCGATCCGGACCATAGATAAGCCGCGCGTCCGGCGCATCCACCCTCAGATCCACATTCATGCAACCCGCCGACACCCATCCGCCCAGTGAGTCCCTGCTCGCCATTTGCCTGTTCGCCGCCTTTGCCGATGGCGACAAGAACGATGAAGAGCGCGGCAAAATCGAGTCGCTCGCCCGTGAACTCGGCGGCGGGGATGTTGCCGCCGTATCGCGCCGCATCCTCATGGGCCGGCTCTCCATGGATGCCGCAACGGCCGGGCTAAAGACCCGCGAGGAGCGCATGCTCGCCTATGAAATGGCGCGTGCCGTGTGCGAGGCCGGCGGATCGATTTCCGCGGACGAGCAGACGTTTCTCAACGAACTCCGTACCAAACTCGCCCTCAACGATGCCGATGCGAAGACCCTCGATGACGAGGTGGACTCCGTGGCCCTCGCTCCGCTGGAGACTGTGGAAACGGCGCCTGCCGCAGTCGACCAGAGCGGCATGATCCTGCGCTATTCGATTCTCAACGGAGCGCTCGAACTGCTGCCGGAAACGCTCGCCACCATGGCCATCCTGCCGCTGCAGATGAAAATGGTGTGGCGCATCGGCAAGGCCCATGGATGCGAACTGGACCGCTCCAGCATCAAGGAATTCCTCGCCACGGCGGGCATCGGATTCGGCTCCCAGATCATTGAAGGTTTCGCCCGCAAGTTCGTCGGCGGATTCGGCAAAAAGCTCGCCGGCAAGCTCGTTGGCCGCATAGCCAACGAAGCCACCGGTTCCGCGTTCTCTTTCGCCTCCACCTACGCCATCGGCCACCTAGCCGTGAAATATTACTCTGGCGGCCGCAAGCTTGGAGGGGCCGACCTTAAAGCCCTCTATGCCCCCTTGACCCAGGAGGCCGGCCAACTCCACGCCAAATACCTGCCGGAGATCCAACAACGCGCCAAATCCCTCGACACCGCCTCCATCCTGAATCTCGTCCGCGGCCAAGCGGCGGTCTGAAGCCGCCGCTCCGCGATCTTGAAGAGCGCCTACGCCGAGGCCCGGCGCAGACGGTCCATGATGGCGACGCCGAGGCCGGTCTCGCTCACGGGCTCGGCGATGATTGCGTCGAGCCCCGCCTCATCGAGCAGGCGCATGATGTGAAACAGGCGGATGGCGGCTTCGGCGAGCTTGCCGCTGCCGGGGCTGAGGGATTCGATCACTTCCCAGTCATGCATGGTGACGTAGGGATTGTCGTCCTCGCCGCGGTAGCTGAGCAGACCGTATTTTTTCCCGGGCTCGGGTTTGAAATCGTCAGGTTTTTCTAACAAAACGAGCGGAGTGAGCGGCGCATAGTGGCTGGGGAGCTGGCCGGGCGCGTGCGGGAGGTCACCGGGTTTTTCCCTCACTTTCTCGACCTTGCCGAAGTCCTGGAGTTGCTCCTTGGTGACGGGACCGGCGCGATGAAGATGGAAGATCGGCTTCTTCCCCTCGCGCGGCTCGATGGAAATGATGGTGCTCTCCACGCCTTCGGAGCAGGCGCCGGCATCGACGATGAGCGGGATGCGGCCGCCGAGTTCCTTCATCACGGCGGAGGCGGCGGTGGGCGAGATGCGGCCGAAACGGTTGGCGCTGGGCGCGGCGATGGGTTTGCCGAGTTCCTTGTTGATGGCGCGGAAAACCGGATGGGCACTCTGTCTAACAGCCACGGTCGGCAGGCCGCTGGTCACGAGGTCCGGCACGTCCGGATGCCTCGGCAGAATGAGCGTGAGCGGTCCTGGCCAGAAGGCGGCGGTGAGTTTGTTCACGGTTTCCGCGATGTCATCCGGCACGATGGCGACGTTTTTCAAATCGCCGCGCGAGGCGATGTGGACGATGAGCGGATCAAACGAAGGGCGCTCCTTGGCGGCGAAAACCTTGGCCACGGCCGCCGGATTCAGGGCATCGGCGGCAAGGCCGTAAACAGTCTCGGTGGGCAGGGCGACGATTTCACCGGCACGCAGCAAGGCGCAGGCCTCGCGCACGGCGTCCTTCATGTCATCATCGGCGGCTTGAACAATTCGGGTCTCGGGCACGGCGGCACGCTGCCAGATCCCGTAGTCCGATGCGAAGCCCGATTTTTGGAAAACCCACTTGGAAGCCACGGCGGAACCCGGCATTTTCCCGGTCATGCGCACCAAGGCACTTTCGCTGTTGCAGGAGCTCACCGAGGCCCACGCCGTTCCCGGCCATGAGGATGAAGTCCGCGCGATCTTCGTGGATGAACTCGAAGACTGCGGCGATCTGTCCACGGACCGCAACGGCTCGGTGTTTTGTGAAACCGGAGACGGCCCGCGCGTGATGGTGGCCGGGCACATGGATGAGGTCGGCTTTCTCGTGCAGAACATCACCCACGACGGCTTCATCCAGTTCGTCGCCGTCGGCGGATGGTGGGAGCACAACCTGCTTTCGCAGCGCGTCGAAATCCTCACCCGCGGCGGGGAGAAAATCCTCGGCGTGATATCCTCGCGGCCACCGCATTTCCTGCCGGAAAACCAGCGCCGCCAGGTGATGCACATCGATCAATTGTTCATCGATGTCGGCGCGGAATCCCGGCGGCAGGCGGCTGAGGAATTCGGCATTTCCCTGGGCGATCCGATCGCGCCGGTGTCCGCCTTCACGCAGATGGCCCGCGAGGATTATTTCATGGCCAAGGCCTTCGACAACCGCGTGGGCATGGCGGGCGTCATCCAGGCCGGGCAAATCCTCGCCGGATCCGCACACCCTAACAGACTCATCCTCTGCGGCACCGTGCAGGAGGAAGTGGGCCTGCGCGGCGCGAAAACCGCCGCCGCATTCGCCAGGCCGGATGTGGCCATCGTGCTCGAAGGACCGCCGGCGGATGATGCGCCGGGTTTCCCACGTGCCGATTGCCAGGGCCGCCTCGGCGGCGGCGTGCAGATCCGCATGTTCGATCCCACCGCCATCGCCAACCCGCGGCTCGCCCGGCTCGCCATCGACGTGGCGCGCGCCGGGGGTATCCCGCACCAGGTCACCGTGCGCCGCAGTGGCGGCACCGATGCGGGATCATTCCATCTCGCCAACCACGGCATCCCGTGCATCGTGCTCGGCGTGCCAGCCCGCTACATCCACTCGCACAATGCCATCATCGATGTGAACGACCACCTGCACATGGTTTCGCTGGCCGTCGCGTTGGTCCGGCACTTGGACGGGGAAACAGTGGAGGGCCTGCTGGCCTACCTGTGAGTCCCCTGTTTGCCACTGGCATCCGTCAGTGTCATGGGCTTGCTTGGAGGCATCAGAAATCATTGCCTGCTCGCAGGGGTTTTGGTCGCCATCACAATCTCATCATGCCAAATCGCATGCGAAAGCCAAAACCAAAGCTGACGTCTCATTGGAAATCACCGCGGAAGAATCCCGCGTGGACATCAGCGTGAAATAACCCCGCCGCGCTTTACCGTTGGCATCGCATGGCAGGCTGCACCATGTTCCGGCCCATGATCCGCCGCGCACGCCATACGGGCATCCTGATTTTGATGATGGTGGCCGCGGGCCTCCAGCCGCTGTGCGCCCAGCTTCCTCCGCTCGCCCGGGAGCCATGGCTCGGCTACTTCGCCGTGTATGAAGGCAGCCGCTACCAATTCGCCGTTTCCTCGAATGGCGAGATGCAGCTTGCCCCCATCATCTCCGGAAAACCCGTCAGCTCCGGCACCGTCATCAAGCTCACCCCCACCGTTTCGGAAATCCTGTCCAGCGGCAAAAGTGTGACCAAGAAATTGATACCGGACTCTCTTGAGACTCCGGATGCCGCCACCACGAAACTCGAGAAAGCCGTCTTCCGCGGCAAGGTCACCGGCGGCGCCGCCTTCGAAGTGACCTTGGAACAAAACCGCGGCATCATCTTCATCGGCGGGCGCATACTCGATCCCGGCGAAATCAAGAACCCGCTCCGGTTCTCCATCTCCACCAAAATCCCCAACCTTTACCCCAACGACCGCGTGGACCGCAAAGCCGACGCCCGGCAACAAAGGAAAGACGAAAAAGAACTGGCCGACAAAATGCGCAGTGACCGCCTGACGCTCAAATCCGCCGATGACAACCGCTTCAGGCAAAACCTCAGCGACAAGGCCGATCCCGCCTCCGAACCATGGTGCGGGCCGGGCATCGCGGAGCTGGAACTGGACAGCGAAGCCTACAAAGGCCGCAAAGTCCGGTTCACCGCCTCCCCCGGCACCTTGCTCAAGGTTGCCTGTGACGCCTCCTCGCCGCTCTATCAGGGATTTTCCATCGAATGGGCACCGGATGCCGCCAAGGACCCTGAAGGCAAGGCGCGCCTCGCCGTCCAAGCGCGCTGATTTCCCGGAGCTTGGCAGATTTTTGTTCGCGCGAACATCTTTTTTCTTGCGCCCGTTCCCACGCGGCCCCATATCCCACGCCAACACCACCCCACACACACATGGCCGCCAAAGCAACCGCAGAAGAATCCGCCAACGAAAAACTCCAGGAAGCCCGCAAGCGCAACCTCGACCTCGCCATTTCCCACATCCAGAAGGAATTCGGTGAAGCCGCCATCATGCGCCTCGGAGATGGAAACTGCGTCGATGTGGACGTCATCCCCACCGGCAATCTGCTCATTGACCGCGCCCTCGGCGTCGGCGGCTTCCCCCGCGGCCGGATCGTCGAAGTCTTCGGCCCGGAATCCTCCGGCAAGACCACGCTCACCCTCACCGCCATCGCACAAGCTCAGAAACGCGGCGGACTGGCCGCCTTCATCGACGTCGAGCACGCGCTTGATCCGCAATACGCCCGCAAGCTCGGTGTGAACCTCGACGACCTGCTCATTTCCCAGCCCTCCTCCGGCGAGGAAGCCCTGCAAATCTGCGAGGCGCTGGTCCGTTCCAACGCCATCGACGTCATCGTGCTCGACTCCGTCGCCGCGCTGGTCACCAAACAGGAACTGGACGGTGAGATCGGCGATTCCACCGTTGGCGCTCAGGCCCGCCTGATGAGTGCCGCCATGCGCAAGCTCACCGCGCTCATTTCCAAGGCCCAGACAGTCTGCATCTTCACCAACCAGATCCGCGAGAAAATTGGCGTCATGTTCGGCAACCCGGAAACCACCCCCGGCGGCCGCGCGCTCAAGTTCTTCGCCTCGGTGCGCGTCGATATCCGCCGCATCGGCCAGATCAAGGCCACCGACGGCACCGTCACCGGCAACCGCACCAAGATCAAGATCGTCAAGAACAAGGTCGCCCCGCCCTTCACCGAGGCCGAGTTCGACATCATGTATAACGAGGGCATTTCCTCCACCGGCTCACTGCTCGATCTCGCACTGGAAATGGAAATCATCCAGAAACGCGGCTCCTGGTTCTCCTACAACGGCACTCAGCTCGCCCAGGGCCGCGATGCCGCCAAGGAACTTCTCAAGGGCGATGCCGCCCTCTACGAGGAGATCGAAGCCAAGGTCAAGGAAGGCCTGGAAACCAAGAAAAAGAAGTGACCGCCGCCGGCCGTGGATGAAGTCCGCCAATGAGGCGGAATTTCATGGGCAAGAGCAGGGCTAAAAGTGGGGCGAATCCCGGCATCTTTCATGGTGCCGGGATGAGCTGCAGCAGACGGGTGTCGCCGGTCTGCATCTCGAAAGTGAACTCTGCCGCCGCCGGGAATTTCTCGCCCGTCAGCACATCCTCCACCGCCGACTCACGCGGTAGCTTGATGACTTTTTT
>RPOS01000085.1 GCA_003820635.1 Verrucomicrobiaceae bacterium | reverse complement strand
TGGGATCCCAAGGAAAACGGCGCGCTGCTCATCGTGCTGTGGTGCGCGCTCATCCTTCACGCGCGCTGGGGTGGATTCATCCGCCAGCGCGGCATCATGGCCATGGCGATCTTCGGCAACGCCATCACCGCCTTTTCATGGTTCGGCGTGAACATGCTCGGCGTGGGTCTCCATTCCTACGGCTTCATGGACAAGGCTTTCCCATGGCTGATCGGTTTCATCATCGCCCAAGTGGTTTTCATCCTGCTCAGCCGCCTGCCGGCCAGGGCATGGCGGAGCTTCCGCGAGGCTGACAAGCGGGATGCCACGGCTGCCGGGTTCGAGGTCGCCAGCGGCGCATGATTCATACGCCGGGCTTTTTTAAATTGCGGGTGGTCACGCGGCACCTGGGCGTTGTGCTCGTTGGTCTTGTCGTCTTTGGGATTCATGGTCGGCTCGGTTGCCCGGTCATAGCTTACCTCAGCGTGACAATTCAGACATTCCGTCGGGGAGCGGCGGGACACTGTCATTCGCGCTGGGCTCGCTTTTCCAGACATGGCTCACACGAAAGCGCGAGAAAAAGTTCGCCGCCTACACCGGCATGGTCTTCTGTGTGGTGGGAGGGCTGGCCTTGTATGTCATCTTCATGGGAGGTCTGTTGAAACCCGGAGCCACCCTCGCGCTGGGTGCCTGGACACTGCCGCTGGCCACCGTGGTCTTCGCCTTTGGCCAGTCGCTCTGGTGGGGTGGCTGCGGCATCCTCGGGCCGCTCACCAACTCACTGGTGGCGGATCTTTCGGAGCAGAACCAGCATCGCACCGGTGTCCTGCGGGATGGCAGTTATGCCGTGTTGTTCAGCTTTTTCTGCAAGGCCTGCATGGGTGTGGGCCTGCTCTTCACGAGGCAGTTGGTGAATGCCGCCGGCATGGTTTCCGGTGCCGCGCAACAAACGTCCGAGGCCACACGCAACACCGCCATGATGACCTTTCTCAGTGGGCCGCTGTTGATGATCCTCGCGTTTTTCGTCCTCTGGAAATACCCGGTGGACCGGGCCTATCTGGAGCGTTCCCGCAGGGAAAAAGTGTGAGTCAACGCAGCGGGTAGGCGACGGCGGCGGTTTTCCAACCGGCGGCCGTGAAACCCGCCAGCGTCGCTTCGGAAAGCCGGCCTGTGTGAACGAGCAGCTTGGGTGCCGTGCCGAGGTCATCGCGCTGGGCGAAACCGGCGACTTGCTCCGTCCATGTGACGTGATCGACCGGCGCGGGCACTTCCAGCGTGCCGCTGGCTGTGGTGGCTCCCGGCAGGCGGCCGAAGACATGCAGGTCCTTGTAATCCGCAGCGCCGGATGCCTGGCGCTCGGCGAGCATGGCAAGCGCGGCAACGAGGAAATCCGCCTGGGCGGTGGTCTCGCAGGAGTTGGCCAACAGGATGATGCGGCCGCGGCCGGCGGCACCCGGCAGCGCTTCCAGCGCCTTGACGATGCGGTGGCGGCGCGTGGTGCTGAGATTCGGCTGGATCTGGAAATCCTTGATGTCCCCCTCTTTCAGGCCCATGGCTGTTAGAGAGCGGTTGTCGCGCAATGCGAGTTCGGCCTGGGTGAGCGCGTAGGTTTCCTCCGGGACTCCCACCATGTTGGTGGCGGTCACGGCGATGCCGGCGGAGGCCACGGCCGCGCCGACGCGCAGCGGCAGGCCGCCGGCGAAAAAGGCCCAGGTCACCTTGTTCATTTCCTCCTGCAGGCGGGCGTTGTCCGTGTAGGGGTCCACGCCGAGTTGCTTGGCGGTGTCGAGCCTCGCTTTGTCGAAACCGGCGGCGTTTTTAGCGGCGTTGCCGATGTCACCGGCGGAGGGGGATTTGCCTTCCTCGCTGCTTTGTTTGACCTTTTCCGCGCCGCGACCGACCGATGCGCCCACCTTGCTGAAGAAGTGGCCGACGGTTTTCGGCGCGCGCTTGATCGAGGTGACGGGATCCTTGGCGATGTTTTTGACCGCGTCGATCGGCTGGGTCACGGAGCGTTTCAGCCCTTCCGCGAAAAGATCACCCTTTGAGGTCTCCACGAGCTTGCGGATCGCTTCGGCCTCGATGATGCGGCGTTGGACCTGGGGCACGCCCACGGCCTCGAAGGTGCCGAAGTCGGTGTCGATCTCGAAGTGCGCGAGGAAACCATCGGTCACCACCTGCTCGCGGACGCGGTGCGTGGGGCCTTGGAGCATTTCGGCGGGCAATAGGTCCGCTGCCTTGAGCACGACGGGAGTTTCAAAGGCGGCAGGTGCTTGGGCGAACGCAGGCTGGCAGAGAGCGATGGCCGCGATGGTGGAAAGGTGGAGTGATTTCATGGCATTGGGAGCCGGGCTGGCTCAGCAGAGTATGCCCGGTGATTGCAGCGTTGCAAGAAATCAGACCGCCTCAGGCGCAAACCGGGCAGGAGCTCAGCTGGGTGAAGAAGTCGTTGCCCTTGTCATCGACGAGGATGAACGCGGGGAAATTCTCCACGGTGATTTTCCACACGGCTTCCATGCCGAGCTCCGGAAACGCGACGACTTCCTGGCTCTTGATGTTTTCCTTGGCAAGCAGTGCGGCGGGTCCGCCGGCGGAGCCGAGGTAGAAGCCGCCGTGTTTCTTGCAGGCGTCGGTGACGGCCTTGCTGCGGTTGCCCTTGGCCAGCATCACCATCGAGCCGCCGTGCGATTGGAAAAGATCCACGTAGCTGTCCATCCGCCCGGCGGTGGTGGGGCCGAACGAACCGGAGGCCATGCCCGCGGGGGTCTTGGCGGGGCCGGCGTAGTAAACGGGATATTTTTTGAAGTATTCGGGCAGTTCGCCCTCTTTTTCCAGGATCTCCTTGAGCTTGGCGTGGGCGATGTCCCGCGCGACGATGATGGTTCCTGTGAGTGAGAGCGCGGTGGTGACGGGATACTTGTGCAGCGTCTTGAGCGTCTCCTCCATGCCGAGGTCGAGGTTGATGGCCACGCCCTTGAACTTCCAATCGCGGTATTTCTCCGGGATGAAACGGCCGGGGTTCTTTTCGAGCTTTTCGAGAAAGATGCCGTCCTTGGTGATCTTCGCCTTGGCCTGGCGGTCCGCAGAGCATGAAACGCCGATGCCGACCGGGCAGGACGCACCGTGGCGCGGCAGGCGGACGACGCGCACGTCGAGCGCGAAGTATTTGCCGCCGAACTGCGCGCCGATGCCGATCTCGCGCGCCAATTGCAGCAGTTCTTTTTCAAGCTCCAGATCACGGAAGGCCTGGCCGTGCTCGTTGCCCTCGGTGGGAAGGGCGTCGTAGTATTTGGTGGAAGCCAGCTTCACCGTTTTGAGGCAGTTCTCCGCGGATGTGCCACCGATGACGAACGCCAAATGATAGGGCGGGCAGGCGGCGGTGCCGAGCGACTTCATTTTCTCGATGCAGAACTCCTTGAGGCGGGCCGGGTTGAGCAGGGCCTTGGTTTCCTGATAGAGAAATGTCTTGTTCGCCGAGCCGCCGCCCTTGCTGACAAAGAGGAACTTGTAGGCATCTCCCTCGGTGGCGTAGAGGTCGATCTGTGCCGGCAGGTTGGTCTTGGTGTTGACCTCGTCATACATTGTGAGCGGCGCGGTCTGCGAGTAGCGCAGGTTCTCGTGGATGTAGGTCTGATAGATTCCCTTGGAAAGGAACTCCGCGTCGTCGCAACCGGTCCAGACCTGCTGGCCCTTCTTGCCGACGATGGTGGCGGTGCCGGTGTCCTGGCAGAATGGCAGGATGCCATGGGAGGCGATTTCCGCGTTCTTGAGCATCATCAGGGCGACCATGCGGTCGTTTTCCGAGGCCTCCGGATCATCGAGGATGGCGGCCACCTGGGCGAGGTGTGCGGGGCGCAGCGTGAAGTTGATCGCCTTGATCGCCTCGGCGGCGAGCAGGGTGAGACCCTCGGGCGCGATCTTGAGAACGGGTTTGCCATCGAATTCGGAAACCGAGATGTGCTCCGTGCTGAGGCACTCGTATTCGGTGGTGTCCGGTCCGAGCGGGAAGGGATCCTGATAGAAAAAAGGTTTGTCGGCCATGGTTGCGGCGGAGTTCTAGGTTTGCAGCCAGCCATGCGCAACCGGTTTCCCGCCCGGCGGCAAAACGGGCGCGGCGAATCGCAAAATGCGCGGGGTGGCCAGGTGGCACAAGCGCCCGGTCCCATCAGAGGCTTGCGGTGGCGTGGGGCGCGGCTAGCGTGACGGCGATGAGTCGGACATTGAGAAGAAGGCGCGGCGGCGCGGCAGGCACGGGCGGCTGGCTGGCCCGCACGGCGATCGGGCTCATCGTGGTGTGCCTGCTGGCCGCAGGGCTGCTATGCGTGGCGGTGCGCGGGTATTTGCACAGCGAGGCTTTCCGGCGGCTGCTTTCGGAAAAGGCCGGTGCCGTGGCGGGTGTCACGGGGAAATTCACGCCATTCCGCTGGGATGGTATGGCGGTGGATGCGGACGCGTTTCATGCCACGGGGCAGGGGATCGTGCGGGAGTTGCGGCTGGATGGCCTGCACACCGAGGTCGGCATCGGCGGACTGCGCCGCGGGGTGTGGGAAATCCGCGACACGCGGGTGCGCCGTGTCGGGATTTCTCTGGATGCGACCAAGCAATCCGCATCTGCCGCCGCGCTGCTGGCCAAACCCGCGGAAACGCGCTCAAGCCAGACGCCACACAAAAAACAGAAGTGGCCGCCCAGGAAGGTGGAACTGCAGGGCATGGAAATCGGCGAGATGATCGTGCAAGCGCAGTTGGATGAAGGCCCGCTCTCCATTTCCGGCATGCGTGTGATCTTGCAGCCGGACGGCGGGAAACAATCCCACCGCGTTGAGCTCGCTGATGGCGAAATTCAAATTCCCATCCGCCCTCTGCCGGTGATCCGCCTCGATCAAGCGCGCCTCCGCCATCAAGACGGCGCGGTTTTCCTGACCAGCCTCTCGGCCAGCGCATGGAGCGGCGGGCTCATCACGGCATCCGGCGAGTGGGATCGGGAAACGCGGCGCTTCGCCCTCCAAGGCGGAGTTTCCGGCGTGAAATGCGAGGAAGTCCTCAGCGAGACCTGGGCGAAGCGCCTCATTGGCGAGATCAGCACGGATTTTTCCGCAGACAACCATTCCGGCAAGTCCTCAGCCCGCGGCCATCTGGTGCTGCGCAACGGCACGCTCACCGCTCTTCCGGTGCTCGACGCGCTGGCGGCCTATGCCGACACCCGCCGTTTCCGCATGCTTTCACTTAGCGAGGCCCATGCCGATTGGCGTTGGGAAAAGGACTTGATCGAGCTCAACGAGATCGTGCTCGCCAGTGAGGGCTTGGCGCGGCTGGAGGGGCGCGTGCTCATCCGCGGGCGGGAGCTCGATGGCATGCTGCGCCTCGGGCTGGTGCCCGGCGCCTTGGCATCCATCCCCGGTGCGGAATCCCATGTTTTGCAGCCCGGCGAGCGCGGCATGCTCTGGGCACCCGTGCGTGTCACCGGAACCATTGACAAACCCAAGGAGGATCTCACCGACCGCTTGATCCTCGCTGCAGGCCTCCGAATGCTTGAGAAACTGCCTGAGTCCGCCGACGAGGTCGTCAATCTCGCACGCTCGCTGCTCGGCCAGGAGCCGGCCCAAGCGGTGGAAAAGGCCGCCAAGGCCATCGAGAAAAGCGGCTTGGACGTGCGCGAAGTGAGCGGACTCCTCGATCAGTTGCTTGGCGGCGGCGGGCGCAAGCCAGGGGAGCCGGAGCCGCCGACCAAGCGTGAGGAACCGTGACGAAAGCCCGGTTTTTGCTGCCTGACCGCAAGTTGAATAGCCTGCCATGTCGGCTGCATTTTCTTCTTCCGAGTCCTGTGGCGTTTGTGTCACATGGCAGGCGTTGTCCCCCGTTCCTTACAAAGTCTCCATTCCGCCTGTGTTTACTCCGTGTTGGCACAAAGCCTGCAACCAACCCCACCGAACTGACATCATTCCCTTGTGATTTCACCTCAGAAATGGCTTCCCGGCGGCGGCAGGCGCGCGTTTTCACTGATTGAGATCGTGGTGGCGATCGCCGTGATCGTCATCCTGCTGGTGGCGGGGGTGGGCATGCTCGGCGGCACCGGCGCCCAAGCCCGCAGGTCCGGCGCGGACACGCTCACCGGCATGATCGAGCAGGCCCGCACCGCGGCCATCACCGGGCGCTGCCATGTCGTGCTCGCCGTGGCCGAGCCCGGCGACCTACCGGCCAACGACGGGCGGGTGCGGCTGGGGCTCTTCAAGGTGGAAACCTGGCCCGACAACTCCACGGAACCGATCAACGCGGTGTTGATGCGCCGCTGGAGAATACTGGAGAACGGCGTGGTTTTGCTGGGCGGGAGTTTCGAGAGCCTTGAGAACCCGCTGGATGGCTCCGAGCTCCTCATCAAATACGGGAAAAACCAGACGCCCCTGGGTTTTCACGCTATTGCCTTCAATCCACGCGGCGGGCTGCACCATCCGGCCGGCAGCGCCCCGGTGGTGATGCGCATCGCCGAGGGCGGCTACCGAAATGGCAAGGCCACTCCCAACCTCCGCGGAGATTCCCGGGTCATTTCCGAAAACCGCCTCAAAATCGGCCGCGTCACCGCCCGGCCTTACCGCATCGACGGATGAAAACCACGCCCCGCCCATCCCGTTTCCCTGCAGGTGCCACTTTGGTGGAGGCCATCATCGCCGTGGGCGTGCTGGCGGTGGCTGTGCCGCTGGTTTTCGGCACCATGGCGGAGGCCGGTAAAAGCGGCTCCTCCTCGCAGGCGGAAACCCGCAGCACCTGGATGATCCAGAGCTGCATCGAGGAAATCCAGGCCTCGCGGGATGGCCGGCCGCAATACTTCACCGCCACCACCACCGGCCAGGCCTTCCCGCCCACCGGGGATGTCTGGGCGCTGGCTTTTTCCCCGGATGGCAAGCCGCTCGGCAAACTTTCCAAAACCCTCCACGCCAAGGGCACCAAGGAGCTCGATGGCAAACCGGTCCGTTTCATCGCCGTGTTCAGCGCCACCCCCGAGACGCCGGTGGCCAACACCACACCGATGTTGAAAACCCGCATCTCCATCGAGTATCCCGCGTCCGCACCCGCCACCAAACGCAACAAGCTCGATTTCCACACCCGCATTCCATGAGGTCTCTCTCAAGAAATCCCCGCGGCTTCTCGCTTGTCGAGCTCATGAGCGCCATGGTCATCGGCTCGCTGGTCCTGCTGGCGGCGGCTTCCCTGTTAGGAAGCTCCGGGGACGGCTACGAGCGGGTCGGCGGCGGCGTGGCGGCCGAGCGCGAGGCCCGCGCCCTCATCAACCAACTCACCGCGGATCTGGCCACCGCGCGTTTTCACAAGGATGGAGTCATCGGGAAATCCACCAATTCCTGGCCCGCGGATCGCCTCGGTTTCCTCAATCTCCAACCCGCCCAGGCGCAGACGGATGATGGGCGCATCGGAGATCTCTGCACGGTGAATTATTACATCGAGGATCTCACCATCGGCGGCAAAACCGTGCGCTGCCTGATGCGCGGCTTCCGCGAGAGCAAGGATACCTTCGCCGCGCTGGGAAATGGCACTTTGACTCCGCTCTTCACGCCGGACACCGCCATTGACGAACCCGTCGCTTTCGGAGTGGTCGCCTTTGAAGCCCGCCCCAAAACCCTCGATCCCAATGGCCGCTGGGTGGATTGGCTTCAAAACCCCACCAAGGGCCCGGAGGCGCTTGACGTGCGGCTCGTCATCGTCCGCCGCGATCTTGCCGGCCGGCTCAAAACCACTGCCGACTGGGATGGCTCCGGCACCGGCGGCAAACGACTCGGTTCCTACGCCGAGGCCGGTCGCAATCCCGATCTCGAAGTTTACGGCGCCCTGATCCGTTTTGGCCACCATGAGAATTTCTAACAAGCAACCCGGCTTCACCCTGCCTGCCGTGCTGGTCGTCGTCGGCGCCCTGCTCATCCTTGCAGTTGGCATTCTGTTAGTCGCCGGCATCGAGCGCGACACCGCCCGCTCGTTTGTGGACCGCCAGCGCGCCGAGCTCGCCGCCCGCGCCGGGCTGGAGGACATCCGCGGCATCCTCACCACGGAGGCCGCCAATGATGACTACATCGTCCTGCAGTCCACCCTCAATGCCACCCTCACACCCGGCAGCGAGCCCGCGCCGCACCTTTTCATCGGCCGTGGCAAGGTGGCTGGCGGAAATTTCACCCAGCGCTACATCCCGCTCTTCAGCACCATCAGCCGCCCGGACGATGCGCGGCTGGCGGCACCCGCCATCGAGCCGCTCACCGGCACCAATGCCAACCAGCGCATCGACTTCACCACCTTGCCCTACCGCGACAAGGTCCGCGTAGCCTGGATTCCGGTGCGCGATGAAAAAGACCGCATCATTGCCCGCTACGCATACTGGGTGGAGGATTTGCAAAGCCGCGTGGATCCCGCCATCGCCGGCAACGACAAGGGTAATGGCGGCGTCCATGCCCGCTCCGCCTGGCCCTTCCCGGCTGCCGGTCTGAATGACCAGCCCGAGTCCGATGCCGAGCCCGCGCTCAATCAGATCGCGCTCTTCGCCCTCGATCCCGCCGCCACCGATGCCGTCCAGGGTGAGCTTGGCAAGACCCTCTTCAATAACCGCAAACTGCTGCTTTCCCCGGATTCCCAGCTTGCCGCCGCCGGGCTCCAGCCGCCTCTCACCCGCCTCAAGGCGGAAGACGCCGCGACCAAGGGGAAAACCGGCGATTTCACCGATCCCAAAGCCCGCGCCGTGGAACGTGGGCTCGTTTCCGGTGTCCTCCCTTATGAGGAACAACCCATCGTGCCCTTCGCCGAGGGCATCGACCCCGCCGCCGCCGGCAAGCCCAAGCTCAACCTCAACAAACTGCTCGCCGATGACCGCGCCACCGCCGTGGATGACATGGCCGACTTCATCAAGCAGGCGCTGCCGCAATTCGAAGAGCGCAAGGGCGGTTTCCCGGAAAACTACCTTAAAACCCTCGCCGCCAATGCGCTGGATTATGCGGATGGGGATTCGGAATCGACACTGGAAGAAGGCTCCCACCGCGGCATCGACTCCTTTCCCCTCGTCAGTGAAATCGTGCTTCAAGTCGAGTATCAGGGCAAAGTCATCCAGAACAACCGCCACATCCTCAGATTCCGGATGCGTCTTTTCGCGGAGTTGTGGAACATGAGCAACCAGCCGGTTTCAGGAACCGGCAGATGCACCTACGAAGTCGGCATCCCCCTTGGCGCGATTGGCGGGCAAACCGAGGGTCTCGATTTCGATAGTCCGGACTTGCTGGATGATCCGACCAAGGCCGTCCACAACCTCACCAAGATCGGAGACAGGTATCATGGTCCCTCCTTCACGGTGAGCAACCTGCTGCCGGATCAATACCAGTTTTACCAAGTGGCGGATGCCAGCTACACGATTGACGTCGGGCCTTCGAGTCTCGTGTTGACCGGCAGCACGGAGTTCACTCTAACGGAATTGGAGGGTGCGGCGCGCGGCTTGAGTTTGGAATGGAATGGCCAGATGGTGGACCGGGTTCCCAGGATTGTGAGAGATCCGTTCGGGCTGGAATTTGAGGTTAAGGCGCCGGATACCCATGCCAAGGCGACGATTCCCGGCCATGGCTACGGGCCTTGGGGCAGCGAAATTAACAACATGGGTGATCCCCGCATTTCCCGCTACATTCTCACCAATCGGACGGCGGAGAATGATTATCCGCAAAATGCCAGCCCGTATCGCCGCACGGTGCGCAGAGGGTCGATTTACAACAACGATCCATCCTCAAGGAAAACCCGGCATTACGGGCGTGTGTTGCCATCCGAGTGGCCGGATGGCGGCCATGACTCGCTCATGGCTCCTGCCGGGGTGGCTCTATCAAGCTCCTTTCCCCTGTTGTATGATGATACAATTCCACCGACTGCCAGCCAGTTCAGGAATTTCGTGCCCGCGCCGCGGGCGGAGAACGCGCCGCAGCGAATATCCAACCGGGGGCGTTTTTTCAGCGCCACGGAGCTTGGCCGCACTTATGACCCGGTGATGTGGCTGCCCACTTATTCGGATCTGCCCGGTGAGCCAGGCAGTGGTTCGCGCGATACCGTTATCCTTCAAGGCATCCGCATCACTGATACCAAGCCCCGCATGCCGGAGACCCGGAATCAATGGCCCACGGTGGCGGTTGGCAACGCTATCGCCACCGAACATGGTGGCGGCAACAGCCTGCGCATCGGCAGGCCGGAGCATCCGAAGTTTGATTTTCCCGGCATGCGCGCCGCCCATCTGCTCGATCTGTTTCATGCCGGGCAATCCAGATCCGAGGATGCCGCCAAGCGCGAAGGGGCGACCGTTTCGATCAACGGCCATGTGAACCTCAACACCGCCAGCAAGGATGCCATCCGCACGCTTGCCGCGGGCATCCTCAAGCAGGATCCGGAACTGCGCCGCGTGACGAATTGGACGCACCAGATTTCCAATACAAACCCCGCGTTCGCGCCTGCCACCGCCAAGATCGATCTCGGCACGCCGACGCGTGAGAAAGCGGCGGACCGCATCGCCGAGGCTATCCTCCGTTCGCGGCCATTCGCCAGCGCGGCCGAACTGGCCGCCGTGAGGGATGAGGACAACCTGCCGGTGTTTGGAAACCCGGAAGTTTACCGGAACAATCCAGGCGTGACCTATGATGTGAGGAGCATCCAATGGACGGATGCGGCCGCCGAGGAGGCTTTTACCCGCGTTTATGATGCCTCCACTCTCCGCTCGCGCAATTTCCGAGTCTGGGTGGTGGGGCAGGCGGTCGCGCCAACCATCTCCACCACTGCGTCACCGGAGATCCTGTCCGAGGTCCGCAAGGTGTTCTCGGTTTTCTCCGACCCGGGCGAGCGCAATCCGGACGGCACGATCAATCCCGCGAATTTCAAAATCCGACTCACTCATGAAAACGATTTCTAAGATGCTTGCCGGCGCATGTCTGGGCTTGCTCGTGCAGGTTTCCACCGCGCAGGAGGAACCCTCCAAGTTCGGCTTCATTCGTCTCGCCAATGCCGTGGCGCATGGAGACGGCAATCTGGTTTGGAAAATCAACGGCGCCACGATCAGTGAAAAAGGCTACAAAATGGGCGCGGTGACCGGTGGCGTCGCGCTCAAGCCCGGCAATCACGAGGTGACCTTCTCCCGGAATGGCACCGAGTCGGGAACCACCCAGGTGAAGGTGCAACTCGATGACACCACCATCCTCATTCCCTTCGCCGAGAGGATTCCGGCCACGGATTCCAAACCCGCCTCCTGGGCGATCCGCGTGCTGCGACTCAAACAACGCGAGCCCGATGACGGCCAGCATGCCACCTTCGTTTCGGTTTCACAAAATCCGGAAGTTCGCGTGGAAGTCGGTGACACCCGTGGCCGCTGGACCCCGGTCTTCGTCAAGCGCCTTGCCGTGGCAATGACTCCCCTGGATTTCCAGCGTGGCTACGTGCCCATCCGCACCAAGGATGCATCTCTCGAGTCGATCCCGATCGGTGGCCAGGGCAATTACGTCGTGGTTCTCCATGACGATGCCGAGGGTGCATTGAAATCGCTCACCTTCCGGGATTTCAAGTATCTCAGCGCGGATTAGCCACGGCGTTCCGGCGCACTCTTTTCCGATCCCGGGCGTGGACAAACCCGGGAAATCACCACTAATGGTGTCGCGGATTGCGGCGGGGCCATCCGTGGTCATGATTCCGCCGCTTTCCCGCAGCACCCACCCAAACGCATGATCGGTCTCGCGCTCAAAATGCTCTTCGGAGACACCGCCAAATACCTCATGCTGGTGGCGGGGTTGTTTTTCGCGACCTTTCTCATCGTCCAGCAGGCTTCCGTCTTCTGCGGGCTGATGATGTGGACGACTTCCACGATCAAAAACGTCGGCGCGCCGATCTTCGTGGTGGAGGAGCGGGTGGAGCAGGTCAACGAGACCAACCCGCTGCGCGACACGGATGTCTCGCGGGTGCGCTCGGTTTCCGCCGTGCGCTGGGCCATGCCGCTCTACTCCGGCATCCAGCGCGTCCGCCTCGAAAGCGGAAAATTCAAGACCGTGCAGCTCCTCGGCATCGACTCCGCCTCGCTGGCCGGCGGCCCCGTCCGGATGATCGAGGGCAACCTGGAAGACCTGCGCCTGCCCAACACCGTGGTGATCGACCAGCTCGCCGTCACCCGCCTCTCGGAAAACAAGCAGCAACCCATCAAGGTGGGCGATCGTTTCGAGATCAATGACATCGAGGCCCGCGTGGTGGGCATTTGCGAGGCCATGCGTTCGTTCACCGGCGGTCCCTACATCTGGACCACCTACGAGCGGGCGCTGCAATACACGCCGGCCTCGCGCAAAATGCTCTCCGCGGTGATCGCCGCGCCGGCGGAGGGCATGACGCCAGAGGCCGCCGCCGCGGAAATCACCCGCCAGACCGGGCTGCGCGCCTATGTGAACCGCGGCTTCGGTGACGACCCCAATGACTTCAGCACCTCCACCGTCTGGTGGTATGTGAAAAACACCGGCATCCCGATTTCCTTCGGCACCACCGTGGTCATCGGATTCATCGTCGGCATCGCCATCGCCTGCCAGACATTCTATGCCTTCGTGTTGGACAACCTGAAGCACCTCGGAGCGCTCAAGGCCATGGGCATGACCAATTTCCGCCTCAGCCTGATGCTCGTCATCCAGTCCGCCACGGTGGGACTCATCGGCTTCGGCATCGGGCTGTTAGGAACCGCCGCCTTTGCCTATGCGGCCATTGAGAACCAGCAGCCGCCCTTCATCATGCCGTGGCAGATCCCGGTGGCGGCCTTCGTTTTCATCCAGCTCATCTGCATGGTCGCCGCACTGCTCGGCATCCTGCGCCTCAGCCTTTACGAACCGGCCATGGTCTTCCGCGCATGAGTGAAACGAACGGTCAACGGGTGGTGGACGTGCGCGCCGTGGAAAAACACTTCGGTATCGGGCCGGATCGCATCCACGCGCTGCGCCAGGTGAATCTCCAGGCCTGCGCCGGCGAGATCCTCATGCTCGTCGGCCCGTCCGGCTGCGGCAAAACCACACTGCTCAGCGCCATCGCCGGCACGCTGCGTGTCGAGAGCGGGGAGATCGATGTTTTCGACCATCCGCTGCACCGCATGTCCGGCGGCGCGCTCACCCGCTTCCGGGCAAGGCACATCGGCTTCATCTTCCAGCAGTTCAATCTCATCCCCACCCTGAGCGTGGCGGAAAACGTCGGCATCCCGCTGTTGATCCAGGGGTTTTCCCATGGCGAGGCGATCAAGCGCGCCCGAGCCGTGCTCGATGCGGTGGATCTCGGCGGACGCTGGAAGGAACAACCTAACAAACTCTCCGGCGGCCAGCAGCAGCGCGTCGCCATTGCCCGCGCGCTGGTCCACGAGCCGCCGCTCGTCATCTGTGATGAACCCACCGCCGCGCTC
>RPOS01000084.1 GCA_003820635.1 Verrucomicrobiaceae bacterium | reverse complement strand
TGAATGAACGCAAGCGCTTTACACAAAAGCACTTCGTTCATCCAGCGAAATATTTTACTTTTCTTGACAAATTTGCGGGAGCTCTGCGGAGACTGTTCCGTCGTCATCCCTGCGGAAGGGTTTTAAATACCAATCGAACCACCGGCGCAAGTGGTAGCCGGTGTAGCGCCATGTGAGTTCCGGGTGCCGGTTGAGGATCGCATCGAGCCGCGGGGCGAAGTTGCGCGAGATGGCCACGACATCGACGGACTCGTCGTCCGGCTTTGCGGAAATGGAAACGACCTGCGCGCCATCGGTGCGTGTGATGATCGGCAAAGGTGAGGCCGTAGTCACGCAGCCACATCGGATCCGCCTCGATGGAGATTTCCGGCGGGCTGGCCCCCAGCACGTTGGCTTGGGAAATGCCTGACATCTCGGTGAGGTCATCGCGCACCCGCCGGGCGACGCGCAGCAGGTCCTTCACCGCGTAGCCACCCCACAGCAGGACATGCCACGACCAGCATGTTGGCGGCGATGTCATTGCGGGCGAACCAACGGATCATGACGGACGGAATGCGCTGACGGCGGAAGGAACTTCCAGCGGAACGCCGCCGGATCAAATGTAAAACATCTCCCCGCCCGGATCGCTGGCGAGGTTTGCGAGAGTGATCTGATCGAGCTCATGGACGAGCGAGGAGGAAACCCGCACCCATGCCTGGCGCACGGCCTGGCCGGACTCGCCCGCTGCGGCCACGGTGCATTGCAGCAGCGCGGGATCCACCGCCTCCACCACCTGGCGCAGCGTCATGTTCTCCGGCGCGCGCGCCAGCAGGTAGCCGCCGGCCTGCCCGCGGCGGCTGTTGATCAGGCCCGCGCGGCGCAGGTCGTTGAGAATCTGCACCAGAAAGTTTGCCGAGACGGCTTCGCGTTGCGCAAGCTCCTCGAGCTGTGTAAGAGTCCGCCCGTCATGCCGCCGCGCAAGCTGAGCGAGAGCCCGGCAAGCGTATTCCAATTTCTGAGAAATCTTCATGAACGAATCCCAACAAACCGGATCCCGCCCGGCCAGCACGAATGCGGAGAAACTCTGCGCCGGGAAATCCGCGGATGTGCTCGCCGTCTGGGAAACCCTGCGTATCGAGGCCGCCAAGGTGGCCGCCGAGGAACCGACGCTGGTCCACCTCGTCAATGACGTGATCCTCTCGCGCGAGTCGGCGGCGGCCGCGCTCGGTGCCCGGCTGGCCCGGCGTCTGGCGCGCGAGGACATGCCGCGCGAGTCGCTGGAGCCGCTGCTCACCGGCGTGTTCGAGCGCCACCCGCTCATCGTGCACAGCGCCGTGCGCGACATGCAGGCGATGCATGACCGGGATCCCGCCTGCTTCTCGCTGCTGGAGCCACTGCTTTTTTTCAAGGGCTTCCTGGCACTCACCACCTACCGCGTATCGCACCAACTCTGGCAGGACCGCCGCCGCTGGCTCGCACTCTACCTGCAGAGCGTGGCCAGCGAGGCCTTTGCTGTGGACATCCACCCCGCCGCGCGCATCGGCTGCGGTATCCTGCTCGACCACGCCACCTCGTTCGTGGTCGGTGAGACCGCCATCATCGAGGATGATGTTTCCATTCTGCACGAGGTGACGCTCGGCGGCACCGGCAAGCAAAGCGGCGACCGCCATCCCATCATCCGCTCCGGCGTTCTGTTAGGCGCTGGCGCGAAAATCCTCGGCCGTGTGGAAATCGGCAGCGGAGCCAAGGTGGGAGCCGGCAGCGTGGTGCTCGCCGACGTGCCGCCGCACACCACCGTGGCCGGCGTGCCCGCCGTCATCGTGGGCGAATCCAGCGAGGAAAACCCCGCCATTGAAATGAACCAGCAACTCGCCTGCCGCCGCAGCATCCCACATCCATGAACGCCCGCCTCATCCCCATCCTGCTGCTGCCCGCGCTCGCATTGACTTCCTGCGACCAGGCGAAAAAACTCGCCGAACAGGCCGGCAGCGCCGTCAAGGAACAACTCAACGCCCGGAGCACCGGCGGCAAGGAGACTGCGGACCAGCAACTCCAGCAACTCGTCGATCAAACGCCGGAAGGCGTCGTTTTCCGCAAGGACCTGCCGTTTCCCACCACGCTCGAAGTCCGGACCACCCGCCGCCAGGAATGGTCCGGGCGTTTCTTCCAGACATCCGCCATCGAGCGGCGCGCCGAGACCATCAAGGGCACCCGGCTCACCATCGACAAGATCGAGCTCACGGGCAACAAGCTGCGCCACACCGTGGAGCAATCCGGTTTCACCATCCCCTCCGCCGACGGTGCGGATGAAGATGAAGCCAAGCAAACCCTGGCCGACCCGCTTGCCGCCGTCACCCATTCCAAACAGCCGCACGTCTTCCAGAAATCCGGCACCACGTGGATCGCGGATCCGGAGGGCGGCTTCCGGTCCGCCGCGCTCGCCAAGGACCTCTCGCCGGTCCTCGGCCAACTCCTCATCGAGAACGCGCTGGCCCCGCGGCCGCTGTGGTTTTCCGCAAAAAAGCGCTTCAAACCGGGCGATGAACTCGTGGTCACCGGCCAGTCCATTCCGATGCTGCTCACCGGAAACGCCACCGGCACCCTCAGCCTCAAGCTCGAATCCTTCGAACCGGTGGCCGGCCACCCCTGCGCCGTCTTCTCGGTGAGTGGCGATTACCGGCGCAGGGAAATCCCGGACTTCGAGGGGATTTTCACCGACGAGGAGGTCACCATCCAGTCTGGCAGGCTCTGGTTCTCGCTGATCCATCCGGTCATTCTCAAGGAAGAGCTCGAGACCATCCAAAGCGTCAGCTCCGGTAGCCGCGGCGGCCAGAAATCCCGTGGCCAGGGCGCGATCAAGTCCTCCGTGACGCGCGAGTGGAAGGTCCCGGCACCCTGACGGAGACGGCTTTGAGAAGGAGAAGCGAGCTTGCCATCACCAGCGATCCCCGCCAGCATCCGCGCCCCATGAGCGACAAAGCCCCTTGGATCACCTATCGGCCGGAACTCAAAGTGCTGGATTGCACCATTCGTGACGGCGGCCTCATCAACAATTCCCGCTTCACCGACGAGCAGGTGCGCGCCGTCTATCAGGCCTGCATCGCGGCCGGAGTCGATTACATGGAGATCGGCTACAAGAACGATCCCGCGTCGTTTCCGAAAGACAAATACGGCCCGTGGCGGCACTGCGAGGAAGAGGACATGCGCCGCGTGGTGGGTGACCACACCTTCGAGGCCACCGGCCTGAAACTCGCCGCCATGGCCGATGCCGGCGGCAAGAGCGATTGGAAACGCCAGATCATCCCCGCCGCGGACAGCGTGCTGGATGTGATCCGCGTGGCCTGCTACGTCCACCAGATTTCCGAAGCCATCGAGATGGTCGAGCACTGCACCGCGCTCGGCTACGAGACCACCCTCAACATCATGGCCATCTCCGTGGTGGCGGACAACGAGATCAACCAGGCGCTGGAAATCGGCGCCAACTCCTCCGCCGGCACCATCGTCGTGGTGGACAGCTATGGCAACCTCTACCGCGAGCAGATCGATCACTTGGTTAGAAAATACACCAAGGCCGTGGAGGGCACCGGCAAGCACATCGGCATGCACGCCCACAACAACCTGCAGCTCGCCTTTGCCAACACCGTGGAGGCCATCATCCTCGGCGCGAACCGCGTGGACGCCACCATGATGGGCCTCGGCCGCGGCGCCGGCAACTGCCCGATGGAGATTCTGTTAGGTTTCCTGCGCAATCCGAAGTTCAAGCTGCGTCCGGTCATCGACTGCATCCAGAACACGATCCTGCCGATGAAGCAGCAGTTCGACTGGGGCCCGTCCATTCCCTACAACCTCACCGGCCAGATGAACCTCCATCCCAAGAGCGCGATGGCCTGGCGCGAGGGCGCCACGCCGGATGACTACCTCGGGTTCTACGACCAGACCATGACGGAAGTCTGAGGCATGTTGCCACACTCCACCACTCACCCCATGCCAGCCAACCCGCCGCAGCGCAGGCTGCTGAAAGTTTTCACGCTGCTGGCAGCCGGCATTGTCTGGCTGCTGCTTTTCATCGGGCTGCTGTGGGCCTTCGGAGCGTTGTGGTTCGACTTTCCGCACCCCGGGCTGCGGCGCGGAGCGGCGGCGGTCTTCGCACTGGCGGCCGTGCTGGTGACGGTATTCGTCCGTCCCCGCTGGCGGGCGAAACTCGGCCTCGCCGTGGGCATCCTGCTGGTGATCGTGTGGTGGCAAACCATCCAGCCGCGGCAGTTCCGCGATTGGAAAACGGAAGTGTCGCAGCCCGCTCACGCGGAGATCGAGGGCGACATCGTCACCCTCCACAACGTGCGCAACTTCGACTACCGCACCGAAACGGATTTCACCGTGCGCCATGAGACGCGGCGGCTCGACCTGCGCAACCTGCGCGGCGTGGACATTTTCATCAACTACTGGGGCTCACCCTACATGGCGCACCCGATCCTGTCGTTCGATTTCGGCCCCGACGGCCGGATCTGCTTCAGCATCGAGACCCGCCCGGAAAAGGGCGAGTCCTACTCCGCGCTCGGCGGGCTCTACCGCCAGTTCGAGTTGTTCTATGTGGTGGCCGACGAGCGCGATGTGATCCGCGTGCGCGCCAACTACCGCAAGGGCGAGGATGTTTATCTCTACCGGCTCAATGCGCTGCGGGCGCGGGAGGCCTTCATGGAATACATCCGCACCGTCAACGAGCTCTATCAGACGCCGCGATGGTATAACGCCATCACCAACAACTGCACCTCCGCCATCCGCCAGCAACGGGCCGCCTCAGACCGCGCGCCGTGGGACTGGCGCATGCTAGTCAACGGCTTCGGCGACGAACTGCTCTACGAAAACCGGGCCATCGACCGCGCGCTGCCCTTCGCCGAGTTGAAACGGATTTCCCACGTCAACGAGCGAGCCAGGGCGGCGGACCAGGATCCGGATTTTTCCGAGAAAATCCGCGTCGGCCTGCCGGGCATGCGGCCACAACAGCCGTGATGCGCGGTTCTCAGCGCGCGGCCTCCGCCCACATGGCGCGCTCCAGCCGCCAGCCATCCTCGCCGCGCCGCCAGAAGAAGCGGACCTGATAGAGCCCGTCCGCCGGGCGATAGGTTGGCAGCTCGACGACAGCCTCCAGCACGCAGGCCACCTCGCCGGTCCCGCCACTGACGGTGATGGAATCGATGCGCTCCAGTTCGAAGCGCGTTTGCTTGGCCTGCCGGCAGAGCCACGAGAATGCGGATTCCAAGTCCTGCCGCTCGAATGTGCCGTTGGCCTGCTCGATGGTGGGCGTGTCCAGTTGCACCTCGGGGGCGAGCAGCGCGTTGAGCGAATACACGCCCATCTGGCGGGACGACAATCCGGTGCCGGCATCCATCGTCAGCGTTTCCAGCAACGAACGCGTCCGTCGTTTCAAAACCTGCTCCGGCGAGAACCACCAGAACGCGAAGCCCGCCATCAAGACGGCCACGGCAGCGGGGACAAGCAGGCGTTTCACGAGTGCTTGGGCTGGTTGGGATCGTAGAAGATGCGGATGTCCGCCTTGTCGGTGCCGAGCAGTTGCTGGGCGCGCTTGAGCGCTCCGCGGGTGGAGAGATTCGGGTTGCGTGGATTGGTGAGGAAGAGGTTGCTCTCACCCGCGCGGCGGTCGCAGCCTTCCTGCAGGGTGAGCAGTACGCCGGAGTGCTTGAGCACGCGGTAAACATCCCGCGACGCGCCGGAAACGATGAGGTGCAGGCCCTTGCCGCGCATGAAGCGGATGAGGTCCTCCAGCGCCATCACACTGGTGGCATCCAGATGCCGCGCGTTCTTGAGCCGCAGGATGATGACCTGGATGGCCGGATCCGAAACGGTGCGCTGGATCTGGGTGCGGAACAATTCCGCCGCACCGAAAAACAAATCCCCCTCCACGTGCACGATGGAGATCGCCGGGATCGGCCGCTTGCGTTTCTCACCCATTTCGCGCAACTCGCCCTCCTCGCTGAATTCATACTCCACCAGGTGCGGCTTGCTGGCCTTGCGCAGGAACAGGCTGATGGAAACCGCCACGCCGATGAAAATGGCCACGTATAACGGAGCCAGCAGCGTGGCGACGAGCGTGGTGATGAGCACCGTGGCATCATCCCGCGTGGAACTCAGGCAGATCCGGATGTGGCGCGGGTTGAACAGCGAGAAGGAAATCGCAATCACCAGCGCGGCCAGCGCCGCCTTCGGCACGTAGTCGATGAGCGGCACACCCCAGCCAACCGAAGCTGCGATCAGGAACGCGAAGCCAAGCGTGTAGATGCCGGAAAACAGCGAGGCGAAACGGGTGCGCGCGCCGGATTCAAAGTTGAGTGTCGAGCGCGTGAGCGAACCGGATGCCGGCATGCCGCCGGCGACCGAGGCGGCGAGATTGGCAATGCCCACGCTGAACATGTCCTGGTTGGCGTCCGGCCGTTCTCCGGAACGCGAGGCCAGCGTTTTGGACATCAGCGAGTTTTCCAGCGCCGAGAGAAAAGCGAGGGCGAAGGCCACGCCGATGAGGCCGGAGATATCGGTGAAAATCGCCGCGTGGCGGAAATCAGGCACACCGGGTTTCAGATCCGCGAAGGTGAAAGTGGTGAAGGTTTCCGCACCTTGGAATGGCCCGATTCCGAAACGGATCAGGGTGCCGAAAATGGCTGAAGAAAACACCAGCGTGAGGGCGAACACCGGCCAGGCGGGTTTCCATTTCTTCAGACCTAAATAAATGCCCAGCGTCACCGCGCCGATCAACAGCGGCACCCACTGGATCCGCGGCAGCGTTTTCACCAACTCGATGACCAGCCCCACAAAGGTGGCGGAGGCCTCGGGATCCATGAACTCCGTCACCCCCAGCCATGGCTTGAGCTGGTTGGCGATGATGAGCACCGCCGCCCCCGCGATGTAGCCCACCAACACGCTGCGGGAAACGTATTGCAGCAGGTCCGCCACCTTCAGCACCGCGCCCACCGCCGCGATCAGGCCGGACATCAGCACCAGCAGCGGCACCAGTTCCGCCACCCGCCCCGCCATGGCCGGATGGGCGGCAAAGAAACTGAAGAGCATGAACGCCGTGGCATTCGTCGGCCCCAGCACCGTGTGGCGCGAACTGGAGAACAGCGGCGCAACCACCGCCGCCACCGCCGAGCAGAGGATGCCGTAAACGATCGGCAGCCCGGCGATGGCGGCATACGCGATCGACTGCGGCAGGCCGAGCATCGTGACATTGGCCGCGGCATGCGCGTCGGCACGGAGTTTGGTGAAGTTGTAGCGTGCCAGCGAAACCATGAACGGCGCCAGACGCACGTGCCCCTCGGCGAAATGATTTCCCACTCCGCGGCCGGCCCGTGTCATCTTGCGCAGGATCTTCATCAACCGCAGCACCTTACTTGAAACGCGCCCTGCGGAAAAGGAATAATCCTAACAACACACAGACAACATTGGGTGCCCACAGGCAGGCGGTGGCTCCCGCGTCCGACTTGAACTGCTCCGCCATCATCGTCACGAGGAAATAAGCGGTGCCGATCAGCAGGCTCAGGATCAAGCCTCCGGAGGAGTCCCGGCGGCGGGAGTTGAGGCCCAGTGGCACGGCGATGAAGGCGAAGGCCAGGCAGGCCATGGAAAACGTGTAGCGCTTGGTGATCTCCAGGCGGAGGCGCACCTTTCTTTCCGGCGTGAGCTCCGGATCGTTGGCGATGAGCTCGCGGATTTCCTCATTGCTCATGGCACTCGCGCGCTTGCGGCGGCTGCGCGGATTCTTGAGATCGATGAGCAGGGGCTCGGCATGCCCCGCAAAGGCCATTTCCACGGTGCCATCCGGCTTGCGGGTTTCGAAAAAAGCGTTCTCCAGCTTGATGCGCAGCTGGCTCTTGGCCTGGTCCACCGTCAGCGCGGCGCGCTCGGCATGGACGTAGGTGCGCGCGCCGCCATCACCACCCGGGATCTGATAGAAATGGAAACCCTCCACCCAGTCGCCGAGCTTGCCCTCGATGAGCACTTTCTGGGAGTCATTGCCGCTGGCCTTGAAATTGCCCTGGACCATGCCGGGCTTGAGCAGCGAGTCAGGATCGCGCGAGGCCTGCTCGTAAATCAACTGCGCGGAGGTGGCCTTGGATTGCGGCACCACGTTGATGTTGATCCACAGGTTTCCCAACGACAGCAGCGCGCCGATCACAAACACCGGCGCGGCCAAGCGCACCAGGCTGATGCCCGCCACACGGAAGGCCGTGATTTCCTGGCCCGAGGACAAGCGGCCGAAGACCAGCAGCACGGCGGATAGAAACCCCCACGGCACAGTGTACATCAGCGAGAGCGGCAACACGCTCAGCACGAAACGCAGCACCAGCTCCAGCGGCGCCTTCTGGTCCACCAACAACGGCTGGATTTTCTTGAAGAGGTTTCCCAACAACAACACCAGCCCCAGCACCAGCACCGCATACAAGGTGCCCATGAGCACCTGTTTCCCGATGTAGCGGTCCGAAATACGCATAAAGCACAAGCAATCTGCCGCTCCCCTCCCCGCCTGTCCAGACCAGAGAGCGGGAGAATCCACGGATCCTGTTGACCGGCTTGACGAGCCGACTTTGGTCGAGCCGATCAACGCGCTTTACCGCGACTGCTGGGAACCGCTTCACAACTACTTTTTTGCGAACGTCTTCGTGAAGTCCTAGTACGGCCGCCTCCAGTTTTTCCTCTTTGGACTCCACAGTTTCTTCGTTGTGCATCAATTCTGTGACCATCCCCAACCAGTGGGATAGAAAAAGCCCGCGAGCTTTCCTATCAGCCGGAACCTGACCGCGCATCCTGATCCGCGTGGCACAAGGAGTCTCCTTTCACCGGAAAATCGAAGGCGGCTACCCGGACTCATGCGCAAATTTTGCCGCTGGGATTCCGCAATTAGGACAATGAGCTTGTTGCGACTAGGTTGCGTTTGCGTTTTGTGAACATTGACTGTGAACACTCCCCTAACAAGGGCAAGCCGGAAACGCGCAAGACACTCATCCTTAATCACTTGAATCTGGTAGCAGAGGGCGGATTTGAACCGCCGACCAAAGGCTTATGAGTCCTCTGCTCTACCACTGAGCTACTCTGCCAGATTCGTTTAATACCCCGCGCTGCGGGGGCAGACGGTTAACTTCCGGCCGCCGGATTGTCCACCGGAAATTTTCTGGCACGGTGTTTGCCTTCCTTACGACAGCGCCTAAAGTCGCGCGTCACACGCCCGTTTCATGCCCACAGCCAATCAAAAACACATCCTCATCGTCGGTGCCGGTCCGGGTGGCCTCACCGCTGGAATGCTCCTCGCCCACCGCGGTTTCCGCGTCACCATCGTGGAAAAAAACGATCGCGTCGGCGGCCGCAACTCGGAGGTGAAGCTCGACGATTTTTCCTTTGATCTCGGCCCGACCTTCCTCCACCAGAAATTCTGCCTCGATGAAATTTACGCCGAGACCGGCCGCAATAGCGACGATCATCTGGATTTCATCAACCTCAGCCCGATGACCCGCCTGAGCTGGGGCGACACCTCGCTGCACACCTACAGTGATGCCATGAAAATGGCCGCCGAGCTCGAGCGCGTGTTCCCCGGCAGCAGCGAGGGATTCCAACGCTACATGGTCGAGCAGGGAGACAAGTTCCGCACCATTTACCCCTGCCTGCAGTATCCCTACCACAAGCCCAGCGCCTACCTGCGGCCGAGCCTGCTGCGCGCGCTGCCCCACGTGCTGACCACCCGCAGCGTGCACGATGTGCTGGGCGACTATTTCCATGACGAGCGGCTCAAGCTAGCCTTCACCTTCCAGGCGAAGTACCTCGGCATGAGCCCGTGGCACTGCCCGGCGCTGTTCAGCATCCTCTCCTTCACCGAATACCGCTACGGCGTCTATCACGTCCAGGGCGGACTCAACCGCATCTCGCACTCGATGGCCGATGTGTTCCAGGAACTCGGCGGCGAGCTGCGGCTCGAATCGCCGGTGAAGCAACTTCTCCACCACGGCCGCACCCTCAGCGGAGCGGAACTCGAAAACGGCGAGCGCATCAGCACCGATGCCGTCATCGTCAATGCCGACTACGGCCACGCCGCCACCCGCCTCTTCGGCGCGCGCAATGAGCCCGAGGGGAAAATGCGCCGCCGCAAGTTCTCCTGCTCCACCTTCATGCTCTATCTCGGGCTGGACACCATCTATCCGGACGAGCCGCACCACCACATCCTCTTCGCGGACGACTACAAGGCGAACGTGGCCGACATCCAGAGCGAGCGCCACGTTTCCGACGACATGTCCATCTACATCCGCAACTCCTCCATCACCGATCCGCAGGTCGCGCCGGCGGGGCAGTCCGGCCTCTACATCCTGGTGCCCACCATCAACAACCGCCATGGTTTCGATTGGGAAAACCACAAGGAGACATACGCCGAGAAAATCCTCGCCCGTATCGAGCAGCGCACCGGCATGAAGGACCTGCGGCGCCGCATCATCGCCAAGCGCATCATCAGCCCGGCCGATTGGGAAAGCGCGTCCATCTTCATGGGTGCCACGTTCAACCTCGCCCACACGCTCACCCAGATGCTCTACTTCCGCCCGCACAACCGCTACAACGGCTTCGACAACTGCTACCTCGTCGGCGGCGGCACCCACCCCGGCAGCGGACTACCCACCATCTACGAATCCGGCCGCATCAGCGCCAACCTCGTCTGCGACCGCTTCGGCGTCTCCTACCAGCCCGTCGATCTCGCATCGGACTATCTGCGCGAGGCCTGAATGTAGAAGCCCCGCAATGCGGAGTCGCTGACACCGCGCAAACCCTGTCCCGAATCTTGATCAGCGATCAGCCGTTTCCGCTTGCGGCTCTTCATCGACGAGTTCGATTCCCATCTTGCGGGCCCGTTCCTTCCAGAGGTTGCGTGCATGGGTTTGCATGTCGGCGACCTTGTCCTTTTCGTCCAGAATCTCGATGCCGAAGATCGTCTCGATGATGTCCTCGAAGCTGACGAGTCCGACGGTGGTGCCGAATTCATCGACCACGAGAGTGATTTGGATGCGCTCGGCGATAAACCTTTGAAAGAGTTGATCCACCGGAGCGTGTTCCGCAGTGACGGTGATCGGGCGCTTCACATCGGCCAGTGTGGCGGTGTCATTTTCATCCTTGAGGTGGGCTAACAAGACTTCTCCACGGATTACAAAACCGGTGATTTCGTCGCGGGTTCCCTGATAAACCGGAATCCGGCTGAAGGGTTTCTCTTCGATGATTTTTACAAACTCAGTCAGGGGCGTTGTCTCGGGCAACGCAAAGATCACCGGACGCGGTGTCATGATGTCCCAGGTCTTCATCGAGTGGAGCTGGATCAAGTTGTGCACAAACTCGCTCTCGCGCTCCTTGAGTTGTCCAGATTCCGCGCCGATGCGGGTCATCGCCAGGAGTTCTTCGCGATGCATGTTGGGCAAGTCCTGATTTGACGGCGTGATGAGGCGGGTGATTTTCTTGGAAATCCAAACGAGCGGGGTGAGGCCGACGATCATCACCCTGAGGATGGCGGTGGTGACTCCTGCCAAAGGGACCGCATAGCGCGAGCCGAGGGTCTTCGGGATGATTTCCGTCAAGATCAGGATCGCAATGGTAAGTGCGCCAGCAAAGATCGCTTCACCTGTCTTCCCGGGAAAAAGTCTGGCGTATTCGGCACCCGCGCCGACGCCCCCCATGGTATGGGCCACGGTATTGAGTGTCAGAATCGCCGACAGCGGCCGATCGATGTCATTCTTGTATGACTCCATGCGCTCGGCCCAGCGCTTGCCCTTTTGCTTGGCGCTGTTGACCGCCGATGGAGTGATGGTGAGAAGGCTTGCCTCGAGCAGGGAACATACGAACGAGACGACGAGGGCGAGCAGTATGTAGGAGATAAGAAGAGTCATGATTTGCAGATGGAGCTTCACTCCGCCTCCCCCCGGAGGGAAATCGGTGCTGGGGCTGACAACAGTGGTGAACATGGGATTCCCCGGCTTGCTGGTCAATAACGGAACTGCAAGCCGCCAGAGCCACCTCATTTTTAGTCCCTTACTCACGAAATGTGATCATGTTTGCGACGGTTTTTCTGAGCGTAGGCCTCCGGCTTTGCCGGGTTAGGAACTGAGAGGCTGTCTGAATATTGCTGAGGGCAGGGACCGATCCTCCGGACGGTCCGGCTTTCTGATTCGCTTTTCATTCACGTCTCACGCACCGGACCTCTCGGGATGCCTTGGCCGCTTGTAGCGGCACTTGCCAAACGCGAAGCACATCCCGCATGGCCGCAGGCAAAGCGGTCCCTGCCATTTTTAATGGCCGGCTCTAAGAGAAACCAGGGCAAAAGACCCATGCCACACCAGCCCATCGGCCTGGGTGTGAATTCGTCGGCCCGTCTGCCGCTTTTCCTTGTGGCGCGATCTGAGCCGGGCTATTGGTGTTAGCAAACCTAACACGCTTGAAAAAATGAAAGCGTTCACCCATGCCAACTGGCACGAACTTCGTGCCGAAGAAGTGAGCGGACTTCTGGAGTGCACACCGGCGGTTGGCTTAACGCAGGCCGATGTCGAGCAGCGCTTGCGGCAGTTCGGCCCCAACCAGATGACCGCGCAGAAGCGGCTCAGCGAATGGATGCGCTTCCTTCTGCAGTTCCACCAACCGCTCATTTACATCCTGCTCGCAGCCACAGGCATTACGGTGGCGCTGGGCGAATGGGTGGACGCGTCGGTTATTTTTGGAGTCGTGTTCATCAATGCCATCATCGGCTATCTCCAGGAGGCGAAGGCGGAAAAGGCCATCGACGCGTTGGCGAAGATGGTCATCACCGAGGCCACGGTGCGGCGCGGCGGCGTAAAGTTGCGGATTCCCTCGGCGCAACTCGTGCCCGGCGACGTGGTGCTGCTGCAATCCGGCGACCGCGTGCCAGCCGACCTGCGCTTGTTGCAACTGCGCAATTTACAAATCGAGGAAGCCGCGCTGACCGGCGAATCCGTCCCGGTCGAAAAGCAGACCGCACCGCTTCCCGCCGGATCCATCCTCGCCGAGCGCACGAACCTGGCTTTCACCGGGACGCTGGTCACTTACGGTCAGGGCGAGGGCGTCGTTTTCGCCACCGGCGACCAGACGGAGATGGGCCGCATCGCAGGGCTGATCCATACGGCGGATAATTTGCAGACGCCTCTCACGCGCAAGATCGCGCAGTTCAGCCGACTCTTGCTCTATGTGATCCTCGGGCTCTCGGCGCTCACGTTCATCGTCGGCACCCTGCGCGGCGAATCGTGGGTGGACATGTTCATGGCCGCCGTTGCGTTGGCCGTCGGAGCGATTCCCGAGGGGCTGCCTGCGGCGCTCACGATCACTCTGGCGATCGGTGTCTCGCGCATGGCCAGGCAGCGTGCGATCATCCGGAAACTGCCCGCGGTCGAGACGCTCGGCAGCACCACGGTCATTTGCTCGGATAAAACCGGCACCCTCACGCAAAATCAGATGACCGTGCGGGAAATCCACGCGGGCGGAAGGCACTACCACGTCACCGGCAGTGGC
>RPOS01000083.1 GCA_003820635.1 Verrucomicrobiaceae bacterium | reverse complement strand
GACGAAACACCCGCCGCCGGGGCCTCCATCGACATGCCCGCTGGTGGCAAACACGGCGGCATCACCGGCGAGGGCAATCTCGCCTTCCTCGAAGGTGTCGCCCTCGATGCCCGCGTTTCCTCCAGCAAAATCCTCGAACTCGCCGCCAAACACAAAACCACCGTCCGCTATGACGGCACTCCGCTCGCGCGAAACCTCAACCTGGTTTCCCGCATGATCGCCGGCGGCATGCCCAGCCGCGTCTATTATGTCAGCCACGGCGGCTTCGACACCCACAACCAGCAGGTCGACTCGCACGACCGCCTGTTAGGCCAGCTCGACAGCGCGCTGAAATCCTTCTTCGCGGATCTCAAGCAGCAGGGCAACGACCAGCGCGTGGTGCTCATGACCTTCTCCGAGTTCGGCCGCCGCGTCGCGGAAAACGCCAGCGCCGGCACCGACCACGGCAAGGCCTCCTGCCTCTTCGTCGCCGGCCCCGCCGTCAAGGGCGGCCTCCACGGCAAACATCCCAGCCTCACTGATCTGTCGGAGGGGGACATCAAGCACAGCGTCGATTTCCGCAGCGTCTATGGCAGCCTGTTGGGCGACTGGCTCAAAGCCCCGGATCTCAAGCCCATCCTTGGCGCAAACTATCAGAAGATGCCCTTGATCGGGTGAAACGGCGCCTCGCCGGGGCTAGGATGGGCGTTGACGAACCGGATTTTTCCATGCAGTTTGCCTCCGCAATCCGCTTTTAGGAACCTTACCCCACGAATCCATGAGACTCATCCGTCGTTTCCTCGCCACCGCTTTCGCGGCCACCCTCGTCACCAGTGCCGTCGCCCAGGAAGGCAAGCTCAACATCGCCACGGTGGACATGCAGGAGCTGTTCAAGCAATACTACCGCACCAACGAGGCGCAGAAGCAGATCAACGTCGAGCGCGCCCGCATCCAGAAGGACAACAACGAGCGCCTTGCCCGCATCCGCGATCTTGAGGAAAACCTCGGCAACCTGCGCAAGCAGCTCGAAGACCCCTCCATCAACGATTCCAAGAAGCAGACCCTCTTCAAGGAGTGGCAGATGCAGCAGCAGGAAGGCATCGCGCTTGACCGCGAGCGCCGCGAGTTTCTCCAGCGCCGCAACCAGGCGCTCAACGAGAAAATGGTCCAGCGCATGAAGGGCATTCTCGAGGAAATCCGCAAGCTCGTCGAGGAACAGGCCAAGGTGGACAACTATGACTACGTCTTCGACAAGTCCGGTCTCAGCACCTCGCAGGTTCCCTTCCTTCTCTACACCAAGGACGCCACGGACATCACCGCCGGCCTGCTCAAGGACCTCAACAAGGATGCGCCGGCGGACTTCAAGCCCGGCGAAGCCGTCGAGCAACCGGAAGCTCCGGTGCCTGCCGAATAATCACCCTGCCATTTTCACCGCAGTTGGCAATCGCCCTCACGCTTTCCGAGCTCGCCCGTTGGATCGATGGAGACATCGTCCGGGGCGGGCTCGATTCGTCTTTCACCGGCATGGCCGCACTCGATGAGGCCGGGCCGGGTGATGTGAGCTTTCTCGGCAACGAGAAATATCACGCCCAGTTCCAACAGACCAAGGCCGGCGCGGTGATCGTGGCGCGCGGGGAAACCGGCGGCCCGGCGGACACCGCCTTGCTCGCCGTGGACAACCCGACGCTCGCGTTCTCCACCGTGGTCCGCCATTTCGCCGCCGCCAGCCGCAATTTCACGCCCGGCGTCTCGCCACAGGCTTTCGTCGATCCCGCCGCCGTGCTGGATCCGCAAAAAACCCGGGTCCGCCCCGGAGCCGTGATCATGGCCGGGGCCCGTGTGGGCGATGGCACGGAGGTCGGCCCGAACTGCGTGATCGGCGAGGATGCGGTGATCGGAAAAAATTGCCACTTGATGGCCAACACCACCGTGCGCGAACGGTGCGTGCTTGGCGACCGCGTCATCCTCCAACCCGGTGCCGTCATCGGCTCGGACGGCTATGGCTACCAACTCGTGGAAGGCCGCCACGTCAAAATTGACCAAGTCGGCATCGTGGAAATCCAAGACGACGTCGAAATCGGCGCCAACACCACCATCGACCGCGCGCGCTTCGGCAAAACCGTGATCCGTGAGGGGACCAAAATCGACAATCTCGTGCAGATCGGCCACAACTGCGTGATCGGCAAGCACTCCCTGATCGTCGCGCTGTGCGGCATCTCCGGCAGCACCCGCATTGGCGACTACGTCACCATGGCTGGCCAGGCCGCGACCGGCGGCCATGTCACCATCGGTGACAAGGCCACCATCGCGGGCCGCACCGGCATCACCAACAATCTTCCCGGCGGCGAAGTGTATGCCGGTTTCCCGGCCCAGCCCTTCCGGGAGGAAATGAAACTGCGCGCCAACATCCGCCGCCTGCCCAAGCTCGTCGAGCGGGTCAAAGCGCTGGAAGAGGCGCTCAAAAACCGCAGCCTGCCAGACGCCTGACAAGTCTCCGGTCGAGTCGGTCAAAAGGCTTGCACATCGGCATTTCCGCGCCTACTGCCAGCGCCATCATGGCTATCGAAACCACACTGATCCTCTTCAAACCGGACGCGATTGAGAAAAACCTCACCGGCAAGGTGCTTGCCCGTTTTGAGGACGCGGGCTTCGTCGTCCGCGGCATCAAGATGATGCAGCTCGACGATGCGAGCCTGCGCGAGCACTACTCCCACGTTGCCGACAAGCCGTTTTTCCCGGAAATCGTCGCCTTCATGAGCCGGACTCCGGTCATCGCGCTGGCGCTCGAGGGTGAAAGCGTCATCGACAAGGTGCGCGACCTGCTCGGCCCCACCAACTCCAAGGCCGCCGCCCCCGGCACCATCCGCGGCGACTTCGGCGAGGACGTCATGGTCAACGTCTGCCACGCCTCCGACTCCCCGGAAGCCGCCGCCGCCGAGCTCAAGCGTTTCTTCAAGGCCGGCGAGGTCTTCGCGTTCTGAGCTTTTTTGGGCAACATCTCATCCAAGGGGAGCGGGCGGTGAAAGCTCCGCTCCCCTTTTTTATTACCGGCCGTGGAAACCTTCAGTTTGCTGCAAATTTCGCTCGATCAGGTGATCGACCGCCGCGCGCTCGAGGATGCTTCGATGGCCGTGGCCCGCGCGGATTGCGCCCGGCTTCAACGCGAGTTGTTCGGCATCGTGGTTTCCGGGTTGCCGCATCCGGAGGCTCTTGCTTTCCATGCGGAACTCGCGCGTCGCGACTTTCCCACCGAGGTGGTGGCGGACCGGGATTTGCCCGTGCTGCATGAGAGTTTCCAGATCCAGCGCATCGAGCGTCGGGGCGAGGTTCTCGTTCTAACCGACTCCATGGGTCGCGAGCGAGTGCGGCCGCTGACGGATCTGGTGTTTCTGGCGGGAGGGTTTTTTAACCGCATCGAATTCAAAACCGAGTGGCACCAACACCTTGATTTCAGAGGTGCCGACGGTCGCGGCGGAGGCATGCCCAAGCTGGTGACCGAGCGCGAATTCCGCGAGGAAAACGAGCTGCGGTTCCGCCTCGATTTGTTTTTCTGGGCATCCGCATCTATCCGAATCTCCAGTGCTACGAAGTAGAGATCCGCTGGCATTTCCGCCGTTTGAAGCCACGGGCATGAAGGCTTGTTTCATGGCAGCCGGCGCCTAAGCTCGGCTCATGTCGTTTCACGGCTTCGAGGCGGAGACATGGCTCGGGGTGGTCACTGTGGTGGTGTTCTATCTGGTGGGCATCCTGCATGTGCTGCACGCGCTGATGCATGTGCGCACCTCGCAGGGCACCATCGCCTGGGTGATCTCGCTGGTGACCGTGCCGTTTCTGGCGATCCCGATGTATTGGCTGTTAGGGCGCACGCGGTTCTCCGGAAACGTCGGCGGACGCCGGGAAATGGACAGCCGGCTGGCGCGACTGGCCGCTTCGATGCACGAGAGGCTGCGCGAGTTGGAAGTAGAGATCCCGGAGGACGACGCCTTCGAGCGTGCGGCCCGGTTGTTGGGCGGGCTGCCCTTCACCCGCGGCAACCGCCTGGAAACGCTGATCGATGGTGATATAACCTTCGAGCGGATTTTCCAGGTCATTGGCGCGGCCCGCAGCTATCTGTGCGTGAATTTTTTCATCGTGAAGAACGACACGCTCGGCATTCGCTTCCAGCAGGCGCTCATCGAGCGGGCCCGCGCCGGTGTGAAGGTGTATTTCCTGTTCGATGAAATCGGCTCGCACAAGCTGCCGCGCCGCTATCTGCGCGCGTTGCGCGATGCCGGCGTGCAGTGCCATTCGTTCGGCATCAACCGCTTCTGGTGGTCGCGCTTCCAGCTCAATTTCCGCAACCACCGCAAGATCGTGGTGAGCGACGGCGAGGTGGCGCTGATCGGCGGGCTGAACGTGGGTGATGAATACATAGGGCGCGACCAGCGCTTCGGTGCCTGGCGGGACACCCACTTGCTGATGCGCGGTCCGGTGGTTCAAGCGGTGCAACTGGTGTTTCTCGAGGATTGGTTCTGGGCCGCCAACGAAGTGCCCGAACTGCACTGGGAAACCAAGCCGGAGGATGCCGATCAAATCGCCGCCATCATTCCCACCGGCCCGGCGGATCCTGCGGATTCGTGGCAGTTGATCGTGGCCGAGGCGGCCAATTCGGCCCGCGAAAAACTCTGGATCGCCTCACCTTATTTCGTGCCGGACGAAGGCGTTCTAACAGCCCTGCAGGCCGCCGCCATCCGCGGTGTGGACGTGCGCATCCTCATCCCGGAGCGGCCGGATCACCTGATGGTCTGGCTATCGGCGTTTTCCTACTACGAGCAGTCCATTCCCTTCGGCGTGAAAATCCTGCGCTATCACCGCGGTTTCCTGCACCAGAAGGTGATGCTCATCGACAAACGCCTCGCCGCCGTCGGCACGGCCAATCTCGACAACCGCTCGTTCCGCCTGAACTTTGAAATCACCGCGTTTTCCACCGACCATGCCTTCGTGGATGAGATCACGGAAATGCTGCGCATTGATTTAGAGCACGCCCGCGAGGCGAGGGTGCAGGATTTCACCGGCAAGCCGTTTCTGTTCCGCGCCGCGTGCCGGGCGGCGCGCCTTTTCGCGCCGATCCAGTGAAGGGTGCTCAGCGCATCGCCACGCTGCGGAGGTCCGGGCGCTGGCGGATGATGTTGGCCAGCATCTGGCGGCAATGGTCGAACTTGGTGCGCTGGCTGAGGATTTCCGCACTGCGGTTGAAGGAACCCCACTGGACGATCTGGAGTTCCACATTGCGGCGGCCCCACAGGTTCATGGTCTCCTTGTTGGGCTTGTAGATGTCCACGGTGCCGGTGCCGGTGAGCGCCGAGCCGTAGTCGTCCACCACATAGAGATAGGGCAGCCCTTTGATGCGGAAAGTGGTGCCCACCGGGTAGAATGACCAGTCCGCGGCCGCACTGCGGACGCGATTGGTGTAGCGCAGCGGCGTGCCGGTGGCGTTCTTGCTGCCGTAAACGAGGTGATCATCCTCACTGCACGTGTAGGCCGTGGTGCGAACCACACGCCTGCGCTCGCTGAACGTGTAAACCGGCATCGAGTGTCTGTCGCGCGGCTTGGATGCCGCAGCGGCCATCAAGTCACCGGATGGACCGGGCAGGGCGAAATTGCGATTGGCCGCATCCGCGCCGCGGATTTGGGATTTCGGGAGGACGGCGATGCCGGAGCTTCCACAACTGGTGAAAAGCGCGGCGGCGAGAGCGAGGGAGGCAAGGGAAACGAGACGGAAAAACATGCGTCAGGGGATCAAGGGATGGGAGTCGGGGAAGCGGAAGCAGACTTTCACAAAGTCCGCTGCCCGAGCCGTATAGGGCATAATACCCACCCCCGCAAATTGAAAATCCCCGTGTTAGAACATCTGCTGGCGGATGTAAATACAGCGCGCCACCTGCACCGGAGCGCGGAATGGTACACGAGGACGGGATCGAACCGCCGACCGACCGGGTGTAAACCGGTTGCTCTACCGCTGAGCTACTCGTGCACGGCAGGGCGGAAAACTGGCGGATGCCCGCGGCGGGATCAAGCCCGGAGTGTTGCGGCTTGCGGGCCGGGGGCGCAGGTGGTTTCCTCCCGCCACGGATGCACTTGCGGCTGTCAGATCAGGAACTTGCGACTTTGGTGGAAATGGTCAGCCTCGCGGCCAACGTGGCCTCATGGAACCAGAAGGAGTCCGCCAGCGGGAAAATCGCCGAGTTTGAGGATCTGGAGAGCAAGATTCTGGAAAAAGCCGGCCATTCCGGTCTCGGCGAATGGATCGAATTCGACGAGGAGAGCCAGCGTTTCCGGGTGCGGGAGGAGGTCGAGGAGCGGCTGTTTTACCACGAGTGCTACGATGAGTTTCGCAATGAAAGTTTCTGGGACGAGCTCGCCGTGCGCCTCGCCGACCGCGACCTGGCCCGCGCCATTGGATTCGCCGCATGGGAGAAACTCACCGAAGAAGAGCGCCGCGCCCGCACCGCCGCATGGGAAAAGCGCTATTGGGAGGAGTTTTCCAAACACGGCGTCGAGCGCGTGGTGGTCGTCACTCCGCCGGGCGAGGGGTGAGGCTGGGCCTCACTCGGGCATCATGTGGCCTAACAGGCTGACGATCTGCTCGCGCATTTTGGCGCGCTGGACGATGGCGTCGATGAGGCCGTGCTCGAGCATGAACTCGGCGGTTTGGAAACCGGGCGGCAGGTTCTGATGGGTGGTTTCCTTGACCACCCGCGGTCCGGCGAAGCCGATCATGCACTTGGGCTCGGCGAGATTGACGTCTCCGATGGTGGCGAAGGAAGCGGTGACGCCGCCGGTGGTCGGATGCGTCATCAGGGAAATGTAGGGTAGCCGCGCTTCTGCCAGGCGGGCGAGCGCGCCGCAGGTCTTGGCCATTTGCATCAGCGAGAGCATGCCTTCCTGCATCCGTGCGCCGGACGAGGCGGAGACGATGATGACGCCGCGTTTCTCGGCGATGGCCGTCTCGATGGTGCGGGTGATTTTCTCGCCGACCACCGAGCCCATGGAGCCGGCGAAGAACTTGAAGTCCATCACGGCGATCATCGCCTTGTGGCCGCCGATGGTGAGGCGGCCGGAAACGACGGCGTCGTCGAGGCCGGTTTTCTCGCGCAGGATCGCGGTTTTTTCGGTGTAGCCCTGGAAGCCGAGCGGGTTGGCGGAAACGAGGCCGCTGTCGGTTTCCTCGAACGAATCCGTGTCCGCCAGCATCAGGATGCGCTCGCGGGAATCGAGCAGGAAGTGGTGGGAACAGTGCGGGCAGACCTGCAGGTTTTGCTGAAGTTCCAGATTGTGGATCATGGCCCCGCAATCCGGGCACTTGTTCCAAAGGCCTTCCGGCATGTCTTCACGGCGGTCGTGGCTGCGCAGGCGGGGTTTGCTGAAGATGCCCATGGGAGGGTGGTGTGAAGTTCGGTTTGGGGATGTGGAGCCGCGGCGGCGGCTACGGCACGGAGGGAAGGCTAGCGGCGGCCTGCTGTGACGACAACCTCCTTTTGAGATCCTTCAAAACGACCTCCCGCCGCCGTGGAAGGGAATGAGTGTGAATGCTGGCGAGCGGTTTCACGGGGAAACTTTTTCTAACCGCGTTTGAACGGCGGCCGCACCGGGATGCCGCGGCTGGCGAAGTGGCGTTTGGCCTCGCCGACGGTGTGCTTGCCGAAGTGGAAAATGCTGGCGGCCAGTACCGCGTCCGCCTTGCCGCGGGCCAGCACGTCCACCATGTGGTCGAGATTTCCCGCACCGCCGCTGGCGATCACCGGGATGCCCACCGCAGTGGAAACGGCGGCGGTGAGCTCGATGTCGTAGCCGGCCTGGGTGCCGTCCGCATCCATGCTGGTTAGAAGGATTTCGCCCGCGCCGCGGTTCCAGACCTCCCGCGCCCATTCGAGCACGTCGAGCCCCACCGGCGTGCGGCCGCCGTGGGTGTAAACGCCCCACTTGCCGGGCCCTTCGCGCTTGGCGTCGATGGCCACCACGATGCACTGGCTGCCGAAGGCCTTGGCCCCGGCATCGACCAGCGACGGGTCCTTCACCGCCGAGGTGTTGATGCCCACCTTGTCCGCCCCGGCCAGCAGCATTTCCCGCATGTTTTCCACACTGCGGATGCCACCGCCGACGGTGAGCGGAATGAAACAATGTTCGGCTGTGCGGCGGACGACATCCACCATCGTCTTGCGGTTGTCGGACGATGCGGTGATGTCGAGAAACACCAGCTCGTCCGCTTCCTGCGCATTGTAGGCCAGCGCGCATTCCACCGGATCGCCGGCATCGATCAGGTCCACGAAATTGACGCCTTTGACGACGCGGCCGTCGGTCACGTCGAGGCAGGGGATGATGCGTTTCGCAAGCATGGGAGAATGAAGTGTTTGTAGCGGCGCTCTATGAGCTGAGCGCCGGACAAATGAAATGCGAATCAAGTCCCGGCAAGCAACGGACCACACACCGCATGTCTGGTTAGAAACTCGTCAGCCAGCGCGCCGTAGGCCTGGGCACCGAGGCCGTGCGGATCGTGCTCGAAGATGGATTTCCCATGGCTGGGAGCCTCGCCAATGCGGATGGTCCGCGGAATGTGGGTGCGATACATCTGATCCGGGAAATACTTGGAAACCTCCTCCACCACCTGGCGGGACAGCAGCGTGCGGCCATCATACATCGTCATTACGATCCCTTCGAGACGGATGTCCGGGTTGGCGTCGGCGGAGCGGATCTGATCGATGACATGGACGATTTTCGCCAGTCCTTCGAGGCCGAACCACTCGCACTGGAGCGGGATGAGGATTTCATCGGCGGCGGCCAGCGCGGAGGTCATCAACACGCCGAGCGATGGAGGGGTGTCGAGAATGCAGAATTCGAACAGGTCATTGGGCTTGAGGCCTTGGAGGATGCCGCGAAGGCGGGTGAGGTGGTCGTCGCTGCGGGCAAGCTCGATCTCCACCCCCGCGAGGTCCATTTCCGAAGGCACGATCGAGAGATTTTCGCGCCCGGTCGGCAGGATCTGCTGGTGAACCGTGGCCTCGCCCATCAGCACGGGATACATGCTGCCGTTTTCCGGTGGTTCGATGCCGAGGCCGCTGGTGCAGTTTGCCTGCGGATCAAGGTCCACCAGGAGCACCCGCTGGCCGCGCAGCGCGAGGGCGGCGGACAGGTTCAGGGCGGTGGTGGTTTTTCCCACACCTCCCTTTTGGTTGGCGACAGCGATGACCTTCATGGAACGCGCGGACTTTCCCGGGAACCCACCCGGCATGCAATCAAAACCGCAGGATGGAGAGAAATGCGTGGCGCCGCAATGGTCTTGCAGTCCCCTTGCAAAGAAGTTGCCAATGTCCCAAACGCTTCGGGAGGACTCCCAAATGCTCCGGTGGATATCCGGGCTCGACACCGCTGCGGGCAACTCGTTTCAACGCCGGCTAGGTCCATTATCAAGGGGACGATGGAGGGATGCCTTACCCCGCATGTGATCGAAACCGCCGGGCGGGTGGAAATCACCGGCGTCGGCGCAGGCAAAGCAGGCTGGCAAGACAGCCGATCCACCAAGTGGCGGGCTCCGGGATGGGGGCGATACCGGTTTGGCTAAAGATCCACGCATGGAATAATTCGAGATTTGCGGCACCGCTCAGGCTGCCGTATTTGGAATTGGTTCCTGGCACGAAACCGCCGGTGTAGCTGTTGATGCCAGCCAGATAGGTCTGCCCATTCACGGTGACGAAGACACCGCCGCCGCTGTCGCCGCTGGTGAGGTTGCCTTCCAGACGCGTCGCCGCCGGGTTGGATAACGGAGCGTTGGTTGATCCGTCCGGTTTGTCGAAATCCGCGACAAACGAGTTGGGGGATAAACCGTAGGCTGATCCTGAAACATCAATGACATTGGTGAAGGCGCGGAAATCGAATGGCGATTGAGCGCCGGTCAGACCGTTCCCGCCGAGCCCGTAGCCCACCCAGACCGCATCCATTCCAAGGATGGACGTGGATGGGCCAAAATCGATCATCGTGGCGGCTTCCAGTCCGGCCACCGATGTGGATAGGTAGAGCAAACCAAGGTCATACGATGGCCCCGAAAAGGAGAAATCCGGATGGGTGATGGAGCTTTGAATCGTGTGATCAACGCCTCCAACGCGGAAAGTTCCGTTGACTTTCGAGAGTGAAACATGCCCTGCGGTGAGCACCCATCGGTCCGAGATGAGAACTCCCGACCCGCTGAAGCCGGAGCCGGTGACCTTGCCAACCATCGGATACAGCGCGGCCTCATCGCGGTACATCTGTTCCGTGACCAGTGGATCATCCGTCGGCGCGATGATGGTGGATGCCTGCGCCCCAGCGGCGAACAAGAAGATGCCGAGCGCTGGCGGCGGAATTCGGAGCGGCAGGGCCATCACAGTGAAGTGATGCCAAGCAGTCACCCTGCCTGCCAAGCTCAATCCGCAGATTGGATTATGGCAGGCTGGGGGAAATGCTCACTCCCCCGCATCATCCGCCAGCTTCGGCGGGATGAGGAATTTCAGCATGCCGTTGCGCGATGGCGGTTGGATGCGCAGGCAGGCGAGGGCACCCTTTTTCACCTCCACGCCGCCGTGGGAAGTGCCGAGAATCCACTCGATGAGCCCGGAAAAATCCGGTTCGTGGCCGACGATGGCGATGCGTTTGAACTCGGTGAATCCGGCCAGTTCCCGCAGCGCCTGTTCCGGAATCATGCCACAGGCCAGCCAGCCCTGGATGACCGCGCCGGGCAGGCCTGCGGTCTCGCAGAATTCATCCGCCGTCTGGCGGGCGCGCACCAGCGGGCTGGTGAGCACGATTTCCGGCAGCCACTTGGTGCCCCTCAGCAAGCGGGCGGCCCTGCGCGCCTGCTCGCGGCCTTTCCCGGTCAACTCGCGGGCGCTGTCGCCATCCTTGTTGAAATCCTCGGCTTTGCCGTGGCGCAGGAGGAGGAGATCCATTTTTTGGTAAATGCTAAAAAGCTGAGAACTGAAATGCTGAAAGAAGAGGCGTCACATCGTCATGCCGCCATCGACGGCGAAGACCTGGCCGGTGATGTAGCGGGCATCCTTGCTGGCGAGGTAGGCCACCATCGAGGCGATGTCTTTCGTTTGACCGAAGCTGCCGAGCGGAATTTTTGTTAGAACGGCTTCCTTCACGGCTTCCGGCAGCTCGTCGGTCATGTCGGTGGTGATGAAACCGGGAGCCACGGCATTGCAGGTGACGCCGCGGCCGGCGAGCTCGCGGGCGACGGCTTTGGTGAAGCCGATGAGCCCGGCCTTGCTGGCGGAGTAGTTCGCCTGGCCGGCGTTGCCGATGAGGCCTATCACCGAGGCGATGTTGATGATGCGCGGGTCCTCGGCTTTCATCAGCGGGCGCATGAAGGCTTTCACGGTGTTGAAGGCGCCCTTGAGATTGGTGTCGAGCACGGTGTCCCAGTCCTCCTCTTTCATGCGCATGAGCAGTCCGTCGCGGGTGACGCCGGCGTTGTTGACGAGAATGTTCACCGCGCCGAGTTCGTCGCCGATTTTCTTGGCGAGTTCCTGCACGGCCGCGTGGTCGGCCACATCCACGGCATAGGCGGTGGCGGCTCCGGGGAACTCGGCGTTGATTTCCTCCGCGGCTTTTCCGCAACTCGATGCACTGCGGCTCACCACCGCTACCTTGGCACCCTCCGCAGCGAGCGTGCGGGCGATTTCCTGGCCGATCCCACGGCCTCCTCCGGTGACGACGGCGACTTTATTGGCAAAACGTGACATGCCGGAAAGGTGGCGGCGGATGCGCCCGGCTGTCAATTCCGGCGATGACTGCCAGAATTCAACGCAGCACCGCGCGGATCAGATTCAGGCACACTCGCACGATCAGGAAAAGCACGCCAAGCACTAGGCCGACGGTGAGAAAAAGCGTCAGGGCGATGATTCCCAAAACCACCCACAGCGGCCACCAACGGCTGTCGAGGCGGCTGACCTGGCCGCGCCATTGCCGCCAATCCTGCCAGTCGCCGCGCGGCGGTGGATGCCCGCTGGTGCGTTCCTGGGTCGCGACGGGGGCCACGCCGTCGATCTCGACCACTTCAACTTCGATCTCTGTGCTTTGCTGGGTCATGCGGCCTGCGTTGGCGTGGCGGAATTCTCGCCGCGAAGTTGCACAACGCAACCCGGAATCCCGGGGACTTGTGCTTGCGCCGGGTGTCTTTCCCGGCCAGCGTTCCGCGCACCTTGCGGCAAGTCATGTCAGAGTCTTTCAACAATCCCCACCAGCGCAGCGCGGCCCATTGGTATTCGGGTCCGGCCTTGTGGCGCATCTTGAAAAAGGTGGCCGCCAGCGCCGGGCGCAAGACACTGATGTCCGCCCTGATTCTGTTCTATTGCCTCAAGGACCGCGACACCCCGGCCTGGGCGAGGGCAGTCATCGTCGGCGTATTGGGCTACTTGATTCTGCCCACGGACTTGATTCCGGACATGATCCCCGGTGCCGGATTCGGCGATGATTGGGGCGCGATTATCGCCGCGCTCGGCACCGTCGCCGCCTACATCAAGGATGAGCACAAAACCAAGGCGCGGGCCCAGGTGGAACGCTTCTTCAAAACGCCCGAACCCCCGCCGCCTGCCGATTTTTTTGAATAAAACCGCCTCCCGAAAAGTATCAACGGGACGCAATCCCGCATCTGCATCATGAAGCACGTCATTCTATCAGCCATTGCGATCCTCGCGACTTTGCTTTGCGCAGCGGCGCAGGTGAGGATCGATGAGGAGGTCTTCGGCAAAAGCCTCGGTGGCTGGACCAAACGCGGCAAGCAGGCGGCCGAGTATCCGCTCTCGGGCTCCACCTACCGCACCTACAAGCCGGAAATCTCACCCACACCGGACGGCGGTTTGTTCGTCTCCATCCGCATCGACCACGTCCGCGGCTGGTTATCCTCCGATGACCACGCGGTGCTTGAAATCACCGTCAACCCGCAGGGCGGCATCGCATCCGCCCAGTCCAACATCGCCATCCAGGGCCGCTCTATTTCCAGCGATCTCATCCGCGCCACCGGCGAGGTGGGCAAGGAAGTCGCCGGTGCGGACCGCGCGGTGCAGGTCGGCACGGATCTGGTGGCGGACCTTTCCGCGAAACTGCTGCGCGAAAAAATCGTCGAGGCCGGCCGCGTCTCGTTTCCCGCCGTGTTGCGCCACAATTACAACCTATTGTTCCAATCGATCCGGATGGCACCGCCGCCTCCACTTGCAAAGCCGGTGGACGCGCCCGCCGCTCCCGAACCGGAAAAACCTGCCGAGTCTCCGCCCGCCGCCCCGGAAAAGTCCGTGGAACCAGTGCCAGCACCGGAAAATCCTGCGGCACCCGCGCCTGCCACAGACGGAAACTCCTCGCTGGAAATCAAGCCATACGCTCCGCAGGGCCCAAGCCAACCAGAGCCGAAGAAGTGATGGCTTCTCGCCGCCTCCCTGTCCTGCATTCCGGCACAACCCGAATTGGCAATTTGCCAAAACCCGGGCATTGACAGGGCCCCCGCCAGCACGTAACTACCCGTCCCCGCGCCAAGCGCACGGCGGAGTAGCCAAGTGGTAAGGCAATGGTTTGCAAAACCGTCATGCGTGGGTTCAATTCCCACCTCCGCCTCCAG
>RPOS01000082.1 GCA_003820635.1 Verrucomicrobiaceae bacterium | reverse complement strand
GAGCTGGCTGGTGCCTTGGGAGGAGCCGGCAGCGAGCACTTTGGTGGGATCCCGGGCATCGCGCAGGGTCCACTCGAGGGTGACGGTGTTGGCGAGTTCCTCGGGGTAGGCGGAATCGAAGCGGGAGCCGCGGATGGATCGGTATTCGATGCGCTTGAGTTCTCCTTCAAGCACGGCGTCCGCCTGGTCGCGATTGGCGACGCGGTAGGTGCCATCCTGAATTATGGCGTTGGCGACCGAAGAGGTGGCCAAGACCGAGGCGCGCGGGTGCTGGGTGGCGTTGGCAAACATCGGCACGGCGATGGTTTTCACGTTGGCCAGCGCGGCCGGCTTGGTGCCGCCGAGATGGTAGCCGGCGCAGGAGGACAGCGCGAGAAGCGTTGCGAGAAGCGCGAGGTGTCTGAGGGTCCGGATCATTCGCCGAGTTCCTTGAGGCGGGCTTTGGCGGCATCGTGCAGCTTGCCGGAACCGCTGCGTTTCACGATGTCGCGATAGTAGATCTTGGCGGATTCCGCCCTGCCGGTTTTGAGATAGAACTCGGCGATTTCATAGGAGCGCTCGATTTCGCGGCCGCCGAGGCTGGCGATCATCTTGTGAGCCTCCGCATTGCGCGAGTGGCCGGGGTATTGGATGAGGTAATCGTTGAAGGCCTCGCGGGACAGATCCAGGGTGGACTGGTTCTGGTTTCCATGGTCGGCCTGCTCGATGTAGATGAGGCCCACGCGGAACAGGGCTTCGGGCGCTTCCGGGCTTTCGGGTTGTTCGCGCACGAGCTGGCGGAAGGTGGCGATGGCCTCGCGGGACTTGTTCTTCGCCTGATAGAGTTCGCCCATGGCGAAGCGGGCCTTGGCGGCGGTGCGGGACTTCGGTGCGTGGGAAATGACCTTCTCGAGCATGGCCACGGTCTTGTCCAGCGAGAGCTTGGTTTTGAGACCGAGGAAGCTGGACTTGATGTCGCCCTCGGCGGCGGACTGTGCGATGGTGGCCTGGCGGCCCAGCGCGGTGCCGTAGAGACTGTCGCCGGGGAAATACTGGAGGAACTTGTCATAGGCCTCGAAGGCCTTCTGGATTTCCCCCTGCTGATCCAGCAGCTCGGCCTGGCGGAAGCGCGCACGGGCGGCGGACTGGGCCAGGGGATAACGGGTGGCCGTCTGATCGTAGAGCTTGATGGCGCGGCTGGCCTTGCCCGCCTCGTCGGCCTGCTTGGCCTGCTGATAGAGAGCGTCGCCCTCGGAAGCGGCGGATTGGGTGTTTCCCGCGAGAATGGGCCCGTCGGAACCGGATCCGCAGGAGGCGAGCCACAGCGTGGTGGCGGTGAGGCAGGCGGAAAGGATCAGGCGGTGAAGCATGGGGCGGAGCATAGGAACTCAATGAGCCTGTGAAAGCGCAAAAATCGGCAATGCGGGATTCACCTGCCGAGCTCGGCGGCACGACGGGTGGCGGTGTTCACGGCATCGATCAGGGCCGCGCGCAGTCCGTGGCGTTCGAGTTCCGCCAGGCCGGCGATGGTGGTGCCTCCGGGCGAGGTGACCATGTCTTTCAGAACCGCCGGGTGCTCACCGGTCTCGAGCACCATCGCCGCCGCGCCAAGCACCGTCTGTGCAGCGAGGCGCAACGCGTCGGTGCGTGGCAGGCCCGCGCGCACGCCGCCATCGGCCAGCGCCTCGATCACGAGATAAACGTAGGCCGGGCCGCTGCCGGAAAGCCCGGTCACCGCATCCATCAGGCGCTCGGGCACCTCCACGGCCAGCCCCACCGCGCCGAGCAGCTGGCTTGCGAGATCGCCGTCCTCGCGGGTGGCGCGGCTGCCAAGGCAGTATCCGGCGGCTCCTTTGCCGACCAAGGCCGGGGTGTTGGGCATGGCGCGGATCATCCGCAGGTGCGCTGCAGTCGCCGTTTCCAGCGCGCTGAGCGTGATGCCGGCGGCGATGGAAATGACCAGCACCGGCCTGCCGTGGCAGGCGATGGACGCCTCCTGCAGCGCCGCCGGGACATCCTGCGGCTTGGTGCACAGGAGGACCACATCCGCATCCGCAAGAGCGGAAATTTCATCAGCGACCGCCGCGCCGGTGGATTTCGCGAAATGATCGCGCGCAGCCTGCACGGGATCGACTCCGGTCACGTCCGCCGCCGCGACCGCTCCGGAGCGGACCGCTCCCTCCACCAATGCCGTGCCCATTTTGCCGCAACCAATGACGCCGAGTTTCATCGGGCGGAGCCTATGCCGATCCTGGCCGCGCGCGCCAGCGTGATTTTGGAGGGTGGTCTCGCGGGGATGGGAGAAATTTTCCGCGCGCGCCGGATTCGGACTTGCGCGGGCAGGGGGGCGTCTATTGACTCCGCCATGGCGGAGATTTCCCTAGGATTATCATTCGACGACGTGCTTCTGGTGCCAGCTTTGAGCTCGGTTCTTCCCGGTGAGGCGGATCTTTCCACGCACGTCACTGCCGGCATTCCGTTGTTCCTGCCGGTCGTTTCGGCGGCAATGGACACCGTATCCGAACACGATCTGGCGATCGCACTGGCACGCGAGGGCGGCATGGGCGTGATCCACCGCGCCTGCCCGATCGACGAGCAGGTGACGATGGTTGCGCGGGTGAAGCGCTCGGAAAGCGCGGTGATCCTCAAGCCGCTCACCGTGCGCAAGAGCGACAGCGTCGATCACGTGCGCGGCATCATGGCGCAGAACGGATTTTCCGGATTCCCGGTGGTGGATGAAAACGGCGTGCTGGAAGGCATGGTCACCGGGCGCGACGTGCGTTACCTCGATCGCACCGATGCCACCGTGGCCGACGTGATGACGCCTCTGGCGAAACTCGTCACCGCGCCGCCTAGCACCAGCCTGGAGGAGGCGCGCCGTATTCTTTACAAGGCGCGCATCGAGAAACTGCCACTCGTTTACCCCGACGGCCGCCTCGCCGGACTCATCACCGGTTCCGACATCGAAAAACGCATCACCTTCACCAACGCCGCCAAGGACGACAAGGGCCGTCTCCGCTGCGGCGCGGCCGTGGGCGTGGGGCCGGATTGCATCGACCGCGGCAAGGCGCTCATCGAGGCCGGTGCCGACGCGCTCTTCATCGACGCCGCTACCGGCCACACCAAGCATGTGATGGAAGTGATCGGCAAGCTCCGCGCGCTTTCCGAAGTGCCGGTGGTCGCAGGCAACGTGGTCACCGAGCAGGGCGCGCGCGATCTTGTATCCGCCGGAGCCAGCGCCGTGAAAGTGGGCGTGGGGCCGGGTTCCATCTGCACCACGCGCGTCATCTCGGGCGTGGGCATGCCGCAGTTCACCGCCATCCGCAACGTGGCCGATGTCTGCCGCGAGAAGGGCGTGAAAGTCATCGCCGACGGCGGCATCCGCTACTCCGGTGATGTCGTCAAGGCGCTCGCCGCTGGAGCGGACCTTGTCATGCTCGGTTCCCTGCTCGCCGGCACGCGCGAGAGCCCGGGACAGACGGTGCATTTCCAGGGCCGCCGCTTCAAAACCTACCGCGGCATGGGATCGATCGGCGCGATGCAGAAGGGTGCCGGCGACCGCTACGGCCAGAACAGTTCCGGTAAACTCGTCGCTGAAGGCGTGGAAGGCCGCGTCCCCTACAAAGGCCCGCTCTCCGATGTCATCTTCCAACTCATGGGCGGCCTCAAATCGGGCATGGGCTACGTGGGCGCCTCCAATCTAACGGAACTCCGCGAGCGCGCGCAGTTCACCCGCATCACCGCCGGCGGCCTGCGCGAAAGCCACGTGCATGACATCGTCATCACCGAGGAGCCGACGAATTATCAACCGATCGGTTGATCTTACATTTCAGTTTTTCATCATCTCAGCCTTTCAGCTTTTACCTTCCAAATGCACGATTCCAACCACGTCGCCGTCATTGATTTCGGCTCCCAATACACGCAGCTCATCGTCCGCCGGGTGCGGGAGTTGGGATTCTTCGCGAAACTCTACGCCATCGAGGATTTTCCGGACATCGGAAGACCGGGAGCGATCATCCTCTCCGGCGGGCCGAAGAGCACCAGCGAAGCGGACGCGCCGGACCTCGATTTCGAGGCGCTGCAAGCCTTCAACGTGCCGGTGCTCGGCGTGTGCTACGGCATGCAGCTTCTCAATATCAAGTTCGGTGGCACGGTCCAGGCCAGCGACCGCCGCGAGTATGGTCCGGCCAATCTTTTCCCGGCGGAATGCAAGGGTCTTTACGAAGGCGTTTCCGCCTCGTCGCAGGTGTGGATGAGCCATTCGGACACGGTCAAGGTGCTGCCCGAGGGCGCACAGGTCATCGCCACCAACCAGCACGGCACTCCGGTTTCGCTGAAGTGGAACGAGCGCTTCTTCGGCATCCAGTTCCATCCGGAAGTGACCCACAGCCATGAGGGGCTTCGGATTCTCCACAACTTCCTGTTAGAAGCGGACGGACTGCTGCCGTTCCGCATCGATGACCTCAAGCGCGAGATCATCGACGGCATCCGCGAAAAGGTGCAGGGCAAGCAGATCGTCTGCGGTGTTTCCGGCGGCGTGGACAGCACGGTGCTCGCGGTCCTCCTTCATGAAGCCGGCGCCAATGTGCGCGCGATCTTCGTTGATCACGGACTGATGCGAAAAGACGAGGGCGAGGAAGTCCGCAACAACTTCCACCGCATGGGTGTGCCGATCGAGACGGTCGATTGCGCGGAGCGTTTCCTCACCGCGCTCGACGGCGTGGATGATCCCGAGAAGAAACGAGTGATCATCGGCAACCTGTTCATCGATGTGTTCTGGGATTCCGTCGGCGATGCCGAAATGCTCGCGCAAGGCACGCTCTATCCGGACGTGATCGAGAGTGCGTCCAACGCCAAATCGAAGGCATCCAAAATCAAGACCCACCACAACCGGGTGGACCGGATTCTCGAACTCCAGGCGCAGGGCAAGGTGCTGGAGCCTCTCGCGGAACTCTTCAAGGACGAGGTCCGCGCGCTCGGCGCTTCGTTGGGCATCCCGCATGACATCCTGCACCGTCATCCGTTTCCCGGTCCCGGTCTTGCCGTGCGCTGCCCCGGTGTGATCACGCCGGACCGTCTGCGCATCATCCGCGAGTGCGACGCCATCTTCATCGGCAAGCTCAAGGAGCACGGTTGGTATGACCGCGTGTGGCAGGCCTATGCCGGACTCATCCCGGTGAAAACCGTGGGCGTGAAAGGCGATGAACGCTCCTACGAATGGGCGATTTCGCTGCGCGCCGTGATTTCCGAGGACGCCATGACCGCCGACTGGGTGGACCTCCCCTATCAACTCCTGCGCGAAACGAGCCACCGCATCCTCAACGAGGTGAAAGGCATCAACCGCGTGCTTTACGATGTCTCCACCAAGCCGCCGGCGAGCATCGAGTGGGAGTGATTCGCAGGAGTCCGGGGGCGGACGGGGCAGGCGGTCACCGCTCGGGGATCGAATCGTATACTTGCGCCAGCGTGAGCACGGTGAAGGCGGTGACCAGCACCGGGTTGGATTCCATCCAGCGGCCGTTGGTGTTGACCCATGAGCCGTCCTCGCGCTGGGCGGCGAGGAGCTTGCTGCCGAGGTCGTTGCGCCAGTCTGCCTGGCCGCCGTCGTCGAGCTTGAGCATGCCGATGTTGGCGGCGCTGAGAGCCTTGGCCATGGTCTGATAGTAATAATACAATCCCTGCGCGCCCATGCCGGGGTTTTCATCAAGCGTGTAGTTCTTGCCGAGCCATTCCTTCACGGCGGTGACCCGCGGATCATCGGCGCTGAGCTTGGCATAGATCATGGAAAGCAGGCCGGCATAGGACATCGAGCCATAGGAACGCAGCGCGGTGCGGCCCTCGGGATTCTTTTCCTCGCCCGCCTTGGATTCGAAGGGGCTGTATGCGAAACCACCCTTGTTTTTCGGGTCGTTGGAAGCCCATTCCCGGTCGTTGGTTTCCTCCAGATTCTGGCAGCGGGACAAGAACTTGATGGCGGCTTCCCAATCGAGTTCCGGTTGTTCGCCGAAGTTGCCGTCCTCCACCACCTTGCGGGAAAGCGCGATAGCCTCGATGGCGAGATAGGTGTTGGAAAGATCCGTGTGTGTGTTGTTGGAGCCGTAGCCGATACCGCCTTTGTTCGCATCATCGGTGTCCCATTGGTTGTCGATGAGATGCTTGCGTGCCTTGACGACCGCCGGTTCGAAATCCTTGCGCCCGGTTGCCATCAGCGCGGTGACGGCGGTGGCGGTGTTGTAAACCGAGAGGCCGCGGTTGTAGATGCCGCCGTCTTCCTTTTGCTGGGCCAGCAGCCAGGTGTAGCCTTTTTCGATGTGCGCGGGAAACGGCGCGGAGCGGTCGAGATTGGGATCGCGCACGGCGGCGTTGAGGGCGAGCGCGGTGAAGGCTGGCAACTGCGCGTCATCCCAGAAACCGTCAGGATTCTGGCGGGACTTGAGCCAGTCGTTGCCGCGGGCGATGGACTGGCGGATTTCCTGGCGGATCGACTCGTAGTGGTTTGGGTTTTGCGGGGCGGCGATGGCGAGCGTGGAGCCTGCCAGGAGCAATGAGGTCAGAAGTTTCATGGTTTCGATGGAGAGGTTTTGGCCGCGTAGGGAGCGATGATGACGGTGACATTTGTTTCCACCTCCGGCACGCGTTTCGGAAACGGGATCCAGACCGTGTCGTCGCGGTTGTCCTCGCCGGGGTAATTGATCAGCGCGGAGGGTGCGATGAAGATGGCGGCGATGTCGCCTGAGGTTTCCGGCGAGTAGTGGCCGTCATAAACGAAGGAACCGCCATAAACCCACGGGCCCTGCGGCATGGCGGTGGTTTTTACGGCGTGCTGGATCCAGTCGTTGATGGGCAGGCGGCGGGTTTTCGCGCCATCGTTCCATTCCACATCGATGGCGATCCGCGCGCCGTTTTTCACCTCATCCGGCACCTGCGGGAACTCGCCGGAGCTGCCGCCGCTGTCGTTGGGCAGCGGGTAGAGTTCGTGCGAGGCGGGGTAGCGCAACAGGGTGAAGGCCAGATTGAGATGGGTGGGCGAGATGTCGGTGACGAGCAGCGATTCGTGGATTTTGCCGTTCTGGTGGACCACGATGAACTCCAGCAGCCCCTCGGTCATGTTCACTCTGGCGGGAAAGCGGATCTCGCGGGTTTTGCGGTCAAAGGTGACACCGCCGATGCGCAGGCGCGTGTCGTCGAGTTTTTCGATGGCCGGCTTCACCGGCTCCATGGCCTGGTCCGGCGCGGGCAGGGTGGCCGGTTCCACGGGCGCGCGGTCCTGCGCCGGCATGGTTTGCACGGCGGCAGCTGCACAAAGGAAAACGAACCGCAAACTGCGGAAACGGGACGGCAAGTTGATGAAACGCATGGTGGATTGGCGGGACGATGTTTGAACCGTAGAGCGGGCGCTTGTTTTGGCAAATGACAGCCTCCTATTGCTTTTGTGCCGGGGGGGCGTTGAGGCGGCTGCCAAGCTCCAGCCATGCAAGACGCGTGATGTGGCTTTGCATGATTTCCAGCGGGGCGGCTTCTTCTTCCTCCGCCGCTTCCGGGATCGTCAAGGTCGCGGCGCGCTTCAGGTAGCCGCGCAGCAGCTGGCTGGTTGTCTTGAGAACCTCCGCGTGCAGCGAGCCCGGCGGGCCGCTGGTGAAGGCGATCACCTCGGTGGAGGGGGCTTGTCCGCCGGAGCCGGCCAGCCACAGGGCGATGGGTGCGGGGCCCATGGCCTCTGGAATGTCATGCCCGGAGGCGACGCTGGCGCTGATCCTGAGTATGCCGGAGGAGGCCTGCTCCAACTCGCGCGCCACCTGTTCCAGTACGGGGGTCAGAACTGCGGCGGTGGTTTTTCCCGTTCCCGCATGGAGGATGATGGCAAGGGCCGCCGCGGAGTCCGCGTTCCACGGGGGTAGGGTGGGGCGCAGCCGTTTGATGGCGTTGACCGCGGTGCGGGTCTGGGATTCATCCGCGGCCGCGCTGTCCACAATCCGCTCCCATGCGAGCAAGGCGCGCTGGAATTCGCCCTGGGTTTCGAGTTGGTGCGCCAGCTCGATGAGGGCGGCCGGGTCCTTCCGCGCGAGATCGCGATACTCCGCAAGATCCGGCGGGTTTTGCGAATCGGCGGGAGCGCTTGCGGCTGGGGCTTTCACAGGCGGCGGGGTGGGGGCGTTTTCCGCAGGGGCGGGCGCTTCGGAAACGACCTCGTCCGGATGATCCGCAGGGGGCAGCGTTGACGAAACTTTTTCCCGAATCACCGCCAACCCGGACTCCGAGGGAGGCGTCAGAAAATCATGATCGCGGGTGCCCGCCCACCAGACGCCGCCGATCACGCAGAGGTAGAGCAGGAGGGCCACTGGAATGGGAATGCGCACGGCGCGAAGCTGGAGCGGCGCATGCGTTTGGAAAAGCGGAAATCCTCAATTGCCGGAAAACAAAACGCCCCGTCCGGATGACCGGCGGGGCGTTTGGGAAAAGATGCCACTGGCTCAGTTGGCGCTCTTGACGAGCAGGGCGCGCTTGCCGACGCGGCTGCGCAGGTAGTTGAGCTTTGCGCGGCGGACCTTGCCACGGTTGGTGACCTCGATCTTGGCGATGCGCGGGGTGTGCACCGGGAAGACGCGCTCGACGCCCTCGCCGTAGGAAATCTTGCGCACGGTGAACGCGGCGTTCACGCCGGAACCCTTGCGCCCGATCACCAAGCCTTCGAAAATCTGGATCCGCTCCTTGCCACCTTCCACCACGCGGCAATGGACCTTCACGGTGTCACCCACGTTGAATTGCGCGACGTCTGGCTTGAGCTGTTCTTGTTCGATTTTGTCGATGATGGTCATGGGGTCCTCCTTGGCGGAAAATGGGTGCGTGAGTCCGGGCCGGGCGGGGTGCCTTGGCGCGCGGGGCGGGAGAGCTAGAGGATTGGTCCGGCAATTGCAACCGCGAAATTGCCGGAAATCAGGGTTTTCCGTAAACCGCCGCCGGATCGAAGGTTTTTCCGCTGCCAATGAATTCCAGTTTCGCGGTTTGACCATCCGCCGGGGCGAGCACCTTGCGGTAAAAACACGATTCGCGGCCGCTGTGGCAGGCACCGGCACCTTGTTGGTTGACCATCAGGATCAGCGCGTCCTGATCGCAGTCGGTGCGGATCTCGACGATTTTCTGGGTATGACCCGAGGTGGCACCCTTGTGCCAGAATTCCTGGCGCGAGCGTGACCAGTAAACGGCCTCGCCGATCTCCAACGTGCGGCGCAGCGATTCGGCGTTCATGTAGGCGAGCATCAACGGCTCGCGGGTGGTCGCGTCCATGGCCAGCGCTGGGATCAGGCCGTCCTGATCGAATTTCGGGGCGAAATCCAAGCCCTCCTCCAGTTCCGCTTTTCCGCCCCGCGGGGCAAATGCTGTGTGGCAATCCATGGCCGGACCGTGAAATGCGGACCTGCACCTGTCCAGCCCGCAGACCCACCATTCCTTGGGAAAATTCGGGCGGATATTGATCACACCCCCCGCCGGTCACCCCACAGGCGGATGTGGAGGCGGTCGCAGAAACGGAAACCGAGTTCGCGGCAGAGATCGGCGAGTTGCGCTGCGGTCTTGTCGAGTTCATTGGAAGTGCGGCCCTCGGGCATCAGCAGGATGCGCCCGCGGGGGATTTCATAGCGACTTTGCAGCATCTTGATTTCCGCTAGATCGACCGGGGAGGAAACCACGAACTTGAACCATGCCTTTGGCGATGCCGCGAAATAGCGCAGCGCATCATCGTTCAAGCGCATGGATTCCGGCATGCCCGCGTTGGAAAGTTTGGGCGAGATGTTGAATTGATCCACCGCATCCGCGAAAGCGGGGCAGGGGATGCGGGTGGCGTTGGTTTCCACTTCGAACACGCATTCCGGCATTTCCTCGCGGATCTGCCGCATCATTTCCAGAAACGCCTCCTCCTGCAGCAATGGTTCACCGCCGGTGATCACGACCCGCGGGCAGGTAAATTCAAGAATGCGCTGTGCGGCTCCGGCGGACGTGATTTCGAAAGTGACATCCGCTTTTCGATATTTCGCATATCCCGGCACGGCGTCCTTCTCATGCGGCCACGGCGTCCCCTCGAAGTTCCAGGTGTGGTCCGTATCGCACCACACGCAATGCAGGTTGCAGCGCGAGGCGCGGATGAAAACTGCGGGCAATCCGGCGCTGACGCCCTCACCTTGGATCGTGTGGAAAATTTCCGGCCCGTCGCCGAGTTTCGCGAGTTTCATCGTCACCTTGCGGCCACGCTAGCCGGCGGGCGATCCGGGTCAAGCCGGTGGCGCGATCGAGCCGGTGATTGAAGGCTTGCCCGACCCCGTGCCGCGAGTGCTACAAACACCCATGGGTGTGAAGCAGGCGGGAAAACAAGAAGGCGGCGGGCATCCGTGGCTGCCGTTTTTCCTGATCATTGCCGCAAGCGCCCTGGCGCACATCTGGTGCCTGGGTTCGCAGTTCTATCTCGATGATCCCACGGCCATCCGCGACAACGAGGCGATCCGCGCGGGCGACATCTTCCATGGAGTCGCGTTGTGCTGGACCAACTTCGGCTATTTCGTCCAATACAAGCTCTTCGGGCTCTCGCCGGTGGGCGTGCATGCGGTGAACTGGCTGTTGCACACGGCGGTGGCCTGCGTGTTGTTCGGATTCGGCCGGGATTTCATCCGCGGCCGCGCGCCGGAGGGAGTGGCCTTGTTCGGTGCGGTCCTGTTTGCAGTGCACCCGCTCGCCAGCGAGATCCCGAACTACGCGCGCACCCAGGATCTCGCATGGGTCACCTTGTTTTCCCTGCTCGCCTCGTGGGCGCTGCTTTCATTCCTGCAGGACGGCGGATGGATCAAGCTGCTGTGGACCCTGTCAGGCATCGCCGGCGCGACGATGTCGAAAGGCCCGGGGCTGTTCCATGCGCTGATGATGACCGGCGCGGTGGGGCTTGCTTTCATGACGCCGGAGCACTGGCACATGGTCCGCCGCAAAGCCTGGTGGCTGGTGGCGGTGGCGGCGCTCGCCATCTCCGCGCTGTGGGTGGGTGGACTTCTCCCGTTCCTGATGCGGGCCACCAGCCTGTGGGAGCAGCCGCGTTTCATCGGGCACGCCTACACGGTGACGCGCGTTTTCTGGGAGTTCGCGTGGCGTGCGGTGATTCCGGTTTCGCTCAGCGCCGATCACCACATCGCGGAAACCCTGATCCCGCCCGGCGCGGATTACTGGAACATTCCCGACACCGGCGCGATGTGGGCGGCGGCGGCCATGCTGGCGCTGACGGGATTCAGCATCTGGCTGGCCTGGCGCAAGTCCACGCGGCTGATGGGTGTGTGCCTGTTTCTCTTCACCGCCACGATGCTGTTCCGGGTTTTATACCTGATCCCGGAGTTCATGCCGGAATACCGGATCTATCCGGGCATGCCGTGGTTCTGCCTTGGTGCGTCCATCGCGCTTGCGGCGGCATGGCGGCGCTGTTTCGCTGGTGTGTCACCCCGCGTGCCCGCCGTCATGCTCGTCGTGGTCTTCGCCTTGATGTCGATGAAACGATCCTTCCTCTGGCATGACCTCGACCGGCTCATGGCGGATGTTTTGCGGCAGTATCCGGCACAGGCGCGCGCGATTTGGGAGCTGCACCGGCGCGACGCTCACGTCGGCGACTGGCGGAAGATCATTGATCGCCAGCGCGCGGAGTGGCAGCCGCTGTTCCAGCGTTTCATGGTGGAAAACCGACGTCTCGCCCCCGCGCGCGAGCTGCCCAGCGGGCATTTCGCCCTGGCCGATGTCGCCTGCGCGGGGCTTTACGCCGAGGCGTTGTCGCACGTCGAGGGAACGGCCCCGGCGTTGGCCGAACTGCGGCGCCTAGAGATGCACATGACCGGCCTGCGCATCGATCAGGACATCCATTGGAATTATTTCTACCGGTCCAAGGCGAATGTGCTCGAGCAGGCCGGTCGCGCGGAGGCGGCGCTCGCCCTGATCCGCGAGGTCGGCGTGGAACGCTTCAACCAGGCCGATGTCCGGCGCATCAAACGCAAAGTCTTCGAGTGACGGGTGGACAGCGCCGGTTCGTCCGATTACCCTCCCCGCGCATGAGCATCATCACCGGCCGGGGAGACAACGGCGAGACCGACCTGTTGTTTGGGAAACGCATCGCGAAAACCGCGCGCCGCATCGAGGCGCTCGGCTGTGTGGACGAACTCAACGCCGCGCTCGGCGTGGCCCGCGCGTCCGGTGCGAACCCCGAGTGGGTGGCGCTCATCGACGCGTTGCAGGAAAAACTCATCGGCCTGATGGGCCAACTCGCCACGCTGCCGGAGGACGGGGCGCGCTATCGCGAGACGAAATTCCCGCTGATCGAAATGGCCGACGTCGAGTGGGTGATCTCGGAGGCGCACAAGTATGAAGGGCGCGGCATCCGCTTCACCGGTTGGGCGCGTCCCGGCGCGGAGGGCTGCCTGGCAAGGGCGAATGTGGATTTTGCGAGGTCAGTGGCACGCCGCGCCGAACGGGCGATCCTCGCGCTTCACGAATCCGGCGAACCCGTACCGGAGAGTGTGCGGCTGTTTTTCAACAAGCTCGCCGATCTGTTATGGATCCTCGCCCGGGTGGAGCAGGATTGACGGCGGCCTGAAATGCGGGTTCATTCGCCGGCATGATGACAGGCAAATTGCGAATCGCGGTGGCGTTTTTTGCGCTGGCTGTGGGCCAACCGGCGGGGGCCGTGATCGTCGGCGGCACGTATGGCAGTGGTAACAACAATGCCACCCAGACCGGACTTGACGCCTATCTGAGCACCACCACCTACGCCGCCTTTCCGTATTGGAACAACCTGGTCCGCGTGGGCAACGCCTCGGGTGTCTATCTCGGCTACAATCCCTCGACCATGCGCGGCTGGGTTCTCAGCGCGAATCATATCACCGCGCCCACCAGCATCACCGTGGCCGACAATGCTTACACGGTGACGGGCGGCACCACCCGGATAGGAACATCGGATTTGAAGCTCTACGAAATCAGCGGAGGCCCTTTGTTGCCGAGCGTGCCGCTGGCCAGCGTGTTCGCCAGCAACGGTGAGTTCGCACTGATGCTCGGGCGGGGTTTCACCAATGATACGAGCGCCCCGTACACTTGGGTGGCACCAGGCTCCGATGAAGCCAATGGCGCCCGCTGGGGCACCAACACGATCGAAGGTAATTATCTCCTCAATTTCGGCACAATCGAAAAACCGGACCTGCAGTCTTACTTGGTGGTGGATTTTGACGGCCCGAATTATCCCGGTGTCACAGACTACGATGCGCAGGGAGCCGCGGGTGACTCCGGCGGCGGACTTTTCATCCATCGCTCGGGCGTCTGGGAGCTCTCCGGCATCGCCCACTTTGTGGATGACGGCCCGGATTTTCTCGAAAAACCCGAGACCGGCGATGGTGTCACCAATCCCTCGCAGTATGGGGATTTCACGGCTTATGCCGATGTCCACAGCTATCTATCGTCCATCACAAGCGTCACAGGCACCTTGATTCCCGAACCATCGCACAGCGCGTTGCTGGCGGGTGCGGTGCTGGTCTTTTTGGCAAGGCGTCGCCGCCATTGACGCCACCGCCCGGATCGTCTCCCATCCGCGCATGTCCGAAGCGCCCCCGAAAAGGAAATCCATCTCGTCCCACCGGTGGATTCT
>RPOS01000081.1 GCA_003820635.1 Verrucomicrobiaceae bacterium | reverse complement strand
CTGCCAAGACTCACCTGCCTCGAGCAGACCTCGGTTTGCACACGCTCCAGATGACTTGCCGCGCAAAGGCCGCGCATGGAATCGAGCACCGGATTGAGCATGCCGAAGAGCATGAGGCTGAAGTAATCCTCTTCGAGCAGCAGGCGCTCCGGGCCGCCGGGCCGCCTTTCGGGCTGGGGCGGCATCTCCACACGTATCTTGGCAAGCCGGGCGCGGAAATCGTCCAGAAGCTTCCAGCTCCGGAGCTTCTTTTCGTCGATCTGTTCCTTGGCGCGGCCCACATCCGCAGGAAATCAGAAATGATCTAACAGTACAAGTGACGGTTTCGTCACATTCGTCGACCCGGCATGCAAGCAGGGAGCATGCCGAACAGTTCTGTTCGCGGCTTTAGTGTTCCCCCCACCCCTCCTCCAACAAAGCCGCATTGTCGCGGAGCTCGATGCCTTGCAGGCGGAGGTGGACGGGTTGAAGCGCCTGCAGGTGGAGACCGAAGCCGAGTTGGACGCGCTGCTTCCGGCCATCCTCGACCGCGCGTTCAAGGGCGGGCTCTGACCGTCCCATTGCCAAGGCCTGCGGCGGTGAAGTCGGCGGACCGGGCCGGTCCGCCCTACCGGGTTTTCACGATTGCGGCATCCGAGCAAACACCAGACCGCTGCGCGAGGGGCTGTAGATTTTCATGATGCCGTCCACATCCACCGGATAGTGGGCGGCAGGATCGACGCGGCCGTGGCCACCGAAGTCGATGTCGTCGGTGTCGAGCGCCAGTTCGCGGGTTTCGCCACCCGGCACGCGGATCGGATAACCGAAAAGTGATTCACTGACGGAGAAGTTGAAGACGAAGATGAAATTCGCGCGCTCGGCGACGAGGATTTTCGGGCCGTGGTCGATGTAAAGCACCTGCGCCGGCGGAGCGGCCAGCAGATTGCTCTTGCGGGCGAAGTCCATCAGCGCGCGGTCGAAATCCGCGAGCCATTGGTATTTGAGATCCGGGTTGTCCACCAGCGACCACTGGCGGCGGCAGTAGTGGAACGACCAGCCATTGCCTTCCCGCGGGAAATCGAGCCATTCGGGGTGGCCGAACTCGTTGCCCATGAAGTTGAGCCAACCCTCGCCGCCGAGCACCAGCGTGACGAGGCGGATGAGCTTGTGCAGGGCGATGCCGCGCTCGATGACCGGATGCGGATCGTCCTTGGCCATGTGCCAATACATCTCCTTGTCCATCAGCCAGAAGGCGAGCGTCTTGTCGCCAACGAGCGCCTGGTCGTGGCTCTCGGCATAGGCGATGGTGGCCTCGCCGTGACGGCGGTTGGCGAGCACGCCCCAGAGCTCGTCGAGGTTCCAATCCTCGTCGCGGCTGTGCTTGAGCAGCTTGATCCAGTAATCCGGGATGCCCATCGCGAGGCGGTGGGTGAAACCGACGCCGCCTTCATCGATGGGACGGCACAGGCCCGGCATGCCGGACATATCCTCGGCGATGGCGATGGCTCCGGGTTTCACCTCCTGGATGAGCTTGGCGGCGAGTTGCAGATAGAGAATCGCATCCTCGTCCGCATCCGGGCCGAAGTAATCATCATAACTTCCGAAGGCCTTGTTGCCGCGCGAGTGATAGAGCATGGAGGTGACGCCATCGAAGCGAAAGCCGTCGAAACGGAATTCCTCCAGCCAGTAGCGCACGTTGGAAAGCAGGAACTGGCGGACCTCCACGCGGCCGTAATCGAAGCATTTCGAATCCCACTGCGGATGCTCGCCGCGCGGGCCTCCGTGAAAATACTGGTGGCCGGAGCCATCGAAATCGTTGAGACCTTCCGCCAAATTCTTGACCGCGTGGGAGTGGACGATGTCCAGCAACACCGCGAGGCCGAGGCCGTGGGCGGTGTCGATGAGGTATTTCAAATCCTCCGGCGTGCCGAAGCGCGAGCAGACGGCGAAGAACGACGAGACATGATAACCGAACGAACCGTAATACGGATGCTCCTGCACGGCCATGAGCTGCACCGTGTTGTAGCCGGCCCTCGCCACGCGCGGCAGCACGGTATCGGCGAACTCGCGGTAGGTGTGGACGCGCGGTTCCTCGCCGCCCATGCCGACGTGGCTTTCGTAAATCAACGGCGCACCGATGGATGCAGGATCAAAGTTGTGTTTCCAAACATACGGCTCGGGCTGACTCCAGACCTGGCCGCAGTAGTCATGCGTCGTGGGATCCTGCACCGCGCGGCGGATGCAGGCCGGGATGCGGTCGCGCCGCGAACCGTTCGCGCCGACGATGTGGAGTTTCACCTTCTGGCCGTGGGCCAACGAGTCGGCCGGTAGTTTCAATTGCCACACGCCGTTTGGAAGTGACTCGAGCGGATGCGACTCGCGGTTCCAGCCGTTGAAATCGCCGATCAGGAAGACGCCCTTGGCTGCCGGCGCCCACTCGCGCACCGTCCATGCGTTGGTGGCCGTGTGGAAATGAATGCCGGCATACTTGTGGGCGGTGGCGTGCGCCGCCAGCGTGCGGGCGTGTTTTTCAATCGCTGCGATCTCATCCCTGAAGCGCGCCATCCGCCGCTCGATGGCACCTTGGTGCGGCTCAAGCCATGGATCATCCACAACGAGTTTCGGTTTCTCGGTCATTGCGCAGGAGGATGGCGGCCGATCGCGGCGGCGGAAAGGCAAATCCGATTTGGATCAGATTCCGCAAAAGCCCCATTGTTTCACGCGAAGGCGCGAAGCCGCGAAGGTTTTCAGACTTGGGATTCTCGAAACAGGGAAATCAGCCGATGGAATCACCCCAATCCTGCGCGTGAGACTCCACCACATTTCTTCGCGTCTTCGCGCGAGATCGGATTCATGGAATCCTCATTCCGCGGGCGGGGCCTTGTCGCGCAGCCGTTCGACGGTGGAGCGCAGGACTTTGAAATCGGTCTCCATGCGTTCGAGCAGGGCGGCGAGTTCGGGCTCCGGATGGCTTTTATCGGGCAGCATCGAAAGTTCCTGCATGGTGGAAACGATGATGCCGATGAACAGATTGAGCACGGTGAATGTGGCAATGAGGATGAACGGGATAAAAAACGCGGGGGCCCAAGGATGTTTCTCCATGATCGTGCGCGCCATATCGGCCCAGCCTTCGAGGGTTAGAATTTGGAAGAGCGAGAAGAGGCTTCGTCCGAGTCCGCCAAACCATGCCGGATAGTCGTCGCCAAAGAGATTCGTCGCCAACACAGCGGCGGTATAGAGGAAAATCGCCATTACCGTGACCACTCCGGTCAGGCCGGGGATCGAGTGGAGGAACGCGGCCACCACCTTGCGCAGCGAGGGGATCACGGTGAGCAAACGCAGCACCCGCAGCACCCGCAGCGAGCGCAGGACCGCCCACGGCCCGGCACCGGGGACCAGCGCCACGGCCACCACCAGCACATCAAACACATTCCAGCCGCTGCGCCAGAAATGGCGTTGATAGGCCACCATCTTGAGCGCGATTTCCAACACGAACACCGCAAGGCAAAGGCGGTCCAGCGCCACCAACAGCCCGCCCCACTGCGCCATCATGGCGGGCGAGGTTTCCAGCCCGAGAATGACCGCGTTGATCAAGATGAGCGCGACAATCCCGCTCTGGATGCGGCGGGATTCCACCCACTGTGCCAGTTTCAACCGCCAGCTCGCGATGCCTTCGCACCGCTTGAGATCCATCAGTTCCTGTTCGCCCATGATTTGAAAAATATTCCGCTGCGAGGGATACTTGGGAATCTGGCGACCGCAAGCGGGATTTGCGACTCTACTTGGCGCTTGGATCGAACGTCGGCCCGCCTAGCCTGCGCCCATGCCGCTGGGCGCGATTGAAACACACTTCACCTACTTGGACTGGGCCGTGGTGCTCGGCTACATGCTGCTCACCACCGTCATCGGCCACGCGCTGAGCGGAAAAAACGCCACCATCCGGGATTTCTTCCTCGGTGGCCGCTCGCTGCCGTGGTGGGCGGTGAGTGGCTCGATGATCGCCACCGAGATCAGCGCGCTCACCTTCATCGGCGTGCCCGGCGGAGTCTTCGCCCTGCAGGGGGACTGGACCTACCTTCAGTGGGGCATCGGCTCGGTGATCGCGCGCTTCGCCGTCGGCTACTGGCTGGTGCCGCTTTATTTCAAAAACGAAATCTACAGCCCCTACGATTACATGGGGGCCAAGCTCGGCGAAGGCGTGCGCCGGCTGGTCACCGGCCTGTTTTCCCTCGGGGCCATCCTCGGCCAGAGCGTGCGCGTGCTGGTCACCGCCATCATCCTGACCACCGTCACCGGGATGGGCATGGAGCTCTGCATCCTCGCCATCGGTGCCTTCGCCGTGGTGTGGACGCTGATGGGCGGCATGCGCACCGTCATCTGGACTGATGTCATCCAGTTCTGCATTTTCATTTTCGGTGGCCTGCTCGCCTTCGGCTGGCTCGTCGGCCATCTCGGCTGGGACAGCATCGTGGAAATCAACCGCCACGCCGGCCCGGGCGGCGGCATCGACAAGATGCGCGTGCTGGATTTCACCACGCCGTGGGACGCGCCGCTGCTGCACTACACCTTCTGGGTGGGCGTGATCGCCATGCCGTTCCAGAACTTCGCGGCCTTTGGCACAGACCAGCTCAACGCCCAGCGCATCTTTTGCTGCGGCAGTGCCAAGGACGCGCGCAAGGCGATGATTTGGAGCAGCGTCTCGCTGCTGACCACGCTGCTCATGCTGGCGGTGGGTTCGGGACTTTTCGCATGGTATCAAATCAAAGGCCTCACGCCGGACGAGGCGGCGAAATTCGCGGAAAACGCCAACTTCGTCTTTCCCGTTTGGATCACCACCGTGCTGCCGCCCGGGCTCACCGGCCTGATCCTCGCCGGCGCATTCGCCGCCGCCATTTCCAGCCTGGACTCGGTGCTCGCCGCGCTTTCGCAAACCTCGCTCTCCGCATGGTATGGCCGCGAGAAACTCGAGCGCGACTCGAACGGTCCGGCGATGGTGCGGCGCTCGCGCATCATGGTCGTCTGCTGGGCCACCTTGCTCTCCGGCTTTGCCATCCTGCTGGCCGGCGGCTACACCCAAAACGATAACAAGAACCTCATCGACCTCGCCTTCGGCATGGTGGCCTACACCTACGGCCCGCTGTTAGGAATCCTGCTCGCCGCCATCCTGCCTGGACGCCGCAGTCTCAACGGCCTCTTAGCCGGCACCGCGCTTTCCATCCTGCTGGTCGCATGGATTCGCCCGGAGCTCGGGCAGTTGCTCGATGCCATCGGCCTCCAGCCGCTCGCCGACTCGCTGCGCGGCAGCCAGCCGCAGCTCGCCTTCCCGTGGTTCTATCCGGTCAATGCCGCCATCACCTTCATCGGTGCCTGCCTGCCGTTCGGCCGCGCAAGTGGCGGGAAAATTTGAAACAAGATCGTCACACTGTGACTGATTCGTTTTCAACACAGTGTGCACACAAGCCCGGTTTCCGCGCGGCAATGCTTCGGAAAATCGAAACAATTCCGGGGTCAAGTTTTTAAAATTTCCAGCCGTGGAACCCTTGTGGAATGCGGCGCATCGGCGCGGTCTGTTAGATGGCCGCAAAAAAATTTTCCAAGCCCGCCGTCGGCCACACAAAGTCCCGACATCGCTGTTCTCTCCACTCTCCCGAGTGGGCATGAGCACGCAAGATTCACTCTCAAAAAATTCCGACTGAAAATGGACCTCCTGGATGCCTCCACACCGCCAAATGAAAACCCTCTCACAGCAACTGAAGACAACAAGGAATGGGGCGGGGTTTGCAAGGCGCTCCGCGGGATCATCGGCGAGGACGGCTTCCAACGCTGGTTCCGCACCGCGCAATGGGCGGGCGATGAGGACGGCGTAGGCATGGTATCCGTGCCCGGTGAGATCCATCAGGTGTGGATCGAGACCAACTATCTGCCGGAACTCACCGTCGCGGTGAACTCGGTGTTCAGCGAAGTGCGCGAGGTGCGCGTCGTGGTCGCGGAGTCCGCCACCCCGGCAACATCCCACTACGGCCATGGCCGCAATGGCCACAAGAGCCACACGCCGCACGGCAAGGCCGCGGAGCTCGATGGCGAGGCGCTGGACCGCCGCGTGAAAAGCTCCGGCCTCAATCCGGCATACACCTTCGCCAGCTTCGTCGTCGGCTCTAACAGTCAGTTCGCCCATGCCGCCTGCGAGGCGGTGGCGAAGAAATCCGGCATCGGCTACAATCCGCTCTTCATCCACGGCGGCCCCGGCCTCGGCAAGACCCACCTGATGCAGGCCATCGGCCAGGAAATCCTCCGCCGCCAACCGGGCTCGCGCGTCGTCTATCTCACCTGCGAGAAGTTCACCAACGAGTTCATCGACTCCGTCCGCCGCGGCGATCTTGAGAAATTCCGCCGCCGCTACCGCAGCTCGGACGTGCTGCTCATCGACGACGTGCAGTTCATCGCCGGCAAGGAGCGCTCGCAGGAAGAGTTTTTCCATACCTTCAACACCCTGCTGGACGGCCGCAACCAAGTCGTCCTCACCTGCGACCGGCCCGCCTGCGAGATCAAGAACCTCGAGCCGCGCCTGATCTCGCGTTTCGAGTGCGGCCTGACCGTGGAAATGCAGCCGCCACAGATGGAGACCCGCCTCGCCATCCTGCGGAAAAAATCGCTCGACTGGAAAGTCCGCGTCGATGAATCCGTGCTGCTTTTCCTCGCCGAGAAAATCCGCACCAACGTCCGCCGGCTCGAAGGCGCGCTGATGCGCGTCGCCACCTTCGCCTCGCTGGCCGGCGAGTCCGTCACCGTGGACAGGGTCGAGCACCTACTGCGCGATCTCATCCGCGAGGAAGCCAGCCGCCAGATCAGCATCGATGCCATCCAGAAGGCCGTGGCCGAGCATTTCGACGTCCGCCTGGCGGACATGACCAGCCGCCGCCGCCCAGCAAGCATCGCGTTTCCGCGGCAGGTGGCCATGTATCTGAGCCGCTCGCTCACCAAGGGCTCGCTGATGGAAATCGGCGAGGCCTTCGGCGGGCGCGACCACGGCACCGTCATCCATGCCTGCAAGAAAGTGGGCGAAAAAATCGACGGCGAGCCCGGCATGAAGGAGACCATCGCCCGCATCGAGGCGCAGCTGCGGCGTTGATTTCCAGCCGCCTGCGGGATTCTTCACAGAACTTCACAGAAGGCTTGCCAAGGGCCTTCTAAAGGGGAAACTCGCGCCCATCAACCACCCCGGTTCCCATCCATGAAGTTCCGTATTTCCAAGGAAGCATTTCTCGACGGCCTGCAAAAAGTCCAACACGTCGTCAGCTCACGCACGACGCTGCCCATCCTCTCCAACGTGCTGCTCGTCGCCAAGGACGGCCGCCTCCAGTTCACCACCACCGATCTGGACGTGGGAATCACCGGCTCCGTGGAAGCCAACATTGAAAAGGAAGGCGCCACCACGCTGCCCGCCAAGCGCATCGTCAGCATCGTGCGCGAGTTGCCCGCCAGCGAGGTGGAGGTTTCCGTCGATTCGAAAAACCACGCTTCCATCCGCTGCGGCCCGTCGTTCTTCAAGATCATCGGCCTCAGCGAGGCGGAGTTCCCTCCCCTTCCCGATTTCTCCGGAGCCAAGGAATTCAAGATCCCGCAAGCCATCCTGCGCGACGGGCTGAAAAAGACCTCCTACGCCATCTCCACCGATGAGACACGCTACGTGCTCAACGGCATCTTCACCTCCTTCCGCGATGGCAAAATGACACTTGTCGCCACCGACGGCCGCCGTCTCGCCATGGTCGATGCCGACCTCGAATTCCCCGCCTCCCATGAGACCGACGTCATCATCCCCACCAAGGCCGTGCAGGAACTCCAGCGCCTGCTCGGCGACTCCGGCGATGTGATCGTCAAGCTCTCCGACAGCCAGATTTCCTTCGCCATCGGCGACAGCCTGCTGTGCAGCAAACTCATCGAGGGCAACTACCCGAACTACCGCCAGGTCATCCCCGGTGACAGCAACGAGCGCGTCGTCATCAGCCGCGAGGCGCTGCTGGAAACCGTGCGCCGCGTTTCGCTACTCTCGTCGGACAAGTCGAACTCGGTGAAACTCGTCTTCAGCGAGAACCGCATCGAGGTCACTGCCAACTCGCCGGACGTCGGTGAGGCCCAGGAGTCGATGGACGTGATCTATCAGGGTCCGCCGATGCAGATCGCCTTCAATCCGGAGTTTCTCCAAGCTCCGCTGCGCGCCTTGGAAAGCGATGACGTCTATCTCGACCTCATCGACGAAATGAGCCCCGGCGTGCTGCGCATTGAAGGCACCTTCCTCTACGTGCTCATGCCGATGCGCGTGACGAACTGAGCCCGTTCACCGGCCGTTGAGTTTGGCCACGGTGGCGGCGTCCACGAAGAAGTTGGTGGTGCCGAAGGGTTTCACTTCTCCGTTCTCCTGGACTTGGTATTCGAATACCTTGACCGGTTTGACACCCGCCACCTCGGACATCAGATAGACGCGGATGGACAACGCCTCCTTGCCGGTGGCACCTTCGAGTTTCCTGGTGGAGAACTGCACTTCGTTCGCGCCGTCCACCGCACCGCCGATGACCACCTCCGCCTCCTTGGCATTGGCGAAGCGGTGCTGGCTGATCTTGTTCACCTGCACCCGCACCTCGCGGCCCGGGCAGAAGACATACACCTTGGCGATGTATTTCGCGGGGCGCGCCTCGATCGGCATCGGCGGCACCTCGCCGGATGGCTGGGCTTCGGGCGTTTCCTTGAGATAGTCGAGCTTGCCGGCCGCGAGCTCCTTGCGCACCTCCGGCAGCGCGGCGAGATTCACGAAATCCGCACGGTCATAGAGCCAGCCCGCGCCACCGCGGACGAAGGAGAGCACCAGCAGGTTGTCACCTGGCTTGCCACCGACGCCGAAATCGACCTTGCCGAAATACGCGGCCTTGGCGGTGAGGCCGTTTTGTTTAGCCTCCAGAAACTTCAGCTCGCCGATGGAAGGCGGAGGCGCGGGCAACTCGAACACCGCGGCCGGAAACGCGCGCTTTTCCGAGACAATGCGGTTCTTCACCTCCATCCGGCGGTGTGGCGCGGTGGTCTTCTGCCAGGTGGCTGCATCGCGACGGATGATCGAATCCCGCCATGCGTTGTAGCTACCTTCAAGCGCCGGGCGCAGCGCATCCTCAGCCACGGAAAGGGCGGCGGCTAACAAAGAAATGGAACAAATCAGGCGAATCATGCGCGAAACCATTGGACAAGCCGGACGCTTTCACAACAAACAAATCGCGCGCCGCACGCAGAAAGCCGCCGGTGCGCCTCCCCCTTCATGAGCAGCATTTTGCAACGAGTGGCCCCCATCGGCGAGGCGCGTGACCGTGAGATTCTCAAGGACGCGGCCACCTACATCTATCAGGAGCGGCCGCAGGGCGCGGTGCAGGCCCACGTGTTTCTGCCGGAAAACGTCCTCTCCGGCCCGCCGCGCACGGTGGTGGTGTTTTTCCACGGCGGTTTCTGGGACTCCCCCACCCCCACCCAGTTCGTGCCGCACTGCCTGCACTTCGCCAGCCGCGGCGCAGTGGCCGTGGCGGCGGAAACCCGCAGCGGAGCACGCCATGGCACCGGCCCGGTCGAGGCCGTGGATGACGCCCGCGACCTGATCCGCTGGCTGCGCCACAATGCGGACACCTTCAATCTGGATCCCGACCGCGTGGTGGTGGGCGGAGCCGCCGGTGGCGCGCTGCTCGCCTTGCTCACCGCCATGCCCAAGCCCAAGGCGATGCCGCCGGTGGACGGGCTCGACTGCCGCCCGCAGGCGCTGGTTTTGTTCAGCGCGCTGGTCAACGCCACCATCAAGAGCCAGGCCCAAAGCCGCTTCCCGGACGCACGGACCGCCAAGCGGCTGAGCCCGAGCACGCTGGTGCGCCGCAAGCTGCCACCGATGCTCTTTTTCCACGGCAAGTCGGACCGGATCACCCCTTTCGAGGAAGTGGAGCGCTTCGGCCGCCGGCTGCGCTTCTGGGGAAATTCCTGCGAACTCGTCGATTTCGAAAAAGCGGACCACAGCTTCTTCAACTTCAACGTCAGCCACCGGAACTTCGAGCTCACCATTCAAGCTGCGGATCGGTTCCTGGTGGAGCGCGGGTTTCTAACACCCGGGGAGCCCGCTGATCACGCATGAAGAAAGTGATCATCCACACCGACGGTGCCTGCAAGGGCAACCCGGGCCCCGGGGCCTATGGCGCGGTGCTCGTTTGCGGCAGGCACCGCAAGGAAATCTCCGCCGGCTACCGCCATACCACCAACAACCGGATGGAGCTGCGCGCCGCCATCGCCGCGCTTGAGCTGCTCTCCGAACCGTGCGAGGTGGAGCTCCACTCGGACTCCAAATACCTCGTCCACGCCATCCAGCAAAAGTGGCTGGCCGGCTGGCAGCGCCGCGGCTGGCTCACCTCCGACAAGCAACCGGTCAAAAACCAGGATCTGTGGCAGGAACTGATGGCCGCCATGGCCCCGCACAAGATCCACTGGCACTGGGTGAAGGGCCATGCCGGCCATGCCGAAAACGAACGTTGCGACCAACTCGCCAACCACGCCGTGGCGGGGAAACACTTGTTAGAAGACGCCGGATTCGAAGCCGCGCGCGAATAAGCGGCGTGGCCGGGCTTGCGCGTGATCCGCCCGGCGGCTTGGATGGCGGCCAGTGGACGCGCCCGCAACACCATCATCCCACTGGAAGAAGCGGCTGGGGCTCTTCGGCGATGTGCCCGGCCGCCTCGCCGCGCACGCGCTGCGGGTGGTGCCGTGGTTTCTCGAACCGGTGCTCATCGGCGGATGGACGTTGCTGTTTTTCATCCTGGCCGGCACCCAGCGGCGGGCGGTGGCCGGCAATCTGCGGGCAATGTTTCCGGAATGGAGCGCGCCGCGCGCCAACCTGGGAGCCTGGCGGGTGTTCTGGAATTTCGCCGTCACCTTCGTCGATGGCCTGCGCTGCGAAACAGGCACCGGCGGAGTCGATTGGGCGGTGGAGGGTCTCGCCCACATGGAGGATCTCGCGAACCGCGGCGAGGGCTGCATCATTCTAACAGCACACATGGGCAATTACGACATCGCCGCGCCGATGTTCGCCAGCCATTTCCGCCGCACGCTCTACACCGTGCGCGCGCCGGAGCGGGAACCGGAAGCCCAACTGCACCGCGAGCGGGAATTGCGCCGCAGGGAGCAACGCCACCCGAATTTCCGCACGCTCTACAACCGCGAGGGCGGCTTGCTGGGCGTCGAGCTCGCACGCCTGCTGGGCGAGGGAAATTTCGTGGCCGTGCAGGGAGACCGCGTGCTCTTCGATGTCTCGCCGATGGAGGTGGAGGTGGAGCCCGGCCTGCGGATGCGCCTGCCGAAGGGGCCGTTGTTTCTGGCACGCGTCACCGGCGCAGCCTGCTTCCCGCTCTTCATCACCCGCGATGGCTGGCGGCGCTACCGGGTGAGCGTCCATCCTCCGCTGCAACTGCCGCCGCGACAACGCGGTGATGATGCCGAAGCGGCCAGCGCCTGGGCCGCGGCGGTTTACAGCGCGGCGCGGCGGCACTGGAACCATTGGTTTGTCTTCGAACCGGTGCTGGTGCGGACGACGGGCACCCGTGAATGTTAGATTGGCCCGCGGCTCGGAATGGGCTATGCAAGGAGCATGCAAGGCAGATTCACAGGCATGCTCGCGGCGTTTTGCGCGCTTTTCGTCACCTCGGCATGGGCGCAGAAGGCCCCGCCGCCACCGTCCAAGCCGCGCCTGCCGCTGGATGTGGTTTTCATCGGCGAGTCGAAATTCCACGCCATCGTCGCCAAGGCGGAACGCCAGAACTGGCGCAGGCTGCCGCTCGGCGAGCGCACCGTGATGGTCGCGCGGGAAATGGTCGGCACGCCCTATGTGAACTACACGCTGGAGGTGCATGACCGCATCGAGTCGCCAGTGGTGAACTTCAAGGGCATGGACTGCTGGACGTATTACGAGAACGCTCTGGCGATCGCCCGCATGCTGCGCTACAGGCCCGGCCCTTACAAACCGCAGGACATGCTGCACATGGTGGAGATCGAGCGCTACCGCAACGGCGTCTGCGATGGCAGCTACCTCAGCCGCATGCACCATTTGGAAGAGGTGTTTTACGACAACCAGCGCCGCGGCTATGCCACCAACATCACGCCCCGCCTGCCGGGTGCCGAGCGGCTGCGGCGCGAAATCCGCGAGATGACGGTGCAGTGGAAAAACTACCGCTACCTGCGCTCGAACCCCTCGTTGGTCGCGCCGATGGGCAGAATCGAAGCCCAGGTTTCCAAGCTTCCGGTCTATCACATTCCCAAATCCAGGGTCCGCGCCATCGAGAGCCAGTTACAAAACGGCGACATCTGCGCCATCACCACCACCTGGCACAGCGGCTACACGTCCCACGTCGGCCTGATCATCCGCATCAAAAACCGCGCCTACTTCGCCCATGCCACTTCGGACCGCGACAAGGGCCGGATGTGCGTGATCGATCGACCGATCACCGATTACCTCAACCAGTCCTCCAAGCACGCGGGCATCATCATTTGCCGGCCGCATGATCTTCCTCCCTCGCCGCTATGGCAACAGGGTGTGGCGAAACAGTGAGGCCTCAGAAATCGAGCGCCTGCTCGAAGGCCGCCTTGATCGCATCGAAGGATTCAAGCCCGCAGGAAACGCGCAGCAGGTGCGCCGGGACGCCGCAGGCCTCGGCCCATTCGAGCTCCGGGTAGTGCGCGAGCATGACGTAGGGGCAAACCATCGTGAAGGGCGTGCCGAAACTCGGCCCCTTGCACAGGCGCAGCGCGTCATAGACTTTTGCGGTTTTCTTGGGGGCCTTGAGCGTGAAGGAAAGCAAGCCGCCGTAGCCGCCAGCCTTGCGCCGGACGGCATCGTAGTTTTCACGCGTCGTGAGCGAGGGATGCCAGACCTGGGCCACCGCCGGATGGCTGGCGAGCCAGGTCGCGAGCGCAAGGCCGTTCTCGTTGATGGTTTTCATGCGCCTGGCATAGCCCTTGAGATTGGAAAGCAGCACCTCGGCGTCGCCAATGTAAAGGGGCGCGCATTCCTCCGCATCGGCGCGCAACGAGTCACGCAGGATTGCCGCAAACGGCGAATCCTCGCGCAGGCCGACCATGCCGGCCATCACATCGCCCTCACCGGAGATCCACTTGGTGAGGCTGCCGGTGACGACATCGGCGTAACGCAGGGCATCCACATTGAACGGCCCGGCGGCCGAATCATCCACGATGAATGGCGTGCCACCCTCGGCACAGGCTTGCGCCACGCGCGCGAGATCCACGGTGCGCAGCAGCGGATTGCTCGGCAACTCGGTGAACACGCCGGCGAACTCGCCCTGGCGGATGCGCTGCAGCGCCTCGTCGAAGGACTCGCCGACGGCCTCGTTCAGATACACCACGCCGTGGCCGAAATGTTCCTGCACCTTGAGGCAATCGACGTAGGGAAACTCGAGTTGCAGGGTTTTGCGACCATTGAGCACGCCGGGCAGCGCGCGCAGGACGCTGGTGGCGGCCGCCATGCCGCTGGCAAAGACGAAGGTGTTCTCCGGAGTGGTACCGGTGAACTTGCCGAGCGCCCGGGCGATGAGGTGCGACTTGGAGCCCTCGCGCGGATTGCCATCGAGGAAATCCTGCGCCTGCCGGCTGCTGACCACCTCGCCGGAAAAACGCCAGTAGGCATTCGCCTCGGATTTCGCCTTGGCCGGAACGATCAGCACCTGCAGGCCGTACATGCTGGTGATGCGCACGGCGGTTTCCGCGCGGCGCTCCACCCAGCGCTGCGCGCG
>RPOS01000080.1 GCA_003820635.1 Verrucomicrobiaceae bacterium | reverse complement strand
GATCCCGAACTCATGCTGCACGCACAGCACATCCGCCCGGTTGGCATTCAGCACATCCGCCGCCGCGAGGTAGGAATCCAGGTCCTTGTGATCGATTTCAAAGCGCACGCGCCGTGGATAGTCATAGCCCTCCGGGCGGTCGTTCACGGCCACTACGATGCATTTGGCGTCCGGTTCCTGGGCTGCCACCGCCTCGCACAGGTGATGGGTGAAGGTGGCGATGCCGCAGCGGCGGGGCACAAAGTCCCCGAGGAAGGCGATACGCCGTGATTGGGGGAAAAGGTTCACGGTTTCTCAACCTCGCAGAAACCCCGTGCCATGCAACCGGAAAGAATTTTATCATCACCAGCGCATCTGTTGACGCGCTCCGCAGCGCCGCTCATCGTCGGCCGCATCAACGATGCCCGCCATGCGTGAATTGCTAGATGCCGCCGTCGCGAAACGGAAACCGCTTCTCACGGAGCAAACCGACGCCGTGCGCCTGATCGACGGCGCGGGCGACGGCCTGCCGGGGGTTTTTCTCGAAACCTTCGCCGGCCGCTGGCTGCTCTCAACCACCGCCAACACCGTGCCGGCAGCGGTGGGTGAATGGCTGCGCGACCGCGGCGTTTCCTGTTATTGGAAACGGCTCGACCAGAATCAGAAGGAATCGCCCGCCCACTTCTGCGGACCGGTGGTTTCCGAACCGTTTGCCATCCGCGAGAACGGCATTGTTTATGAAATCTCATTTCACAGCGGCTACTCGCAGGGAATCTTCCTCGACCAGCGCGACAACCGCGCCGAGGTCCGCCGCCGGATGAAGCCCGGCCTTCGACTGCTCAACACCTTCGCCTACACCGGCGCCTTCTCCGTGGCCGCCGCCATGGCTGGCGCGGAAACCACCACGCTCGATCTCTCCCAGCCGTATCTCGACTGGGCGAGGCGCAACTTATGCCATAACTCGCTCGACCCCGCGGCGCACCACTTTTGCAAGGGCGATACCTTCCACTGGTTGCGCCGCTTCGCAAAACAAGGCCGCCTCTTCGATGGCATCGTGCTCGATCCGCCGACCTTCTCGCGGGATGAGAAGGGAAAAGTGTTCCGCGTTGAGAACGACTTCGGCGAGCTCGCCGCGCTGGCGGCGCGGGTGCTCGCGCCCGGCGGCTGGCTGTTGTGCTGCACCAACTTCCGCGGCATGACGCCCGGCGGATTTGAGCGCCAGCTCACCGCCAGCCTGCCGCGGCCGATGAGCGCGCACCACACGCCCATGCCGCCGGATTTCACCGATGCGGCTTATCTCAAATCCGTCTGGCTGGAGTGATTGGCCGTCACGCGCCGCCGCCAGCGATGTGGGCGAACTTGTCGTCGATGAATCTCAGCACGAGTTCCTCCACAGGCTCGTCGTTGAGGCGTTCGACGACCTCCACCGAGAAACCACGGGCGATCAACTGGCGGGCGCACACCGGATCGATGCCGCGGGCCTGGAGATAGAAGATTTCCTCATCGTGGATCTGCGAGGAAGTGGAGCCGTGCGAGCACTTCACCTGGTCGGCATTGATTTCGAGGCCGGGCATGGAGTTGGCCTCGCAGCTGTCGCTCATGAGCAGGTTGCGGCAGGTCTGGTAGGCATCCGTGTGGTGCGCGCCTTCATCCACAAAGATCAGACCGGAGAAGATGGTTTTCGCGTTATCATAAAGCGAGTTCTTGTAGAGCAGGTCCGAGTAGGCGCCTTCGGAAACGTGGTGTTGGAAGGTGCGCTGGTCGTATTCCTGCTCACGGGCGGGGATGGAGACCGAGAGCATGTCCGAGCGCGAGCCGGGGCCTTCGAGGCGGGAGAGACATTCATTGCGGGCCCATGAAGCACCGGTGTTGAGGATGAATCCCTTGGCCGAGGCATCACGCGCGGTGGAGGTTTCGTTGATCTGGATGATGCGCGTGACCTCGTTGAGTGCCTGGATGGCCACGTAATCGAGCTGCGAATTGGGGCCGGCTGATAGATCGTTGAAGGCGATGGCGAGGCCGGGCTCGAGTTCCTCGGCGGAGCGGAAGATGTCGATCACGCGGACCTTGGAGGATTTCCCGGTGACGACCAGCGTGTGCGGGAAGATGACGGTGTTCGCGCCGGAGATCCAGTGATGGACTTCGATGGCGCCTTCGACTTCGAGATTATCGCCCACATGGACGAACAGGCCGTTGGAAACCATGGCCTCGTGCCATGCCGCGAACTTCGCCGAGCCGAGGCGGGTTTCCTGTTTCATGAAGTGTTTCTCAACGAGCTCGCTGTAGGAAACGAGTGCTTCGGCCAGTGGCAGGCAGATCACGCCGCTCGGCACGCTGCTCTCGGAGTGAATGAGCGTGTCGTTGGCGAAGATGAATTTCGCGGCGGTTTTCTCAAGACCGGTGGAGCGGGCGATGAGATCGGCGGCGGGCGGACTGAAGTCCGCGCTCCGTTGGAAGCCGTCGAAGTCGAGCTGTTTGAGATTGGAGAAGCGCCAGGTTTCATCGCCGCGCTTGGGCGCGGGGGTGGAAGCGAAGCGTGCCTTGGCGGCCTCTTGTCGGGCGGAGAACCAGTGAGGGAGAGAAGTAGTCATGATTTTGAAGATTGGTCGGATCAGACGAATCAGTCCGATCTTGTTGAATCAGCCGACGCTGCCTTCCATTTCCAGATCGATGAGGCGTTTCAACTCCACCGAGTATTCCATCGGAAACTCGCGGACGAGGTCGTTGATGAAGCCGTTGACGGCGAGCGACATGGCCTGGCCCTCGTTGAGGCCGCGCTGCTGCATGTAGAAGAGCATGTCCTCGGAGACTTGCGAAACGGAGGCCTCGTGCTGGGTGGCGTGCTGGTTGCCGCGCACGGTGATGGCGGGATAGGTGTCGGTGCGCGAGTGGCTGTTGATGAGCAGCGCGTCGCACTCGGTGTTGTTCTTGCAGCCCTTGAGGTGGCGCGGGATGTGGACCTGGCCGCGGTAAGTGGAGCGGCCTTCGCCGACGGAGATGGACTTGGAAACGACGTTGGAGGTGGTGTTGTTTGCCGCGTGGATCATTTTGGCACCGGTGTCCTGGTGCTGGCCGGTGTTGGCCAGCGCGATGGAAATCACCTCGCCGCGCGCGCGTTCACCCTTCATGATGACACCGGGATACTTCATCGTCAGGCGTGAGCCGATGTTGCAGTCGATCCAGCGGACTTCCGCGTCCTCCATGGCGAGGCCGCGCTTGGTGACGAGGTTGAAGACGTTGCTGCTCCAGTTCTGGACTGTGACGTATTGGATCTTCGCGCCTTTCAGGGCGACGAGTTCCACCACCGCCGAGTGCAGTGTGGCGGTCTCGAACTTCGGCGCGGTGCAGCCTTCCATGTACATCACTTCCGCGCCCTCGTCGGCGATGATGAGCGTGCGCTCGAATTGGCCGAAGCTTTCAGAATTGATGCGGAAGTAGGCTTGCAGCGGTTGTTTGAGCTTCACTCCCTTCGGGATGTAAATGAACGATCCGCCGGAAAACACGGCGCTGTTGAGCGCGGAGAACTTGTTGTCGGAAGTGGGGATCACCTTGCCGAACCACGGCCGGAAGATTTGCTCGTATTCCTTGAGGCCTTCGGTGGAGTTGACGAAGATGACGCCCTGCTTGGTGAGCTCCTCCTTCATGTTCGAGTAGGCGGCCTCGGAATCATACTGTGCCTCCACGCCGGCGAGGAAGGCGCGCTCCTGCTCGGGGATGCCGAGGCGCTCGAAGGTTTCGAGCACTTCCGGCGGCACATCGTCCCAGGAACGCTTCGGCTTCTCACCGTCTGATAGATAATAGCGGATCTCGTCGAAGTTGATGTTTTCCAGGTCCTTCGTCGCCCAGTTGGTGGGCATCGGCTTATCAAGGAAAACCTTGAGCGCCTTGTGACGGAAATCACGCACCCACTGCGGGTCGTTCTTCACGTCGCAGATGTAATCGACGGTCTTCGAGCTCAGCCCGCGGCCGGCGTCGAATTTGTGGCGCTCGGGAAAGGTGAAGTCACCCTTGGTGCGGTCGATGTTGATCGCCTCGTGGGTTTCCTCGTCGAGGATGGCGGTGGTGGGTTCGTAGGACATGGGAAAGGAATTCGGGATTTGAAATTTCAACCATGAAATGTCGTCAGGCCAGCGCGGCTTCCTTGAGGAAGTCGTAGCCGTGTTTCTCCAGCTCGTGGGCGAGCTCGGGACCGCCGGATTTCACGATGCGGCCCTCGGCCATGACATGGACGTGGTCCGGCTTGATGTAGTCGAGCAGGCGCTGGTAGTGGGTGATGAGCAGCATGCCGCGCTCGGGCGAACGCATGGCGTTGACGCCCTTGGCGACGATCTTGAGGGCATCGATGTCGAGGCCGGAGTCGGTTTCGTCGAGGATGCAGTATTGCGGTTCGAGCATCATCATCTGGAGGATCTCGTTGCGCTTTTTCTCCCCGCCGGAGAAACCTTCGTTCACGGCGCGGCCGGTGAACTTGCGGTCCATTTCCAGCAGGTCCATTTTCGCGTAGAGATTCTTGTAATAGGCGACGGCGTCGATTTCCTCGCCCTTCGGCAGGCGGGCCTGCAGCGCGGCGCGGATGAAGTTGGCATTGGAAACGCCGGGGACTTCGGAGGGATACTGGAAGGCGAGGAAGATGCCGGCGCGCGAGCGTTCGTCGATGGACATCTCGGCAATGTCATCGCCATTGATGGTGACGGTGCCGCCGGTGACGAGGTAGCCCTCATGGCCGGCGATCACCTTGGACAGGGTGGACTTGCCGGAGCCGTTCGGGCCCATGATGGCGTGGACTTCGCCTTTGGGGACTTCGAGGGTGACTCCCTTGAGGATTTCGGTGCCGTCTTCAAGGGTGGCGTGCAGGTTCTGGATGTGTAGGCTCATGGTGGAATTGAATATTTGAGATGGATTATTGATTATTGGAAATTTTGCCGCGCAGGGTGATTTCAACGTCTTGGACGACGGCTCCGACAGGGAGTTCGAGGATGTCGGTGAGATTGGCGCCGGGCTTGAAATCGATGTCGTGGATGACGCCGGTGGCGGCATCGTGAAAATGGCCGTGTTCGGTGAGGTTCGGGCAGTAGCGCGAGGACTCGCGCTCGAAATTCACCTGGCGGATGATGCCATGCTGCACCAGCGCCTCCAGGCAGTTGTAAACCGTCGCGAGCGAAATGTTGGGCAGCCGGTCCTTCACCCGCATGAAGACCTCATTGGCCGTCGGGTGATCGCGCTGCTCGATGAGGATCCGGTAGATTTCCTGGCGCTGCCGCGTCATGCGCAGACCGGCGATCTCCTCGGGAATCTCCGGGACCGGGTGGGTATCTGGGGCGTTGCTGACCATGGCGGCGGGAAGCTAGGCGCGCTTTGCTCAATATCAAGAATTATTCCAATTCTCATTCTCAAAAATTTCAAACCACTGAATATCAATAGCCCAGCCTCGCATTTCAGCAAAAATTCTATGAAAATGAGCTTTCAAGACTGCGCGTGAATTGATTCATTCCCTCCCCACAACCCATGAATGTCTTTGTCTGTCGTGAGAAACGGCCTTTGGAAACGCGCGTCGCCCTTGATCCCGCTGCGGTGGCGGCCTGGGTCAAGCTGGGAGCTTCGGTGACCGTGGAGAGCGGAGCCGGAAATGCCGCGGGCCATCCGGATGAAGCCTATCGTCAAGTCGGCGCGATGATCGCGGTGGACGCCGCTCACGCGCTGGTCGATGCGGACTACGTGCTGCGGGTGCGGCCGCCGGAAGCGGCGGAAATTTCCCGCCAGAAGCACGGCTCGGTGGCGGTGGGATTCATGGACCCATTTGGCGGGCGCGAGCGGATCGAGGCGATGGTGGCCGCCGGTGTGACCGGGGTCTGCATGGAATTGATCCCGCGCACCACGCTGGCGCAGAAGATGGACGCGTTGAGCTCCCAGGCAAACCTCGCGGGCTACGCCGCCGTGTTGATGGCCGCCAACCAGCTGGACTCGATCCTGCCGATGATGATGACGCCGGCGGGCACGATTTCCCCGGCCAAGGTGTTCATCGTGGGCGTGGGGGTGGCGGGTTTGCAGGCCATCGCCACGGCGCGGCGGCTCGGCGCGCGGGTGGAGGCCTTCGACACCCGGCCGGTCGTCGAGGAGCAGGTGCGCTCGCTCGGCGCGAAGTTTGTGAAAATCGACATCGGCGAGACCGGCCAGACCGAGCAGGGCTACGCCCGCGAGCTGACGCCGGAACAAGTGGCGCTGCAGCAGGCCGGGATGGCCAAGGCGTGCGCCGCATCCGACATCGTAATCACCACGGCCAAGGTCTTCGGCCGCAGTGCTCCGCTTTTGCTCACGGCGGAAATGCTCTCCGGCATGCGCCCGGGCTCGGTGGTGGTGGACCTCGCGGCGGAAAGTGGCGGCAATGTGGAAGGCACGCGCCTCGACGAGGAAGTGGTGCTCGGCAACGGCGTGCGCCTGCTCGGCTGGGGCGCTCTGGAATGCCAGATGCCGCGCCACGCCAGCCAGATGTATGCGGCCAACCTCACCGCCTTCGCCTCACACTTCTGGAATGCGGAAACCGGCGCGCCCGATCTGGAGCGCGACGACGAAATCCTCAAGAGCTGCCTGCTGGTGCACCGCGGCCAGGTGCAGGAACGCTTCAAACCCTGAAAAATCCATGGAACTCGCTCCCTTGTTATTACTGTTGTTCGCTTTCACCCTGGCCGTGTTTCTCGGCTTTGAGTTGATCGCGAAAGTGCCTTCCCAGCTGCACACGCCGCTGATGTCCGGCTCGAACGCCATCTCCGGCATCACGGTGGTCGGCGCGCTTTTGGCCATCGCCGCCAATGAGCCGCCGCTCGCCCGCTGGATCGGCTTCGCCGCCGTCGTGCTCGCCACCATCAACGTGGTCGGCGGCTATGCCGTCACCGACCGCATGCTCGCCATGTTCAAGAAGAAGGAAAAGCCGTGAAGGACGTTCTCATCAACCTGCTCTACATCGCCTCGGCGATTTTATTCATCTTCGGCATCAAGTGGCTCGGCCATGCCGACACCGCGCGGCGCGGCAACCGGATTTCCTCCGTGGGCATGCTGCTGGCGGTGATCGCCACCCTCCTCTACGGCGGGCTGGACTGGAAACTGGTGGCTGGCGGAATTCTGTTAGGCTCGGTGATCGGCCTGATTATGGCGAAGCGCGTGCAAATGACCGGCATGCCCGAGCTGGTGGCGCTGTTCAACGGCTTCGGCGGGCTGGCCAGCCTGCTGGTGGGTGCGGCGGAGTATCACAAGCTCCATCACGGCGGCGCGGAAAGTTATCTATCAGCTCTTGCCGCGCAGACCGGCGTGACGGTGCCGCTGGCCTTCGCCGCGGTGGCCATCGCCCTCACCGTGCTCGTCGGCGGGGTCACCTTCACCGGCAGCGTGGTGGCCTGGGCGAAATTGTCAGAGAAAATGTCCGGCCGGCCGATGGTCTTCACCGGGCAGAAGGCGATCAACCTCGTCCTGCTGGCCGCGTCGCTCGGTGGCGCGGTGGCGCTCGGGATGCAGCCGGTCGCGCCATGGGCGGTGGGATTGGTGATCGGCTTGGTGGTCATTTCCCTGCTGATCGGCGTCCTGATGACGCTGCCAATCGGCGGCGGTGACATGCCGGTGGTGATTTCCCTGCTCAACTCGCTCTCGGGCGTGGCCGCCGCACTGGCTGGTTTCATCATCCTCAACAACGTGCTGGTGGTCGCCGGCTGCCTCGTTGGCGCAAGCGGCATCATTCTCACACTCATCATGTGCAAGGCGATGAACCGTTCCATCGGCAACGTGCTCTTCGGCGGATTCGGTGCTGCAGGCGGCAAGCAAAAGGCCTCCACCGGAGAAATGAAGGCCGCGTCCGTGGAGGACGCCTACTATGTGCTGGAAGCCGCGCGCAGCGTGGTCATCATTCCCGGCTATGGCATGGCCGTCGCCCAGGCACAGCACGCCGTGAAGGAGCTTTCCGCGATGCTGGAAAACAACGGCGCGGAGGTCCGCTTCGCCATCCACCCGGTGGCCGGCCGCATGCCGGGCCACATGAACGTGCTGCTCGCCGAGGCGGACGTGCCCTATGAGCAACTCCAGGAAATGGAGCCGGTCAACGCCATCATGCCATCGGTGGACGTCGCCATCGTGATCGGTGCCAACGACGTGGTGAACCCCGCGGCGCTGGATGATCCCGCGAGCCCGATTTACGGCATGCCCATCATTCACGCCCACGAGGCGCGCGCCATCTACTGCCTCAAGCGCGGCAAAGGCACCGGTTTCTCCGGCCTCGAAAACGCGCTTTTCTATCATCCCAACACCCGCATGCTCTACGGCGATGCCAAGGCCACTGTCACCTCGCTGGCCGCGGAGTTCGGCAAGTGATGGGAAGCCGCTCTAACAAAAGCGGACCATGTCCTTGATGAACTGCATCCAGAGGAAGAGCAGCCCGCGCTTCGAGTATTGGAAATGGCCGTCGCCAGTGAGGCGGATGATGCCGGTGTTGAGGTTGTGATCGAGCTGGCGGCGCATCTCGAGCTCGATGGATTGCTCGATTTCCTCCGGGTCCGGGACTCGCAGCCGGTCCGGCGGGACCTTGGCGCGGCTGAGGTAGGACTTGTGGTCGCGCAGGATGTGGTGGAAGCAGTTGCGGCCGCAGGGCACGTGGTTCCAGCGCACGTCCGGCGGGCAGCGCAGCGTCGGTGCAAAGGGGAAATTCGTGGTGCGCCAGATGCGCCCGTCGCAATCATGCGAGGTGATGGAAATGAAGGCGAAGGCCACATCGCTTTGCTCGCACAGGCAGACGGCGGCCACCGCGCGTTCCTCCGGGTTCCAGAACAGTTGGAAAAACTGGTGCATGCCGTCCCATTCCCAACCGCAGTCGGAGACATGCTCGAAGCCCGCCTCCTCCATGGCGGCGGCGGCTTCCGTGGCATTCGGGAAAAACGAGGGATTCGGCAGCGTCCGGTGCGTCAGGCGGTTTTCGATGGGCAGGCGCATCCGCCGGATGCGGGTGAGCAGCTCGATCCACGGCAGGAACAACCACAGCAACACCCCAGCCAGACCGGCCCACAGGCTGCCGGTGAGGAAATAAAACAAGCAGAAGCTGGCACCAAGAAAGGTGAACGCACCGAGTTTTCGCAAGCCCACGGTCCGGGCCGTGCGCAAGCCTACGGCGAGAACAAGCAAACCGATCACAATCAGGGTTTCACGCATGGAAATGGGACAAAGGGGAATTCATCGGGCGACAAATGCCGGGCCAACGAGTCACACGGTTCCGGGCCTCGCGCAAGCGCTTGTTTTCACGGATCACGAGCCATCCCGGCAGGGCGGCTCCGCCCGCAAACGCAAAGGCGGCCGCAGTGGAAGGATGCCACCGCGGCCGTCATTCTCGGCCGGGATGCCCGCGGGGGCGGGATCCCGGCATTTCTTGGGGGGATGCAATCGTTGGGGGGAGAGGGGGAAGTCAGTTGTGCTGGCCGCTTTCCTCGAATTCCTCGTTCAGGATGCGCCGCACGTCCGTAGAAGTCGTCGGCGGGAACGACTCTAACCAATTCCTCACGGAAATATGGGCGGATGATTCTTCCAAGGTCACCACTTCGTCGGCCTCCATGCGCAGATCGCAAGCGGCATGATGGCAGACCACCGGCAGCGCCACCACCATGTGCTCGGCGTGCTGCCGGTGCAACAGGCGGATCGCGTTGCGCAGCGTGGTGCCGGGGGCCGAGCCGTCATCGACGAGGATCACCGTGCGGTCCGCCACATCAACCGACGGGTGGTGGCTGCGATACAACCTTTCGCGGCGGGCAAGCCGCAGCGCCTTGCGAAGCACCGCGCAACGCACCACATCATCGCTGATGTGCAGGCGGTCGATGATTGCCGAGTTAAGAATGCGCACGCCGCCGCTGGTGATCACTCCCAGCGGTGTCTCACCACAACCGGGGGCCGTGATGCGGTCTATCAACAGCACATCGAATGGCAGTTGAAGCAGGTGGGCGATTTCAGCTCCGACGGTGACGCCGCCCTTCGGCAGCGCGAGCACCACGGCATCCGTGGCGGCGAATCCGGCGAGACGTTTGGCCAGTGCGCGGCCAGCCTCTTGGCGGCTGCCGAAGCGTTTGAGCATGGAAGTTTGCATGGATCGATCTGGGCTGGTTATGTGGTTCAAGGGGGGATTGCGGATGTTTGACAAGCTAAGGATTTCCTAGCCGTGGGGGACTGGGTTGGGGGGACAACTCAGCTAATGTTCCGGGGGCTTCTCCACCATATCCATGCTGAGAGTCTTGGGAATGGGGTGAAACCCTCATTGCCTCTGCGCATTTCGCGCAATCAAGCATACGCGGGTTCTCCAACATGTGCCCGGAGGCTCACGACTCAATGGCTCCCACTTCGATCCAGCGGATGGCGTGGCGCGTCAACTCGCTGCCATCTGCGAGGCCGAGTTTCTCGCGGATGTGCGCGCGGTGGGCATCGAGCGTGCGCGGGCTGATGCCGAGCTGCGTGGCGATCTCGTGGTTGCTCTTGGCTTGTCCGATGAGTTCGAAGACCTCCATTTCCCGGTCAGTGAGGCATTCCATCGGGCAGCCGGGCCGGGATGCCGTCTTGTGGCTGACGAGTGCCTTGAGCAAATGGTTGGTGACTTTCTGGCTGGCGGAAACACCACCTCCGAGCACCGTGCGAATAGCCTGCAACAGGTTTCCCGGCGGCGTGTCCTTCATCACATAACCACGGCCGCCGGCACGCAGCACGCGCTCGGCATAGATCATCTCGTCGTGCATCGAGAGCACGATGACGGGGATTTCCGGGTGGGTGGCGGCGAGGTCCTTGATGAACTCCAGGCCATTGCGGCCCGGCAGCGTGAGATCAGTGATGACGAGATCCGGCTTGAGCGCCTCCACTTGGGCGAGCGCCTCCTGCACATCCGCCGCCATGCCACAGACTCCCAATCCGGGCTCGGCGTTGACCATGCGGGCCAGCCCCTCCAGCAGCAGCGGGTGATCATCCACCAGCAGGATGTTGTGGCGGTTTTTTGCAGCACTCATGGCTTGTGGTGGTTTGATCCGGGCTCCTTGAACAAATCGAGGAATCGATCCTCGAACTCGCTGAACAAGCCGAGGCGGTCGAGCTCCTGCTTGAGTTCATAGGCGCGCGAGCGGTCGGCCCGGGCGGCGGCGAAAAGCGCCTCCACACGCTGCCGGTCCGCCGCGGCGGGCCGTGGTGCTTTTTCCCCGGGCTCCGGCAGGTGGCCGGGCTGGCCGTGTGCCTCCTCCACCGCGTGCTCCATGCGGACGAGGAATTCCTCCAGCGTCTTTTCCACCTTCTCGGACTGCTCGCGCAGCTCGGCGTAATCGAGTGTGATGCCGGTCATCGCGCTGAAGAATTCGAGCACGGCAAGCGCCGCCTTCGGAAACGGGATCTGCGCGAAAACATGCGGGATTTCCCCCAGCAGGCAGCCGCCCGGCAGTCCACCGGCCGCCGCCATGCCTAACAAAACCCCGTTGAGACCGCTGATGGAACCGCCTTCGAGGATGTCCATATCGAGCTGCCTGAACTCCGCAAGCGTGTCGCGGTCGATCGCGGCGCCGAAGACGCGGCAGTCATCCTTGGGCCGCATCGCGGTGGCCATGGCGGCAAAGGTGAATACGCGCCGCACGCCGAGTTCCTTGGCCTGGTCGATCACCTTGCGGCAGAATTCCCCGCCGCGGGCCGGCGGCTGGGCCTCGCCGATGAAGACGATGAGGTCGCGCCGCTGCTCCGGATCGCTCCAGAGAAACAGCCGGCTGCGCGGCAGGCGGCGTGTCACGATCAACCCGTCCTTCACCTCCACCTGTTCGATGTCGAAAAACCCGGCGGCGGGAATTTCCAGCAGCAGGTGCATGCCGAGCTTGGCCATCAGATAATATCCCGCAGTGATCGCCACACCGCCCATGCCGGGCCAGACGGCCACCAACCACGGATCATGAAGTTTTTCTTCCGCAATCATCATGATAACTTCGGGCCGGCAATGCCGCAGTCAAGGGTTTGCGGAAACCGTGCAACTGACCACGGTGCCGCCATTTTCCGGAGTGGAGAAAACCAGTGAGCCGCTGATGACATCCGCACGGTAGTGCATGATGCGCAGGCCCATGCCCTTGCGGCGGGGACTCAGCCTGGGCAGGCCCGAGCCATTGTCCCGCACCGCGAGCGAGGTGCGCGCGGGCCTTGAGTCGAGCTCGATGCGGATCTCGGTGGCCTTGCCGTGGCTCACGGCATTGGTCACCGCCTCCTGGGCGATCCGGTAGAGATGCGTGGCCACGCTGTCCGGCAGCCCCGGTTCCACGATGGGATCACAAAACTCGCAGTTCACCTGGAAAATCCCGGATGTCCTTTCCGCCAGATCAGCCAGCGCCGCCTTCAGCCCGCCGGATTTCATCGCCACCGGATGCAGCCCGCGGGCCAGCGAGCGGGTGAGCGCCAGCGCGTCGTTGAGCAGAGCGGTGATCTTGGCGGCTTGCTTCGCCTCCGGCGCGCCGCTGGCCTCAAGCGCGTTGGCCAATTGGTGGCTCAGATAGGAAATACCCACAAGGCGCTGGCCGAGATCATCGTGCAGATCGCGGCCGATGCGCTGTTGCTCGCGCTCGCTGATCTCGAGGATTTCCCGTTCCAAGCGGTGGCGCGCCGCGATTTCCTTTTGCAGTTTCTCATTGGCCTTGCGCAGGGCGGTAGTCCTCTCATCGACGCGGGCCTCCAGCGTCGTCCCGCACAGCGAATCGGCGGCATCCGGATTTTCCATGGGGTTCAGAGAAAACGCGCTTCCATCTCGGGCAAGGGGCAGCGTGTCAGGTCCGCGCCCACGCTGGAAATCAACGCCTGGCGCGCGGGGGCAGGCAGCATTTCCTCCAACCGCGCCAGAATCGGCTTGGGTGCGGCGAGGATCCATGGCGGATTTCCTTCCGCGGACAACGCGCACTCGATGCGCGTGACGATTTTCTTCAGGGCGCTGCGCTCCATTTCGGCTTTGAGTTCGTGCTCCTCGCCGTTGGACATGCCGGTTGTCATGCCCACGGCCCCGCCGCGCGCGAAGCGGCCGGACTGGTCGGTCACGGTTTCATGGATGCTTTTCACATGCTCCTTGCCGGACTCGCCGGTTTCCTCAACGAGGTGCTCCTGCTCGATGGGATCCTCGCCGGCCTCGCGGTATTTCAGAACCCTCAGGTTGCCGAGATTGGCTGCAATGATGATCTTTTTCATGGCTTGATCTATTTTTTGTTAGATGCGCCGGCGCGTCATGCACCGGCGCTTGAAAATACTCCAATCGCACTCCGGCAGCGCGCCCCCTGCGCGCCACCGCACATTCACCCGGATCCATGCCCGCCGGGTCAGGCTTTGCGGAACCGGTGGACGAAGTCCGCCCAGTGATAATTCCAGACGTGCAGCCACGGGTGATGGCCGTGCTCGTCGGACGCCATGTAGGCCGAGGTGGCGATTCCGGCGATCCACGCCGCCGGAATGACGAACAACGATGTGCCAAGCGTGCCGAATACAAGCAGCCCGGAAATGAAAGCCACCAGGATATTGCCGACGGTCAGGATGCCGAAGCCGGCGATGTAGTGGTGCTTGTAGAGATGCCCCAGTCCGGGGATCACGCTCAGCGCGATGGCGACTTTGTTGCGATCGACGCTCCTCCATGCATCAAGGATTTCTTTCATGGTGGTAACAGGTTTTTGAGACAGCTACAAAGTCTCACCGCTGCCATCCCGGCGCAAGATGAAAATAAATGTAATATGCAGCGCACCCTGCCGGGAAACTTCCTTGTAAGATGCGCGCGGCTTTCCTTGTATCCACGGCGTTCCTTTTGTTTATGACCACCCGGCGCCAAACCCTCAAAACCCTC